>NZ_CP024770.1:803669-1090864 GCF_011395035.1 Pantoea cypripedii
CTCTGAGACGCTGACCACCTCGTCGCCTGCGGCGATCGCAGACTTCCCACCATCGTTCATGAGCCGTTTCCACTTAAAAAGAAGACTGGGTGTAATGCCATATTGCCGGGCAACGAGTGAGACGGTGTAGCCGGGTTGCATGGCGAGCGCAACAAAACGGGCTTTCTCTTCGGGAGTATAACGACGACGCTTTTGCTCGCCAGTGATCACTTCGATTCTTTGCACAGGACACTCCTTAAACATAGCTCTATGACTATGTCTTACTGGTGAAGTGTCCGGTTTAAACGGGGGCTATTACAGGGTGAAAATAAATTATTAAGATAACAAGTTGAAGAGATCACAATCTATTATTTTAATATCTTGTTAAGCCACTAAGCCACTAAGCCACTAAGCCACTAAGCCACTAAGCCACTAAGCCACTAAGCCACTAAGCCACTAAGCCACTAAGCCACTAAGCCACTAAAAGGCTAGCTTATTTAGTTGTTATTTTAACAAGATAGCATGAAGTTAAGTTGTTATAATCATGCGGGCTGGTGTTAATGCCATAACAACTTAACATCTTAATCAGTTAAGTGCAGATAACTTACTCCAGACTATCACCAGGTTTAGAGCGCCCAGGATAGCATTAATAAATGGGGTGCAGAATCAAAGAAGAATCATGTGACCGAAAGTCAAACGACATAAAGGGAATGGATCAAATTTGGATTGGCAAGATAACAACAGACTAATCCATTATCTTGTTAAGATAATGACATACTGATTGTATATGCATTTTAACAAGACATGAAGTTATCAAAGAGCACAGAAAATGTATTGTTATTTTAACAAGATGATAATTTAACAAGTGATTTTCTTATTAAGAATCAAGAGGCGTCGCAGCAAAAATCACCAAAGCTGATTACCTCCCTGAACCAGCATTGATGCTCCACCATCCACAATATCTCATGAACAAAATACGATGCATCAGGCAACGATTACCCCTTATCTGTCTGAGCAGAGGGGACAGGCTTATGTTCAGCACTGTAAATAAACATCGGATAACCTAACGCCAGGCTTCCCGCTGCGGTGACACTATCAACGAGGATGCCGCCCTGAATTGCAAAAGTATTTGCATAGGTAGATGCAAATAAGGCCGAGCGGCTGGCAATGGGGATGGTAAGCAGGTCGCCAATGCTTTGCCAGGTTATCTCCTCACCCGAACGTAAATGACAATCGATCTGCAATGCTCCGCTGTCAGTAAAAGAGGCATGTAATTGGCGGCAGGTTATATGTTCAACCGTTTCACCTATAACATTCAGGCAGGTAGCCGAGACAACATTAGCCGTGACCGGACCCAGAGCAGCAAGCGAGTCAGCGACATGTGCCATTGCCAGACAGATCAGCGTCTGATTAACGGCATAAGCCCCTGCTGCACAGACTACCGCAGGCAGGACGGCTTCCGGTGTCGCATTATCACGCAACGTCAGAAAGTACTGGCACAGATCCCGAACGGGGACATAAACCCAGAACGCGGAAATCAATGCAGGGGCGGCCGCAGCGAGGCCACTGCTGAATGCCAGACCGGCCATAGCTCCGCTCACCATCGCAATGTTAGCCAGGCGAGCACAATTACTCTGCAGTGTCTGCCTTCCCTGATAGACATCATTGGTCAATCCGGCCAGTTGTAAAATGATCGGCAACAGACCGGAGATGACACCTGCGGTGGTGACTGCAGCGGGAGCAAGTGTGACTAAGCGTGGCAACAAACCATGTCTGAAAACTTCTCTGACGGCGGTCGATACGCCTACCGACACGAGATTGCGAGAAAAAACAGTGCGAAAATTGTTTAACACCTGAGACAGGTCAGTTTTCGTCAGTTCAGCAGTGAAATCAGGGATATCTATCGCGATAAAGTCTTCGGTGAAAATCTGTTCGCCAGCAAAGCCGTCAATATCAATCGCAGTAAAATCTTTGCCAGCCGTAAGCGCGTTACCTTCCTTAGCAGGCAGATCAGACGCATTCAGCGTCACCGAATGTGGTTCTTCCATTTTTATAGCAAACGAAGTTACTGGTAGCCGAACATCATTGCCATCATTACCGGGTGTGATATACGGTCTGTCAACAACGTTCCTGACATAAGAACATCGGCCTGATAATGACTGTTCCCTCGATACATTGCTGGGTGGCAAAGGTTGAACCAGGGGTAAAAAAGAGTGATGAGGGCAGGTGGCGATTGAATACATGTGACATCCATTTTTTATAAGTGAAATAACTCGCTATTCCCAAAGTAGAAATGTTTTAGCTGTTCTTCCCATATAAAAAACTTATTACTTATAACGAGGTAGTCCTTTGATGCGGAATCTTAATGATGGGGAAAGCCAGGAAGGACCGGGCCATACAGACCCGGCGATGAAGCGGTACTCAATGGCAGTTAATTTACCGGCAGGGCTTTCATATCAACCAGTTTCTGGTGCAGGATCCCCAGCTTTTCCTGGTTTTGGGTAATGGTCACGGATGTTTGTTGCAGGTCATTCACGACTTTCTCCATGTTCACAATCTGCGGCGCAAAGAAGGCAAACATTTTCTCGTCATCGGCCAGGATGTCATAAATTTCCTTAAACGCCTCCTGGATAAGTTGAGTCAGAGAGGTTTTTGCTTCTCTGAGTTCCTCTTCACGCGCATGTGCCGCCCACATACCATATAAATCGGTACCAATCTGGATCGCTGCACCCGCGGGGCCAGCCCAGCGAGCAATACCACCAGCCAGCTTAGTGGCTTCCCATGGCTGGAATTTATAGACATACCCTGTCACTTTACCCACCGTATCACGCGCCAGAAAAATGGTGCTTTTGATGGTATCCGGATCAATTTTTGACAGCGTTTTAAACGTTCCGCCGAGAGATTTGATGGCGCCTTCACTCAGTGTGCCGAGAAAACTGGCGCTGGAGTCGACCTGACGAATGATATTGTCGGACAGGCGCTGCGTAATTGATGAAGATTGATCAAAATAACTATCAATCACGCTCTTAATATTCATGCTCAGTTTAAAACCAATACCATCAGCGGCCAGCCCCAGCTCATCTTCCATAAATGAACGGATATCTTCTGCACTGAGCGGGCGGAGCATTCCCATAAGCTGTTTTTCCATCCCCAGCAAATGCGTCTGTAGGTCACGGGCCAACTGTTTAACCTCGCGACGGCTTTGACGAATATCTTCGCTGAAACGAACCGACTCCTCATTATTTTGACGCGCAAATACCGCCAGAGCTTCAAGCTGTTGCTGCGCATGAATAACGCGCTGGCGAATGATGTCATGCACCACATCCAGACCGGTTTTGGCCTGCAATTCAGCAGGAACGGTGGAAGCCAGGATCTCACCGGTCACTTGTTTGAGATGAGGTATCCGTGAGCGGCTGTCGTACTGCTCAGGTTTGCCAAACCAGAATTCCAGTCCACGTCCATTAGGATTGGAGGCGACACAAACAATATACAGTTGGGCCAGTTCATCTGCGGAAAGATCAGCCATGCGCGCGAGTTTATCGCGCAAATTCGCTTTCTTAATGGTTTCCTGCTGCTCGAACAGAGATTGTTCGGTCAGGTCAGTCACCTCGTCCATTTTGTTGATGACAAAAATGGTGGAGGAGAGTTTGTTCAGATCACGCAGCAGCCAGCGAACGATAGCGCTGTGGCTTTCTTTTAGCGGGTTGGTGGCATCGACCACATATAAAATCAGATGTGCCTGTGAGATATATTGTTTAGTCAGATCTTCATACATCACCTGACGACCATCAATCTCACGTTCTTTATCGCCAAACAATCCCGGCGTATCAATGATTTCGCATTTTCCCGGTAATCCTTCAGGTTGATAAACAGCCACCTGATTGGAGGACTCATCCATCGATATCGCCATGTCGTCCATGATCCTACCGAGCCAGGCCGCAATCACGCTGGTTTTACCATCTGAAAATGCGCCGAGCAGGGCGATGCTGAGTACATCAGATTCGACAGCCTGCATTGCCGCGTGGATTTTTTCCAAATCCTGCGCGACGTCGATTTCCAGTTCACCCAGTGACTGCACCACATCGCGCAGTTCATCAAGGGCAGCGATGGCTCGTTGTTTTTCAATACTGAATTGCGTTAAGGCATCCATGGGGCATTTTCTCCAGTTGGTTCTGTATCTGGCCGATAAGTTTTTTCTGTTTATTAAGAATGATTTTGGGTTCATGAAGCGCAGCCTGAATGGCATCGACGCGTTGCAGCAGCTCGATATCAATCTGTTCACGGATTGAATGAACCAGATTGCTGATTTCGGCGGGGAGTGAAGCAAACACCTCATCGTGCATGCTGTTAATTTTGCTGTGCACTTGGGTCTGAGCCTGGCGCACTTTTTTGTCGCGACCCAGGAAAACACTGACCACACTCATCACCGCACCAAAGATGCCGCCAATCACGCCGCCAATAATGTTACCCGGACCGGGAAACAAACTGCCGATAAGCATGCCACTGACGATGTAGCTGCCGATCTTCATCGCCATGCCGCCCAGTTCCCCAATATCAAACTCGCTTTCGAAGGCAAATTCGGTGTCCAGCCGCCAGCTGGCGCCGGGTGTCACCGCCATCTTCTGCTGAAATTCAACATTATGAATATCCTGCTGCAGGCGGAGCAGGGCATGTTCCAGCTGCTGCTGGAGTTGAGCGATGTCATTCGCGGTGTCATCACGAATTTTTGTGTCAGTCTGCGTTCTGAGGCGTTTGAAGGCAGCCATGATGTGACGCGTTATCTCATCTTCATCGCCAAAATGTTTTTCGACGATGTCATCGCTGTCCGCAATCAGGTCGACAAAAAATCTGTTCCAGCCGTTGTCCCAGTGTTTTTTTACCTTGTCTTCAAATCCTGTGATGGCGGCGGCAAAAGCGACCCGGCATTTTTCAAATTCAGGCTGCGCTTTACGCATAAAGGTATCCTGTAACGCCAGTTGCTCATCGAGAATCACCAGATAATCGCTCAGCAATTGAGTGACCTGCGTCTTATTACTTTCAACAATATCCTCACGCCAGCTATCCAGCTTGCCATGAACGACATTTGCCAGCCCTTCAATACGGCTGAAGCAGGTCATTTCCTGCGCAGAGGTGAAATATTTGCGATAGTTGCGTTGCTGAACCACCAGGTCATTACTGCGCGAGGGATGGATGGAGGTAGAGCCGTCTTGATTGATCGCCAGTGATGAGAAGGCGAGCAGGCCCTGAACTACCTGGCCGGGGAGCAGCACCTTTTCATCAAGGGCCGACGCCAGCACGTCGGTCGTTTGCTGCAACGCGCTACCTGCTCCCGCGTGCTGCAACAGATCTATTCTGTCCTCACTGAATTCATAAGCATCAGCATTACCGCGCAGATTGATCACCGGTAAGACCTGAGTGCCTCGCTTAAGATAGCTGCCGATTTTATGCGCTGTCTGCTTCTCTGGTTTCTTGTTGGTGCCGTTAACGTAGATAATCAGGTGTGCGGTGGCGACCGCCTTTTTCACTTCTTCGATATAGCGAGCTTCATCCCCCTCAATGCCGGGAACGTCAAGCAGCTCGAACACCTGGTCAGCGACCTGCAAGCGGTAACGGGTATTGCCTTTGGTGAAGTCGGCGGCACCGGTGCCGATGATCAGTCCATCGGTACGCCCGGCTTGTGCTCTTGCGGTCTCGGTCCGGTTGAGGGCTTGCAGGTAATCGGGCAAATGTTGCAGAACATCCTCTGCTGCCGGGATAGGGGATAGGGTCGACATTTCAGCTTGCCGCCTGGCTGAAATATAACGCCATGACCGTCAGACCGACGCATAAACCAACAGCCGCACCGGTGATATGTGCCTGCCAAAGTTTTGTGCGGGTGGTTTTTAACTGTATGGCTTTCATCTTCTGCGCACTGTTTTGAAAATCTGACAGTGCCGAAGCCAGTTGCTGATAAACCTGCTTCATTCCTTCTCTGACTTTATCGCCCGCCTCAGCCAGCTGACGTTCAGCTTCCTGCACTTCGTTGTGTCGCGCTTCCAATGCCTGCTGGCGCGCTTGTTCGTTGAACAGGATGCGCAGAGATTCGATCAGGGTACTCTTTCCTGCATTGGTTTCACCGAAAAAGGCGAGGGTGAAATGATCCCATTCGGCGTTCTGCTGCAAAAATAGCAGCTCCTCCTCAAAGCCTTTGCGAATCTGCTGGAGATTTTGAGTCATCACGCTGACGTGTGCTTTCCCTTCATCATTGCTGATATCCAGACCGGCAATATCATCCAGAGCCTGGGTGATATTGCGGGTGATATCCTGATATAGCTGGTTGATCTGCAGTGCCTTTTCCATAACCGGACTCCTTTAAGCGGTATCAGGAGATATCGGCGTATTGGTCAGAAACTATAACGATTCCGTCACTGAAAATGGCAAACCACATCGGTGTTGGGCTTCTGTGCAGATTTTTGATCCCTGCACATTTCGCGCTGTGCTACTGTGACGGGATACCAATAACGTTACTGACATCGCAACCTGATCACCAAATGACAACACACCACAACCTCGCCGTTATGCACTGGGGCACTTATCGTGTGTCCACCACCGAAGGCTCTCTCACTGGCGTGGAGCCGGTCGAATGGGACCGCAACCCCTCAGCTATCGGCCAGTCTCTGGTCGGTGCGGTAGATGGCCCAAGCCGTATTCGTCGCCCCGCAGTGCGCCTTGGTTATCTCAAAAATGGCCGCGATTCTCGCCAGGGGCGTGGCAAAGAACCCTTTGTTGAGGTGAGCTGGGAAACGGCCCTTGCGCTGGTCGCCGATGAACTGACCCGGGTTAAGCAGACCCACGGCAACCAGGCGTTTTATGCGGGTTCTTATGGCTGGTCGAGTGCCGGTCGCTTCCACCACGCGCAAAGCCAGTTGCATCGTTTTTTCAATCAGCTGGGCGGCTACACAGACAGCACCAACACCTATAGTCTGGCCGCAGCAGAGCGACTGCTGCCGCATATCATCGGCGAACTGGATGTACTGCAAAAGCAGCATACCCACTGGTCTTCGCTGGCGGAGCATTGCGAGATGTTTGTCGCTTTCGGTGGTTTGCCTTTACGTAATTCCCAGGTCAATGGCGGCGCGGCAAACGATCACTCCCTCAAACACTGGCTGGGGGAGATGCAGCGCAACGGCACACATTTTATTAATGTCAGTCCGGTTAAAAACGATCTTTCCGGTGTCACCAACGCGGAATGGCTTTCACTGAAACCTGGCAGCGACACGGCGCTGTTGTTGGCGCTGAGTTATGTGTTGATTGATGAGTCACTCTACGATGCCCGTTTTGTTGCCAGCCATACCGTTGGGTTTGCCGAGTATAGGGACTATCTGCTGGGTCACAAAGACGGCAAGGCAAAAACGCCGGAGTGGGCCGCTGCCATCACCGGTGTCGAGGCACTGGCCATTCGTGAACTGGCGCGGAAGATGGTGACAAAACGCACCATGATTAATATCGCCTGGTCACTGCAACGTGCGTTCCAGGGGGAGCAAACTTTCTGGGCAACCGTGGCGCTGGCTGCGATGATTGGCCAGATTGGCACCCCTGGGGGTGGTCTCGGCTTTGCCTATGCCAGCACCAATCTGGCGGGTTCCGTGCGTCGTACTTTCTCCGGCCCGCGCTTTCCGGCAGGAGCCAACGCGATAAAGGAGATCATTCCGGTGGCCCGTCTTTCGGACATGCTGCTGAATCCAGGTGGTCATTATCAGTTTGATGGCAAGGACTGCACCTACCCGGATATTCGCGTGGTTTACTGGGCAGGCGGTAATGCCTTCCACCATCATCAGGATCTCAATCGCCTGGTAGAAGCCTGGCGTCAACCGGATACGGTGGTGGTACACGAGCAATACTGGACTGCTCAGGCAAAATTCGCCGACATCGTTTTCCCGGTCACCACCTCACTGGAACGCAACGATATCGGCAGTTCCAGTAATGATGGTTTTATCATTGCCATGCGCCAGCATATCGCTGCGCAGGGGGAAGCGCGTGATGATTACGCCATCTTCCACGCGCTGGCGGAGAAAATGGGTTTTGGTGAGAGCTTTAGTGAAGGACGTGATGCCGATGCGTGGTTACGCTTTATTTACGACGGTTCAAGACCGCGTGCGCTGGCTGATGGTATCGATTTACCTGAGTTCGATGATTTCTGGGCGCAGGGGATGCTGGAGTATGCACGTCCTGACGAACCGCAAATTTTCCTGAAAGCCTTCCGTGACAACCCGGAACTGGCACCATTGCCGACCCCTTCCGGCAAAATCGAGCTATTTTCCCAGACTGTTGCCGATTTTGGTTATGAAGAGTGCCCGGGGCATCCGTTCTGGTATGAGCCAGAAGCAGAGGCACAGCATGAGATTGCCGCCCGCTGGCCGCTGCACTTGCTTTCCAGCCAGCCGCGTACGCGCCTGCATAGTCAGTACGATCACGGCAGCGTGAGTCGTAAAACCAAGATTCAGGGCAGAGAACCGCTGTGGATACATCCCGTTGATGCCGCAACGCGGGGTATCAGCGAAGGCAGTGTGGTGAAGGTGTTTAATCAGCGCGGCGCCATTCTGGCAGGGGTTCATCTCAGTGAAGACATTCGTCCCGGCGTGGTGCAGATGTCAACGGGTGCCTGGTATGACCCGCAAGACCCGCGTCTGACAGCTTCACTCGATAAGCACGGCAATCCGAACGTGCTGACGGAAGATCGTGGCAGTTCAAGGCTGGGGCAGGGCTGTAGCGCGCAGAGTTGCTGGGTCGATATCATTGCCTGGAACGAACCTCTGCCAGAAGTGACGGCCTTCAACCCGCCTGAGTTTGTGGTGGTGTAACGGTATTGATATCTGATTATCATGTTATTTTATTAAGTTAATAAGATTTCAGATTTATGTAATAGATGATGTGTCAGGGAACTTATCAGGTCTTGAAAGCATGATCAGATACGGTTGTGGCTGGCTACTAACCATGCAATAATTGTAATGACGTTTGTAAATACATTTATTGTGAGGGGTGCTATATGGGTAGCATAAATCTTCGTATTGATGATGAACTCAAGGCTCGTTCTTACGCAGCGCTGGAGAAAATGGGTGTTACCCCATCCGAAGCGCTGCGTATGACACTTGAATACATTGCTGAGAATCAAAAACTTCCATTCAAACAGACGCTTTTGAGTGACGAAGATGCTGAACTTATCGAAATTGTCCGTGAACGACTTCGCAATCCCAAGCCAGTACGAGTGACGTTGGATGATCTTTAATGGCTTATCGTCTGGAGTTTGACGAACGTGCATCCTCACCCCATAACAGCTCGTTCTGCTTCAGCGGCAATCCATCAGTGCTGATATCCTCTGAAACGCTTTGCAGGCTACCCTGATGTGGCCTGTGTTCTCAAACACCATAAGGAAGATATCTTGACCACCCTTAATGAAAAACTTGCCTGGCGTTACGCAACCAAGAAATTTGATGCCAGCAAAGTGGTGCCAGACGACAAACTGGAGCGCATCATTGAAGCCGTGCGCTTAACCGCGACCTCCAGCGGATTGCAGCCGTTTGAGTTGATGGTCATCACCAATGCAGAAATCCGCGAAAAAATTCGTGCTGTAGCCTGGAATCAGGCGCAGGTGACGGACTGTTCTCACCTGATGGTATTTGCTGCCTGGGATGACATCACGCCGGAACGCGTCAATATGATGTTCGATCTGACCAATGACGTCAGGGGCTTCCGTAATGAGGGTTGGGAAAATTACCGTCAGATGCTGCTGGGCATCGTGGCCGAACGCGGCACCGAGGGTAATTATCAGGCTGCAGCGCGCCAGGCTTACATCGCGCTGGGCAGTGCTTTGATTGCTGCCGCATTTGAAGAAGTTGATGCGACACCGATGGAAGGTTTTGACCCGGAAGCGGTCGATGAGATCCTTGGTCTGAAAGAGAAAGGTTTGCGCAGCGTGATCATTCTGCCGCTGGGCTACCGTGCTGAAGAAGGCGACTGGCTGGTGAACCTGAAGAAAGTTCGCCGTAGCCGTGAAAACTTCGTCACTGAAATTAAATAACCTGCCTGAACCCTCCGGCAGAGGTACAAAAAAGGGCTCCCAATTCGGGAGCCCTTTTTACAGAATCAGAATCTACGCGGACCGTAAGCGTAGCGTGGCGGGAAGGATGATCTGATTTTGTTCCGGGTCTTGTCCCTGAATCAGCTGCGTCAGCATTGAGAAACACTCCTGCGCCAGACGTGGCACATTCTGTTCGACGGTGTCGATAGGAACTGACAGCGAATCATACAGATAGTGATCATCAAAACTGGCGATGCGAATATCACTGGCCAGCAAATGGTGCTGACTCATATAACGCAGCACCCCTTCCAGCAGGCCGCAGGCGGCGGTAAACAACGCTTTAGGCGGACGCCCGAGCCTGGCGCACAACGCGGCAAACATTTCATAGCCACTGCTGGGGTGATAGTTGCCGTGGATAATCCATTCCGGGCGTGGTGTGACCCCTGCGCGCTCAAGGCCCTGCATAAAACCGGCCAGACGATCTTTGGTGGGTGACAGACGTGGCTGGCCGCCGAGGAAATAGATTTCATCAGGCCTGGCGCGAGCCAGCCGTTCCACCAGGTCGGCAGTGGGGGTGATGGAGTCGGTTGCCACCAGCGGCAGCTGGGTATCGCTCATATGTCTGTCAAACAGCACCACCGGCAACTGCTCGCTGAGTTTTACATAGTCGCTATCGCTCAGCATGCTGGAGGCGACGATCAGGCCATCAACCTGGCGTGCCACGAGGTTATTGACCACCACCATTTCCTGACCGGCATTCTCATCGGTACAGGAGATCAACAGTTGCAGGCCCGCTTCGCGGCACAGATTTTCCAGTTCATGAGAAAACACGGCGAAACCGTGGTTGGTGATTTCCGGTACCACCAGCCCCAGCGTATGGCTGCGGTCATCACGCAGCAGGCGGGCATGGATACTCGGTTGATAATGGTGTTGCTGCGCGAGCGTCAGCACACGTTCCCGTGTCTCCTTCGCCACGCGCAGCTCCTTACCACGGCCGTTCAGCACCAGGCTGGCAGTGGCTTTGGACACCCCTGCCAGTGCGGCGATATCACTGATGGTAACGCGTTTGGTTTTTCTCACGACAATGCATCGGTTAATGAAACAATGACTTATTCTACCATGCAGTGACGTAACGACCAGTAGCGGGCTTGCAGATCTGCGCTGCCGCTCAGGATTAAACGTGCCGGTTGTGCCGGGAAGTAACGGCTGCTCATCACGCCTTCCCCGTCGTTAATAAAGATTTCCACGCTGGAGTGGTCACACAGGATCTGCAAACGGCTGGCGGTTCCTTGCCAGTAACGATACAGCCATTCTCCCGTCTCCAGACTGCGGCGGGCGAGGCGCAGTTCATCCTGATGCCATTCAACAATCAGGGTGTCGGCAAAATTCAGCGTCACCTCTCCCTGGCTTTCCAGCAGCAGCTCCAGCCGTTGTGCCTCTATCGGTGGCGCAGAATCAGCGGGACCGTGGTAACGCTGTTCCTCCCCGCGCAATGCCTGCAATTCTGCGATGGGTTGCTGATACAGTTTGCCATCCCGTGAACTCAGTTCACGCAGGCAAGTCATCTGATGGATCCAGCCCTGGGCGACGGTGGGTTGCGCCATCTCTTCACCGTCCGGAACCCCCATCCAGCCCACCAGCAGGCGTCGCCCGTCGGCGGTCAGGGTGGTTTGCGGCGCGTAAAACTCGAATCCGGCGTCCAGCTCCTGCAACGATCCGTGCCGGTAATGGACCTTGTCATAATCGAGTTGGCCACTGAGGTAGGCGCTCGGATGGGTATTCAGATAGCGTTTCTCTTCCCGCGCCACGCCCTGCGGGCAGCAGATAAGGTAGGTGCTGTCACCGAGGGAAAACATATCCGGGCACTCCCACATATAACCCGCCTCTCCCAGGCCACCGAGACCGCTACCGGCAATCTCCGCGAGGTGGTGCCAGCTGTGCAGATCCGCTGAGCGCAGCAGCAGCACTTTGCCCTGTAATTGCAGGTCCTGTGCCCCCAGCACCATGTACCAGTCGTCACCGTGCCGCCATACTTTAGGATCGCGTACATGCCCGGTATAACCTTCCGGCAGGGCAATCACCGGGCCGATTTTATCAAACGCACCCGTGCTGTTTTGCTGCGCCAGACATTGCCAGGCGGTGCGCGAGCCGTCGTCATATTTGACGTTGCCGGTATATACCAGTGTCAGCATCCCCTGGTTATCGACGGCGCTACCGGAGTAGCAGCCGCTGCGGTCATAATCTTCATCGGGCATCAGCGCGATAGGCTCATGCTGCCAGTGCAACAGATCCGCCGAACTCCAGTGCCCCCAGCATTTATGCTTATGCTGGCAGCCAAGCGCATTCCACTGATAGAACAAATGGTAGCGACCGGCGAACTGGATAAAACCGTTGGGATCGTTGAGCAGCCCGGTCACCGGCGCCAGGTGCCAGCCGGGATAGTGGCGGTCACTGAGCGTCCTGGGTTGACCCTGCATCACCGCCTGTAAAATGGCGGGCAAAAGTGTTGAGGAAGCCATTATTCAGAGTCCGTTTTGTATTTGAGCAGATAAGAGAGAACAAAGGCGGTGCTGAAGGCAATCACCATCCCAATAGCATAATTCAGCAGAGAGCTGGCCTGCACAATCGCCATGCCCGGCAGACCCGTCAGCCCGACCGCAGTCATATAAACATGCACCGATACTACCCAGGCACCGCCCACGGCACCCCCGATCAGCGCAGCGATAAAAGGTTTCATAAAGCGCAGGTTAATACCGAAGATAGCGGCTTCAGTAATGCCCAGCAGCGCTGAGAAAGCGGAGGGCAGGGTGATGGCTTTGATCTTCGCATCTTTAGTTTTAAACCATACCGCCAGACAGGCTCCCCCTTGCGCGACGTTGGCCATGGCCCAGATCGGCAGCAGGAAGTTGACACCAATAGTCGGATTACCCAGCAGACCGGCTTCGATGGCGTGGAAACTGTGATGCACGCCGGTGATGACAATCACCGAATACAACCCGCCAAACAGCAGTCCTGCCAGCCAGCCCGCGTGAGTAATCAGGGTGCTGAGCACAAAGGAGATACCGTCACCCAGCATACGGCCTGCCGGGCCGATGATCAGCAGCGCGACAAAACCGGAGATAATCACCGTCAGGAAGGGCGTCAGGATCAGGTCCAGCGCATCCGGGATCACCCGACGCAGCTGTTTTTCCAGCATACTCATAAACCACACCGCCAGCAGCACCGGAAAAACCGTCCCCTGGTAGCCAATCATCGCCACTTCGATACCGAAGAAGTTCATGGTGTGGAAGCCTGCCGCCACGCCCCAGGCGTTGGTCAGGGCCGGATGGGTAAGGATGCCGCCGAGGGTTGCGCCAAGGAAGGGGTTGCCACCAAACTCACGCGCGGCGGTAAAGCCAATCAGGATCGGTAAAATGATAAACGCCGCCGAGCTGCACATGTCGAGCATGATATACAGCGCGTTATCGGGATTCACCCAGCCGTAGGTTTTGACCATGCCCAGCAGGCCCATCAGCAGGCCGGAAGCGACGATGGCGGGAATGATCGGCACAAAAATATTCGACAACAAACGGGCGATGCGCTGGAACGGGTTTAGCTTACGCGCGGCGATATCCGCTGCCTCTGATTTGCTTGATTCGCTAATTCCCGCTTCGGCGATAAATGCCGCGTAAACCTTGTTAACCACACCGGTGCCGAAAATAACCTGCAACTGACCAGCATTACGAAAGCAGCCTTTCACGCCATCGATTTTGCCAATGGCATCGGTATCCGCTTTGGCATCGTCCACCAGCACCAGACGCAGGCGCGTGGCACAGTGCGCGGCGCTGGCAATATTGTCCCTGCCTCCCAGCAACGGCAGTAGCGACCGGGAAATTTTTACAAAATCCATACTTACCTCTGTCTTCTCGTTATTGTGCTATCAGCCCGGCTGAAACGGCCCCGCAGGGGGCCGTATGATCAGAACCAGGTTTCCATTTGTACACCGAAGTTCCATTCACCACCGGCTTTGAAGCCGTTGCTGCCAAAGGCATCATCGCTGGCATAGTTGTCGAGGCGATGATCCCAGTCCATCCAGGTGGCGAAGAGGCGGATTTCCGGACGTTTCAGAAACTCGCCCACGTCACCGGCTTTGAGTGTCGGCGCGACGGTGAGTTTGTAGAAGCTGCCGCTTACTGCGTTACGGCTGTTGTAGCCTTTCGGGCGCAGGTCCATATATTGATAAGAACCTTCGTACTGCATCTCGAAATTCTGGGTAATCTCCTGAATCAGGCGCAGGTTAGCCGTGGCCCATTCATAGCTGTCACCCCTGACGTACCGATCCTTGCTGCTTTGCGCCAGCAGCGCCGGGGCGATATGCCAGCCACCGCCCAGCGGGGTGATGCCATAACTCGCCAGACGCCAGGTATTCGCTTCCGGCAGCAGTGCCCCATCGGAGCCGATGGATTTCACCTCCGCCCCCAGGCCGTGGCCGTAGAGCAGGGCGGTTTTCGCGGAACCTTCACGCAGGCCGTAGAAACTGTCGTTATGCAGGCCAAGCAGGGCGTGCATGCCGGTGTTGGCCGCATCACCTTTGACTTTGTTGCCATCGGTATCGACGCGGTCATCGTTATCTCTGGCGCGCATGCCGCTTACCATCAGCTGTAACGGTCCATAGAAGTTATTCAGCGACAGGATGTAGTCCTGGGCGGTGTTTTCGTTGTTTTCGATATCGCCAAAGGTGCGGCCATACAGCGAGAGGTTGCTGCGCGCCTCGTCACCCCATTTCATGTCATAGATACCTGCACCGGTCCCGGCGAGGAACACCACATCGGAGTCGATCCAGTGGATGTCAAAGTTATCGCGGTCAAAACGCTTGCCAGCCCAGACGGTGGAATCCTTGAAGGCACCGGTGAAGGTGGGCAGATGGCCGATCTCGGTAAAGGCCTGGCGCAGGTTGAGATCGCTGCTGGAGGCGGTCCAGTCGTTGTAGGTACGTTGTCCGTCGGCCAACATCACCTTGAAGCGAGTGGTTGCGCCGTTGTTCAGCGTTTGTTTGTGCTCAAGGTTCAGCTCGACATAGGTATCGGGTTCGTTACCCAGACGACCAATATTGCCGCCGGTTTCACCTGCCGGGGTGACTGTCGGGCCGCCCTGGGTTTTAGACGCAGAGTTATTCATCAGCAAGCCGGAACGGGCGTAGCCGTGGAACTCAAAACCCTCATCATCGCTGGTGGATTTCTGATCCAGGCGGGCGGTACGCTGCTCTACCTGGGTGGTGATGGTTTGATTCTTTTGTTGAGCGGCGGCAAGTTGCTGTGTCTGCTTTTCTGCGGCCTCGGCGCGGTTTTCTGCGGCATTAGCGCGTTGTTCGGCGGACTGTAAACGCTGTTCCAGCGCTGCCAGACGAGCTTCAATGCTGCTGATGCTGGGGTCTGCTGCCCATGCAGACCCGGAACCTAACAACACACCAAGGGTTATAGCGAGAGTGCTTTTTTTCATTGTTTTGCGTCCCTGAGGAAAGGCTATCATCACAAAGTTGTTTTTTTGCTAAACCGGTTTAGGCGTTGAATCATAATCACGGGTAATTTCTCCGCGCAATGAAATTTGCTAAACCGATTTAGTGATTGTGAGATGGCTCGCAAAACCAAACAGTAACCGGGCCAGAAATTAGCCGAGTTGCTCCTCAAGCTGATGCAAATAAGGCAGGGCAGTCATGGCGCCTTTGGCGGTGGTCGCCAGTGCACCACAGATTTGTGCACAGGCAAGGCGTGCTGCCAGCTGTGGTTCATTTTCCGGCAGGCCATGCTGCGCCAGCCCCCACAGCAACCCAGCGACAAATGCATCACCCGCACCGGTGGTGTCCACGCTGATAACAGGTAAGGTTGGGTAGTGTGAAATCTGTCTGTTATGGCAGGCTTTAACGCCCGCCTTGCCCTGTGTCACCAGCAGTAGCCTGATGTCGAAGCGTGCTGCCAGTTGCATCATACTGGTATCGATGTGTGTTGAACCGGAGACAAATGCCAGTTCCTCTTCGGAGAGCTTCACCACGTCTGCCAGTTGCAACGCCCGGTCCAGGCAATGACGCAGATCCGCATCGTCCGGCCACAAGTCGTGGCGGATATTCGGGTCGAAGCTGACAAAACCGCCCGCCGTCTTTACGCGCTGCATTGCGGTGAAGGTGGTGGCGCGAGAAGGTTCGGCAGCCAGCGCGATGGAACAGCAGTGCAGCCATTCCCCGGCGTGAAATTTGGGTAAATCATCGGGTTCAATAAACAGGTCGGCGCTCGGGCGCACCATAAAGGTAAATGAACGTTCGCCGTCTTCATCCAGCGCGACCACTACTGTCGAAGTGCGATGGGCGGGATCGGCGCTCATAAAGTGAGTATTCACCTGCTCGTCGGTCAGCGTCTGACGCATAAAGTGACCAAAAGGGTCCTCGCCGACGCGGCCAATAAATCCGCTGTTCCCCTGTAATCGGGCAATCCCTACCGCGACATTTGCTGGTGCCCCACCAGGACATTGCATCAGGCGTCCCGGCCCTTCCGGCAACAGATCTACTACGGCGTCTCCCAGACACCAGACTCGTGCTGACATGTCATCATCTCCAAAAGTGATTTTGTAGAAAATTAACTAAACCGGTTTAGCAAGGCAATCGAAATTTGTCTGATAGCGATGTTGTGCGAGTGGCGGTGATTTTTGGGTCTCTGAGGGCATCTGCATCGTACGCAGTAAATTTGCTCAGTACTTACGGTGTGATTTCGCAATAACCCCATGTATTTTCTTATCTTCCTGGATAACGATGTACATCACTTTTTTTCTGAGAAGAGAAGATATGTTGGTGATATTAAGCGTGGGTGGGCATTGGAGAGCATTCATCCTAAGGGATAAAAAATTTATAACGTCACTAAATGTATAATCGCGTAGGGAGATAAGTAATTCACCGTTATTGCGCAGTGAATATAGAAAATCAGCTATATGTTGTTTCTCAATAACGGCGACCAGATTATCCTGATTTAAACAAACTATGAATCGTCTGGAGAAATCGATATCAATATTGTCATCTGGTGCCACCTGAACAAAATTACTGTCACTGATTGTTTGATGACGAACGGTGTCATTCCCATTTGTATGGGGACGGGTGCGCAGACAGGAATTCACTGTGGAAAAATGTTTGACCCATACTGACATCTCGGGGGATAGCCATTGCAGTGTCTCTAAAATTATTTGGTGTAGCTCACTGAGGTTAAGTTTATGAATAGGCTCGTGATGAGCAATTCTGTTGCGGAAGTTGTTGAGTAGTCTGACCCTCTTCTGAAACTCTTTTCTTGTAATGTTCTGAGACGGAAGGAGTTGTGCCATTAGATTTTGCCAGATATCGCGGTCATATTCTGGACGAAAGAGATTGGACCAAAAGTCAAACGATAATGTAGACACGACATCCTCGACATTGTGACTATTTGCCCGATGAATTCCCATATCCAGCACGCTTCGACTCTCGGAAGACAGTATACTTCTGAAATGTTTATCGTGGCACCAGTTGTCGGTAAATTGAGAGCTGAAAACGGTGTGAATGCGATTTCTTAAAGTCACTTCAAGCACATGAAGTGGATAAAGAAATGACTTTGCCATTCTGGCGTTATATAAATACAAAGCAAATGCGAATTCTTTTCTGAAGCCAGCATTGATCAGGTAGGGTTTGAATCTTTTGCCGGAAAGATTTGCCACCAATTCATCTGTGGTGTGTTCATAGTTATAAGGAACTTGACTTTCGGCCATAGCGATCTAAAATCCTTTTCAGAGCAGTTGGACCGGCCCTTCTGGATTTAATCCACGCGCCACCAACAATCTACCCAGAGCCCCGAGACAGACGCAAGTCCCTCTCGGGGTTTCGCTTTTTCTAGCGCATTTACAATGCACTCAACCTCAACATTCTAGCCTGATTCCTTCTGTTAAGGAAAGACACCGAATCTTTGCGTCAGCTACTGGAAAATGCCTGAATTTCGTCGGTTATCTCCCCACAGGATCTCAACCTGTTGTATTGCGAGAACAAAACAATCGGGCTTAGTTCTGCCAGGATCAGTCAAAAAAACGAAGCGGTCAGTAAATAACCGCCTCTTTCCCGGCCCCCACAGGGCGCAGCGTGACAGGATTTATCCACAGGGTTTTGGGCGGGATATGCACCCTGAATGTGGACAACATAAATGGGCGCTGATAACCCATTGAGCCGAAGAATCTATAAAAAATCATACCCTTTCCAGCGGTAGTTCAGCATCGAAACCACCCAGCTGGCAATAAACAGCCCCACCACGACAAAACCCGCATTGCCAAGGTTATCGTTGAGTGCACCAACCCAGTTCCACACACCACCCTGCATCCCGAACTTATCCGCCAGCAGGCCCAGCGCTTCGAGTCCGCCGATAAACAATGCAGCAACCACTGAGGTGCCGGTAATGGTCATGTTGTAGTAAAGCTTGCGCTGGGGTTTGTTGAATGCCCAGCCGTAGGCATTGACCATCAGGATATTATCGAGGGTATCCACCAGCATCATGCCGCTGGCAAACAGTACCGGAAAAACCATAATCGACCAGATTGACATACCGGAAGAGGCGCTGGCGACTGAGATACCCAGCACGCCGATCTCGGTGGCGGTATCAAAACCTAAACCAAACAAAAAGCCCACCAGATACATATGCCAGCTTTTATTCACCATCTTAAAGGCTGAATTAAACAGCCAGCTCATCATGCCGCCACCGGTCATTTCGAGGGCATCGGCGGTGAGCACTTCACCACGTTTCCATTGGCGGAAGTTGCGCCAGACGCTTTTCAGGATGACCAGATTCACCAGCGCCATCGCCAGTAAAAAACAGGCAGAGACGGCGGTACCGATCACACCGCCAATTTGGTGAAACCAGCCCATGTTGTTCTGAAAGGCAGCCGCGGTGGCAGCAATCGCCAGGGACGCCAGGATAACGATGCTGGAGTGTCCGAGTGAGAACCATGCGCCAATACCAATCGACCGTTTGCCCTGCTGCATCATCTTGCGGGTGACGTTATCAATAGCGGCGATATGGTCCGCATCGACGGCGTGGCGCAGGCCGTAGCACCACGCCAGCAGACTGGCGGCCATCAGCGACGGGCTGTGATGAAAAATCATCAGCGCCCATGCCCAGGCGGCAAGATTGGCGATCACCAGCAGCGCCAGTAAAACGCCTGCGCGCGAGTTAATCAGGGGATGAGGTAAACGCATTATTTTATCCTTGTGGGTCTGTCATCAAATGGGCAGCGGCAATCAATGCCTGGCCGAGCGAAAGAGCACTGTCGCCAGCAGGCAACTGTGTCGGGAAGAAAACCTGAAAATCAGCGAGGTAGAACGCCAGACGGGCGCGCATCAGGCGGTTGTGCATCACGCCGCCACAGCAAACGATGGTGCTAATGCCCTGTATCCTGGCGTGATGGCGCGCAAGATTTGCCAGCCCCTGTGCCAGTGCGTCATGAAATGCCCATGCCCGCGCCGGGACGCTACTCTGCCAGCCGAGCCATTGCTGCCAGAAGGTCGCCATATCAGGCTGATCATCAACCAGAGGTAAGGTGACAGGATGCAGGCAGGGACCGTGATCGAGCGCCAGCGTCTCCAGCAGACACGCCGCCTCGCCTTCATAACTTTGCTGCCATGGTGTGCAGCCGAGTGCGGCCGCCACGGCATCAAACAGACGGCCGCAGGAAGAGGCGAGGGGAGCATTGATGCGGCGCTTGATCGCCTGCGCCAGCGGTTGCCAGTTCTGCTGACGTATCACAGTAGTTTCAGGATAGCGTTGCCAGTCCGGCACAAAGGCTTCGCACTGCGCCAGCAGGTTACGCCACGGCTGGTGGGCCGCCAGGTCGCCTCCGGGCAGCGCCACTGCGGGCAGGCCGCCAAGATGCAGGCAATCACGATAATCCACCCGCAGGCATTCGCCGCCCCAGAACTGTCCATCCGCGCCGTAACCAATCCCGTCCAGCGCCAGCGCGATGACGTTACCGCCGTTCAGTGGCCAGTGATGTTCGGCCATGCAGGCGGCGGCGTGGGCGTGGTGGTGCAAAACTGTCGTCAGCGGCAGCGCCATTTCCCGTCCCAGCTGCGCACTGCGCCAGGCTGGATGGGCATCGATAGCGATCCGCTGCGGCACGAATTGGTAGATCTCACACATCAGGTTTAATGCGTGCCGCCATTGTGCTTCGCTACCATTTTGCGTCAGATCGCCGAGATATTGACTCAGCACCGCCTGCCCACCGCGTGCCAGGCAGAAGGTATTTTTCAGATCGCCACCCAATGCCAGAATGGGCGGCAGAGTGTCAAAGCCGGGTGGGAGGGCGAGGGCATCCGGGACAAACCCCCTGGCGCGCCGCAGCATCTCACCGCTGGTGCGCATCACGGAATCGTCCATACGTTGCAGGATGGGGCGATTATGCAGCAGCCAGCCATCGGCAATATCCGCCAGTTCGGTCAGTGCCTGTTGGTTATCGATGGCGGGCGGCAGACCATTCAGATTGCCGGAGGTCATGACCAGCGGGCCGCCAAAATCCTGTAGCAGCAAATGTTGCAGAGGATTGGCGGGTAACATCACGCCGATTTCGTTGCGCCCCGGCGCGATGGCGCTACTCAACCCCGCGATGGCGCTGCGCTCCAGCAGGACAATGGGTGCCGCTGCCGAGGTGAGATGCAACAGTGCTGACGCGGGCAATCCTTGCGTATCTGCCACCATCACTGCGAAGGGCTTTGATGGTCTGCGCTTGCGCAAACGCAGCCGCTCGACGGCAGCGTGATTACGCGCATCAACCGCCAGATGGAAACCGCCCACTCCTTTGATCGCCACGATCTTTCCGGCAACGAGCATGGCAATCGCCTGTTGCAGCGCATTTTCACCCACCAGACGTTGGTCAGCGCTGTGCCAGTAAATGTGTGGCCCGCAATCCGCGCAGGCGACGGGCTGGGCATGGAAGCGCCGGTCCATCGGGTTGTGATATTCATCATGGCAGGCAGGGCAAAGTGGAAACGCCGCCATCACGGTAGCGGGGCGGTCGTAAGGCATGGCTCGAATGATGGTGTAACGCGGGCCGCAGTGGGTGCAGTTAATAAACGGATAACGGTAGCGCCGGTCACCCGGGTCGTTCAGTTCGCGCAGACACGCCGGGCAGGTTGCGGCATCCGGGGTAATCTGGGTATCCATGACGCTCAGGTCGCTGTGGCGGATGGTGAATCCCTGCGGAGGGCTGGTCCAGCGCATCAGTTGCTGTTCCACGCTATCAATCCGTGCCAGCGGCGGGCAGTGTTGATTAAGCGCGGCGAGGAAGGTGTCGGGGGGACTTGCCAGACGCACCAGCACCCCCGCACCGTCGTTGCAGACGTCACCACGTAGTTGCAGCCTTTGCGCCAGCTGCCAGACATAAGGACGGAAACCCACCCCCTGAACTTTGCCGCGAATACGTAACGCGACGCCGTGGTCAGACATATAAAGATCCCTCATTTGAGGGATCTTTCGTTGGCAGAAGACGCATTACGCTTCTGCCGCTTCACGCAGTCGCGCTTTCATCTCATTGTAGGTGGTCTGAGCATACATCTCGGCCCATGCCTGATCCTCAATGGCGCTGACATTCACCGCGCAATACTTGGTTTCAGGCGTTTTGGAGATGGGGTCGAGATTATCCTGAGTCAGTTCATTACAGGCCCCAATCCACCACTGATAAGTCATATATACCGAGCCCTGATTGATGCGTTCATTGACGTCGGCACGGCTGATCACCTTACCGCGTCGTGAACTGACCCATACCAGCTGACGATCGGTGATACCCAGGGCTGCGGCATCTACCGGATTGATCTGCATAAAGCCCGGTTCATCGGCCAGCGTCTGCAATGCGGCGCAGTTGCCGGTCATGGAACGACAGGAATAGTGGCCGACTTCGCGTACTGTGCAGAGCACCAGCGGATATTCCTCATCCGGTACTTCTGCCGGTGCGCGCCATTCGGCAGCGAACAGTTGGCCTTTGCCGGTGGGGGTGTCGAACTTGCTGTCTTTATACAGATACGGTGTGCCGGGATGATCCAGGGTTGGACACGGCCACTGCACATGGCCCATATCGCCCATTTTTTCGTAGGTCACACCGTAGAACAGCGGACACAGCTCGCGCAATTCGTTCCAGATCTGTTCGTTGCTGTCGTAGTGCATCGGGTAGCCCATCTCGGTGGCGATCAGGCTGATGATTTCCCAGTCACGTTTGACGTTGTATTGCGGTTCAATGGCTTTTTCAAAACGCTGGAAGCCGCGGTCAGCGCAGGTAAACACCCCGCCGTGCTCACCCCATGAAGTGGCAGGCAGCAGCACGTCTGCCACTTCGGCGGTTTTGGTCATAAAGATGTCCTGGACCACCACAAAGTCGAGCGCCTCAAAGCCCTGGCGCACCAGGCCTAAATCCGCTTCGGTCTGCAGCGGGTCTTCCCCCATGATGTAGTAGGCTTTGACCTTACCTTCCAGTGCCAGATGGGGCACTTCAGTGATGCGCACGCCGACTTTGTCATCCATCACCGCCGGATTAATGCCCCAGGCGTTGGCGAATTTGGCCCGGATGGCCGGGTCGACCACATCCTGATAACCAGGGAACTGGTTGGGCAGCACGCCCATATCGCAGGCACCCTGCACGTTGTTCTGTCCGCGCACCGGACCCACGCCGACGTTTTCCCGGCCAAGGTTACCGGTGAGTAGCGCCAGGCTGGACAAGCCTTTCACCACATCCACCGCCTGGCCGAACTGTGTGACCCCCATGCCCCACATAATGGTGGCGGAAGGCGCTGCGGCGAAGGTCCGCATGGCCTGGCGTACCTGCTGGGCAGGGATGCCGGTAAGATGTTCGACGTCTTCTGGTGCGTAGCCTTTCACCATTTCGCGATAGGCTTCCAGCCCTTCCGCGTGTTTGGCTACGTATTCTTTGTCATAGAGTTGTTCTTCCAGCAACACATGGCCGAAGGCATTCACCAGCGCCATATTGCAGCCGTTTTTAATTTGCAGATGTTGATCGGCAATACGCGCGGTTTCGATGCGGCGTGGGTCGCAGACAATGATTTTGGCGCCGTTGCCTTTGGCTTTAATCACACGACGCGCCACGATGGGATGCGAGTCAGCGCAGTTATAGCCGACGATCAGCAGGCATTTTGAGTTTTCGATATCGCCGATGGAGTTACTCATCGCCCCGTTACCCAGGGTGACCTGTAATCCGGCGACGGAAGGACCGTGGCACACGCGGGCGCAGCAGTCGACGTTATTGGTGTTGATCACGGCACGGGCAAACTTCTGCATCACGAAATTGGTTTCGTTACCGGTGCCCCGTGACGAGCCAGTGGTCATAATGGCGCGCGGGCCGAACTGCTGTTTAATGTCTTTGAGGCGTTTTGCCGTGTAGCTGATCGCTTCTTCCCAGCTGACTGGCTGAAGTTTGCCGCCTTTTTCATAGCGGATCATCGGCTGGGTCAGCCGTGGGGTGAGCAATTTGGTGTCGTTAAGAAAATCCCAGCCGTAATAGCCTTTCAGGCACAGCTCATTCTGGTTAGTCACGCCATCAGCCGCTTCGGCGCGCAGGATTTTATTGTTTTCGACAACCAATTTCAGTTTGCAGCCTGCACCGCAGTAGGGGCAGACGGTAGTAATTTTTTTCATCAGCAACAGGCCTGTTAAAAGTTGAAAGTTAGTGATGCGGCAGCATCTAACGCCGCACGACGGCGTTTTTCTGCGCTCATCTGTTCGAGCCTGTTACGATCGACGCACAGGATGGCATTGGTCGGACAGGCTTGCAGACACGCCGGGCCGGATTCACGGTGGTAGCAAAGGTCACATTTATTGGCCTCAGCTTTCTCCGCCATCACGTTCAGTCCGGCGCCGCTGTTACGGATCACCGGCCGGACCACCACTTCCATCGCGCCGTAGGGGCAGGCGACCACGCAGGTTTTGCAGCCAATGCAGCGTTCCTGCATTACGTGGACAAAGCCCTGATCGCGGCTAATCGCACCGTTCGGGCAGGCGTTGGCGCAGGGAGCGTCTTCGCACTGACGGCACATGGTGGCGGTTGAGATATTCACGCCTTTGATGACGTGAATGCGCGGCAGGAAGGTTTGCGGGGTAAGCGCGGAACAGTCCTGGTTTTCCTGATGGGACACGACACAGGCCACCTCACATGTACGGCAACCAATACACTTGCTTGAATCGGCAATGATGAAACGGTTCATCAAAAACTCCTGCATTGAACTTGTTATTCAAAGGAGCTATTCATAAACCGTGCCAGGTTTTTAGTGCTTAAAAATCAGATGGTTAGTTTGTTGGTGGGGAGAAGTGTCGGTGACATTGACACTTTTGACGATGACATCTGTGGCGAGATGACAGCTGAACAGGTTGATTAATGCACAGTTATTTATTTCCAGTATTTCCTGATAATGATGAAATCAATAATGAAAATTACCACTGTGAATGTCGCCGTGGCTCCCCAGGCATATTCTGGCCAGATGTCATACAGGGTTGAGCCAAATATTACTATTAAAGTCAATGGAATCCAGACACCCAGGATTGTCCATATTAAGTCCTTAAACCGTGCTTTTAAAAACGCCCTCATTAATTCTCCAGTAGTTTTCCCAGGTCATAGATTGCTCCATCCACATCACCGAACCAGGGATAACTGATGCGTTTGAATGCGGGTTCTATAAGAAAGTACATCATCTCAAGACGCTGCCTATATAATAGCTGGTAGTAGAAATTTGCAGAGTTTTTTAATCTATTCGCTGCGTCTGCCGCTTCCTGAACGATACCATAAGCACTTAAAGCGAGTATGGAAATTGTACTGGTTTTTCCTATTAATGGATTGTGAATTTTAAAACTCCACGCTATTGATCGCGAAATACTAAGTGATAGAGCAAGAGTTGTAGCTTGATTGGTCGAGAAACGAGAACCTCCTTTGGAGAGAGTTTGAATGAGTTTTTTGATATCTCTTTCACCCAAACCCCTCAGCCTTTCATCAACATAGATTTTAATCATGTCCAATATAATGTCATTCCGATTTAATAACTCTTTCACTCCAGCTAAAAACCTTAGATCTTCTTCTTTTAATTTTGAACAAACATCCTGGTAATTTTCGGTAATACAAGAAGTGTACCAGGTAAGGCGCGCTAAGCCTTTTTCTAGTTGATTGATTTGTAGGGTAATATTTTCTGCTGCGCCTTTAATTGCATCATGGAAACGAAGTGCTAATGCTTCATCTGACTGGATTTTATTAATTATCATTTTATTGTACATGTTATATTCCTTTATAACTAAGTCATGTAATCCTCATGAGCGATATGATTGCTGTGAACAATTAATCAAAAAAAGTGCGGATAACTTCGATGGGGGTTATGAAGTTAATCCGCCTTGTATTTATACGCAACAAATATTTTCTTATCTTAAAAACCGAATTCAGATTAATCTCTGAAAGTAATAAATTTAATAAGAAAAATCAGTCTCCTCCAGCGCCATAAACCCGCCATTTCCTTCCCAACCTTCCAGCCTCTGATACACCTCAGCCACGGCGTTTTTTACCGCCTCCGTCATGGGATAACTGAAGCCAACAATATCCGGCTGGATACCGATAAACACCACTTCGCCGACATCGTCCTTCAGCTGATCAATCAGAAAGTTAAGCGGCATATTATGGGTGGTCATCATAAACATTTCGGCGATATCGTCCGGGTCGATCACCCGGATTTCGCCGGCTGGCAGCAGCATGTCGGTGGCATCGACAATCAACAGCAGCTCCGGGCGTAATTCGCGGATGGCAACCACGTCGTTTTCCGGTGCGCTGCCACCGTCGATCACTGTCCAGCCGCCACGTGGGGCGGTGCGACATTTTTCCGCCAGCAGCGGGCCTGCGCCGTCGTCGCCCATCATATTGTTGCCAACGCAAAGTAAAACCTTAGTCATAGCGCCTCCTGACCATCAGATAAATGGCCGGTTCCTGTTGAATGGCCTGTAGCATGTCGAGCAGCGCCTGGCTCCAGCGCTGCTGCGGCGGGGTTTGTCGGGGACGGGCAGCATCAAACGCCTGCGCCAGCATCACGACATGGCTGTGGTCGATAACGATTTCACCGTAGCGCGGCACGCCGTCCATTTTGCGTTTTGCCGTACTATCAGCCGGTAATGTGGCAATCCATGCCTGATAAGCCTCCAGCGGACACACCAGGCTTTCTTTCAGGCAGTCAATCACCCCGAGGTGATGGCCAATCGCCAGGCTGTAATAAACCACCTGCTGCGCATCCGTTGGTGTGTGGTCATTTTCATCAATAAATTTCCGGCTGAGCTGGCAAAACACCACGGATTCGCTCATCACACGCGCTCCAGATGCACCAGGTTTTCCAGGCTGGCGACGATCTCGGTCAGACGCGGATCGTTTTCTTCCATCAGCCACTGCTGAACCGCTTCCGTACCCGCCGTCAGTTTGATGATGTAGTTGTCAGCAATCTGGCGTCCATAGCGATAGCCCGCCATGCGGCGGGCGGCCCGGTCAATACGCACGCGCAGCGGCTGAACCAGCTGCGGATGCAACAGCTGTGCGGGTTGCAGGTCCACGTCACTGGCCGGACGTGCATGGATTTTCTGCTCCAGCAGGCCGAGAGCCATCGCAAAACCGTACAAGGTGGCGGCGGGGGTAGGCGGGCAACCGGGAATATACACATCTACCGGCACGATCTTGTCGGTGCCGCCCCAGACGCAGTAAAGATCGTGAAAAATGCCGCCACTGTTGCCGCAGGCACCATAGGAGATGCAGATTTTCGGGTCGGGCGCGGACTCCCAGGCGCGCAGCGCAGGTGCACGCATGGCACGGGTCACCGCTCCGGTAAACAACAAGATATCGGCATGGCGCGGTGAGGGAACCACCTTGATACCGAAACGTTCAGCATCAAAAATCGGTGTAAGGGTAGCGAAGATCTCGATTTCGCAGCCGTTGCAGCCGCCGCAGTCCACACGGTAAACATAGGCGGAGCGTTTGATTTTTTTCAGCAGCGACGCCTTCATGCGCGCAATGGACTCTTCCACTGGCATCGGTAGTGGTTGGCCCTGTTGATCGCGCGGACCGAGTAAATTATTCATCCGGTAATTCCTCTCAACTGGCGGGTGACCTCAATGCGTCCGGATGAGACCAGGCTGTGCTGGCGTTTACATTCCGGGCAGGTTTCGAAGGCGGCGCGACGGGTTTCTGCTCGGGTATCGCCGTTGTGCTGCAACAGCGCGATGGCGTAATCGATCTCTTTCTGCACGGCGAAAGGACGACCACAGTCGCGGCAGTGGCATAACGGGAAGCGCGCCTGTTGAAGCAAATCCGCTTTATTCCACACCGCCAACTCGTACTGCTGGGAAAGCCGGATGGCGGCCGTCGGGCAGACCTCTTCACAGCGACCACAGAAAATGCAGCGGCCGAGGTTAAAGCTCCACGCCAGCTCTCTGCTCGCCAGATCGGTTTCCACGCTTAACGCATTGGAAGGGCAGGCGTTCACGCAGGCGGCGCAGCCGATGCATTGCTGTGAATTATGCTCTGGCTTACCACGAAAATTGCTATCCACGCTGACGGGTTGCAGCGGGTAAGCGGTGGTGGCGACCCCGCCGCTGAGGGCTTTTTTGATAAAGGTAAACATGGTGGCTCCGGGCTATTTCAGCGGCGAATGGGTGCGCTCAATGCTGTAGCGCTCCAGTTCTTTGTAGGGCACGACCCTGGTTTTCTTGCGGCGCACATCCACCACCGTCATGCGGTCGGTACAGGAGTAGCAAGGGTCGAGGCTGCCGATAATCAATGGCGCGTCAGAAACCGTATTGCCACGCAGCATATAGCGCAGGGTTGGCCAGTTGGCGTAGGTTGCCGCCCGGCAGCGCCAGCGATATAGCTTCTGGTTATCGCCGGTCATACTCCAGTGGATATCATCGCCGCGCGGCGCTTCAGAAAAACCGAGGGCAAAGCGATGGGGTATATAGGTAAAACCCTCCACCGCGAGGGGGCCGCCCGGCAAATTATCGAGACCGAAATCAATCATATTCAGCGCGGTAAACACTTCATTGATGCGCACTTTCAGGCGTGACAGCACATCACAACCGTCGAGGCTGTTGATCTGCATCGGCAGCAGGCCGTAGCCGACAAAGGGGTGATCGACCCGGGTATCACGGGCATGACCGCTGGCGCGGACCATGGGGCCAACGTTACTAAAATCACGGGCGATTTGCGGATCGAGGCGGCCAATGCCGACGGTACGTGACTCAATATTGGGGGTGCTCAGCAGAATATCGGACAGATTCTGCACCTCACGGCGCATCTGCTGTGCCAGCTTACGGGTCTGGATCATGTCGTCTTTCAGCAGGTCGCGACGAATCCCGCCGATCAGGTTCAGGCCGTAGGTCTTGCGCGCGCCAGTCAGGATTTCCGCCATCTTCATCGACATTTCACGCACCCGGAAGAACTGCATAAACCCGGAGTCAAAACCGACAAAGTGGCAGGCAAGGCCGAGATTCAGCAGATGGCTGTGCAGGCGTTCCACTTCCAGCAGAATGGCGCGGATCATCTGGGCGCGTTCCGGCACCACAATCCCCATGGCGTTCTCAACCGAGGTGGTATATGCGGTGCTGTGGGCAAAGCCGCAGATGCCGCATACGCGGTCAGAAAGGAATGTCACCTCGTTGTAACCCATGCGGGTTTCCGCCAGCTTTTCCATGCCGCGATGGATATAGAACAGACGATAATCGGCATCAATAATGTTCTCGCCATCGACAAACAGGCGGAAATGACCGGGTTCATCGGAGGTGACGTGCAACGGGCCAATCGGCACCACATTGTTCTTGCTACTGCCCAGTTCATTGATGAACTCATAGGTTTCGCGGTCGGTGGTCGGGGCTGGACGCTGGCGATAATCCATGCTGTCCTTACGCAGCGGATAGAGATCGTCCGGCCAGTCATCTGGCAGCACCAGACGGCGTTCATCCGGCAAACCAATCGGTTGCAAGCCATACATATCGCGCACTTCACGTTCGCCCCAGACGGCGGCAGGTACGCGTGGTGTCACTGACGGAAACTCAGGCTTATGGGCATCCACCAGCACCCGCACGGTGATCCAGCATTTGGTGCCACGTTCCATCGAAAGCACATAGTAGAGCGCGAAGCTGCCACACAGCGGGCGTTCATCATTACCGAACAGCACCGAGAGCCAGCCTCCCTGCTGGTAATACAACCACTCGACGATTTCCGGCAGCATGCCGAGTTTGACGGTGACGGTGATTTGATCACGCGTCTGCCAGCTTTCCTCGAGCACCGCGTGAGGAAATTGCTGATGCAGTGCGGCGAGATAGTGTTGGCCAATTTTTTCTTCAGACATGGATAAAATTCTCTTTAATCACGCCGCCAGCAAGGAGACGAAAGCTAAAAATGCAATACCAAAACCGGCCCAGGTGATGCGCGAGGTATCGAGCATCCGCAGGCGTGCCATGCTGTTTTCAAACAGCGCGATAATCAGCACTCCCGCCAGCAGCTTGACGATGGCCAGCAGTACGGCGAGTACCAGCCCGCCCCAGCTGAACATCATCATTTGTCCCCAGGGCAGAAACACGCCGACAAACATTTGCAGCACCACCAGCTGTTTCAGTGAGATGCCCCATTTCATGATGGCAAAGCCGGCACCGCTGTATTCAGAGAGCGGTCCTTCCTGCAATTCCTGCTCGGCTTCTGCCAGGTCAAACGGCAGTTTGCCCATTTCGATAAAGGTGGCGAAGGCACAGGCCGCAAGGGCCAGTACCAGCGTCAGGCTATGCGCGACCGGCCAGGTATGGAGGGTGAGGGCGATATTGCTGATATGTGTGCTGCCAGCGACCTGAGCGGCAACCCACAATCCGAGCAGTAAAATCGGTTCCACCAGTACGCCGAGCATCGCTTCACGGCTGGCACCAATGCCAGTAAACGGACTGCCGGTATCTAATCCGGCAATAGCGAAGAAGAAGCGAGCAATGGCGAACAGATAGATTAACGTGACGATGTCACCTAATGGCGGCAGTGGCGAGGCCAGAGTGACCACCGGCAGAGTCGTGGCGATGGTCAGCATCACGCCAACCATCACCAGCGGCATCAGGCGGAATACCCAGCCGGAAGCGGCAGGCGCTACGCTCTGGCGTCCCAGCAGTTTGCGCAGATCGCGATACTCCTGAAGCACGCCGGGCCCCCGACGATTATGCAGACGGGCGCGGGCCACGCGGGTGACACCAGATAGCAGCGGCGCGATAAAAAACAGCACCAGAGCCTGGATCAGGGCAAATAAAAACGTTGTCATGTTAGCTCCTCAGGCAATGACTGCGACCAGCAAAATCGCCAGTTCAATGAACGCCAGGCGACGGAAGCATCCGGCAAGCCACTCTCCACGCCAACCCGATATCCATTTGCCCGGATTCAGGGTGCGGCGCAGGCGCAGCAGCGGTGCAAAGGCGGCTTTTACCGGCTGGGCGAAACCTGTGGCGGTAATCACCATCGCCTGCTCATGATCGTAACCACACACCCAGGCTGCGCCGCGCGAACGGTTCGGTAAGCGGTCACCGCGCAGGATGATCATCAGGATGAATGGCAGCAGTGGGGTGGCGATCAATAGCAGGGCGATCATCGGCTGGGATAGCGAGGTTTGTGCGGTTTGCAGCGGCAGCGGAACAGCCTGCCGCAACAACGGCAGCAGCCAGGGCGCGGCGACACCGGCCACAATGCAGCACAGTGCCAGCACAGCGACGCAGAAATTCATCAGCCAGGGCGCGGCCTCAGCGGTTGCAGCCTGTGAGGTACGGGGTGCGCCGAGGAAGGTCACGCCATAGACTTTCGCCATACACATCACCGCCAGCGCACCGGTAATCGCCAGCCCAACGGCCAGCAGCGGCCCAATCAGGCGAGCAATAAACGGTGGCAGGCTGCCAAGGTGGAAGAAAGCCTGATAGATCACCCATTCCCCGGCAAAGCCATTCAGCGGCGGCAACGCTGCCATCGCCATCAGACCGGTCAGCATCGCCAGTGAAATCAGCGGCATCCGCTTGCCGATCCCACCGAGTTTTTCAATATCGAGATGACCGGTGCGAAACCATACTGCACCCGCGCCGAGCAGCAGCGTGGTTTTGAACAGGCTATGGTTGAACAGATGGTACAGACCACCGGCCATGCCGAGTGCCGTCAGCACCGGTTCGTTAAGCGCCATCCCCGTCAGACCACAACCCAGCCCGAGCAGGATAATGCCGATGTTTTCCAGCGAGTGGTAAGCCAGCAGGCGCTGGATATTGTGTTCCATCAGCGCATATAGCCCACCGATAAACGCCGTCACCATGCCCAGCACCAGGATCAGCACCCCCCACCACAGCGGCAGAACATCACTGAGTAGCGAAAAACTCATGATGCCGTACAGTCCGATCTTCAGTACCACGGCAGAAAACAGCGCCGCAGCCGGGGCCGGAGCATTGGCATGTGCCAGCGGCACCCAGCCGTGCAGCGGGATAATGCCCGCCAGCAAACCAAAGCCGAGCAGCCCGGCAATCAGCACCAGCGGCGAAAGCGGCGTACCATGCAGCGCGAGGCGTAGTTCGCTAAAGCTGAGGGTGCCGTATTGCTGCCACAGCAGGTAGCAGGCCAGCACCAGTAACAGGGTGCCGAGGCGTCCAAGGGCAAACCACAGCTGGCCGGACTGGCGGCAGCCGGTGAGAAAGTAGCCTGCCAGTGAGACGATCTCTGCCATCAGCACCAGGGTCGCGAAGTTATCGGCCACCAGTGCGGCCACGCTGGCAGCAAGGATCAGATTGATCAGCAACCCGTTTGCCTTAATGGCGTGATGACGGTGCCAGGCGATGTTAAACAGCGAGATAAACAGGCCGCAGGCTGCCACCGTTACCAGCCACACCGCATTGAAAGCGTTGAGCTGCAGCTGCCAGTGCCAGAGGGTGGCGGTGCCGCTGAACCCGGTCAAACCCTGTATACCTGCCGCCAGCAGCAGCGCGCAACATAGCGCGCCGCCCGCTCCGGCAAGAAACCCGCTGAGCGGGCGGGCCGTGGCGGTGATCCCCGCCAGTAGCGCGCTGGCCAGCAAACCCGGCAGCGCCCAGTGAATCAGAACCAATGCATTCATTTTCTTGCCTCTGGCTGGCTGAACAGACTCAGGTCGCCGAGCGTCACCCCAAGGCTTAACTCGCGCTTGCGCTGACTGGCGATAGCGATGTCGCTGTTATCGACCAGGCGCAGTGCCTTGGTCGGACAGGTGCGTACACAGGCCGGGCCGCTTTCATCGAAGCTGCACAGATCGCACTTCACCGCCACGGCACGCACACCGGGTACCCAGTCCAGCAACGTGCTGACGCTGGCCGGGTCCGGGGGGGCCGGAGGGGCTTTGGTGCTATGGACATTGGCGGGAATATGCACCGGGCGGCTGCCGGAAAATTCAATGGCACCAAACGGGCAGGCAATGCCACACAGTTTGCAGCTGACGCACAGGTTGGCATTCAGCTGTATTGCGCCATCCTGCCGGGTGATGGCATTCACCGGGCAGACGCCAGCACAGGGCGCGTCTTCGCAGTGACGGCACAGCTGTGGGGCCGATTCATCCCGGTTGCGCATGACTCGCAGGCGTGGCTGGGATTGCAAACCTTGCAAGCGGTGTGCCTCGGCACAGGCCGCTTCGCAGGTATGGCAACCAATACATAATTTTGAATCAGCGATTACAAAACGGTTCACCAACAGGTTCCTCAGGTGACAGTCGTCATTTTTGACGAATCCATGCCGATATCCTGCCGCTTCGACAGTTTTCGACACCCAGCGTGACTCACACAACGGCGCGTTGCAGCTGCTCCAGCGACACCGGCGTGTTTTCATGCACCGCGAGATAAAGGCTGTCGTAAACCGGGCGGATCAGGTCAAGGTAATGGGCGAGTACCTGTTCGCGGTCGCGATTGCTGAAACGGTGGTCCACGCTGCCTTCTTCGTTAATGTTTGCTTTAGCAATCATGATGTTATCGCCACCCTCTGGCAGTTCGAGATGATACTCAATGCTGTGGCTGTTAAAGCCTTCGCCAGGCCGGATATGGATCACGAAGTGATCAAACAGGAAGAAGCGCAGTTCATCGTTCGGGCTGGAAGCCACGGTGTGATATAGCCTGGCTTTTGCCAGCGTAATCCCCTGAGTCAGGGTATTGCCGTACAGCTTCCACTGGGCCTGCAGGCGTTGATGCTTGTCGGCGATGTATTCTGCTTTTTCACTCAGTTCCCTAATGTCCATCTTTGTTTCACTCTTTATTGTGCTGATATCCCCTTAAGGCATGTTTCGTGCCATGTTTTTAACTTATTGTATTAAATGGAAAATAATATTTTCCCTGCCCGTGTTCGCCGAAAGTGACGTGTCATTTCGTCATCTTTGCCATCCCTGTGACGCTCTGCCTGGCATCGTCCTTGCATTACCCGCTTTAGTTAACCCCGGAGTTGAAACATGCACGAAATAACGCTTTGCCAGCGTGCAGTCGAACTGATTGAAACCCATGCGCGACAACATGCCGCCCGTCGCGTCACGGGCGTCTGGCTTGAGGTCGGTGCGTTTTCCTGCGTTGAAACCAGCGCGATGACGTTCTGTTTTGAACTGGCGTGCCGCGGCACGCTGGCAGAAGGCTGCGAGCTGCATCTTCATCAGCAGGAAGCGGAGTGCTGGTGCCATGCCTGTCAGGTATACGTCACCTTACTGACTCAACGGGTCAGACGATGTCCGCAGTGCGGTGGCAGTGAGCTGCGCATCGTGGCAGACGATGGTGTGCAGATTAAGCGGCTGGAAATTGATCAGGAGATAAATCATGTGTAGTACCTGCGGTTGCGGCGAAGGCAACCGGTATATCGAAGGGGATGAGCACAACCCACATTCGGCCTTTCGCAGTGCGCCTTTCGCGTCTGTTTCTCGCCCGGCGCAGCCCATCACTGGCGTGAAATTCGCCCCCTCGGTGGGTAAGCAGGGTGACCTGCATTATGGCCACGGCGTAGCAGGCACCCACGCGCCGGGTATCACCCAGCGCAGGATGCTGGAAATAGAACTCGATGTGCTGGACAAAAACCAACAGCTGGCGACTTATAACCGCGCGCAGTTCGCGGCACAGCGTCAGCTGGCGCTGAATCTGGTTTCCAGCCCCGGTTCCGGTAAAACCACGCTGCTGACTGAAACCTTGCTGCGGTTGCAGGGCCGTGTTTCCTGTGCCGTGATTGAAGGGGATCAGCAGACGGTGAATGACGCCGCGCGTATCCGCGCCACCGGTACGCCTGCGATTCAGGTCAACACCGGGAAAGGTTGCCATCTTGATGCCCAGATGATCCGTGATGCAATGCTGCGCCTGCCGCTGGCCGCAGATGGCGTGTTGTTTATTGAGAATGTCGGCAACCTGGTGTGTCCGGCGGGATTTGATCTGGGAGAACGTCATAAAGTGGCGGTGCTTTCGGTCACCGAAGGTGAAGACAAGCCGCTGAAATACAAATATATGTTCGCTGCCGCATCGTTGATGCTGCTGAACAAAATCGATCTGCTGCCTTATTTACAGTTCGATGTGGCGAAGTGCCTGGCTTATGCCCGTGAAGTCAATCCGGACATTAAAATCATCTGCCTTTCCGCGACCAGCGGTGCCGGAATGGATGAGTGGATTGACTGGCTGGAGGCGGAACGATGTGCATAGGGATCCCCGGACAAATTGTCGCGCGCGAGGCCGATGGTAGCGCCAGAGTGGATGTTTGTGGCGTACAGCGCGATGTCAATCTGGCACTGGTGGGAGAGGCTAGCGTTGGCCAGTGGGTATTGGTGCATGTCGGTTTTGCCATGAGCGTGATTGATGAAGCAGAAGCCCGCGACACCCTGGATGCGCTGCAAAACATGTTTGAGGTGGAACCGGACGTGGGTGCATTGCTTTATGGCGAGGAGCGCGGCTGATGCGTTATGTGGATGAATACCGCGATCCCGCCAGGGTGATGCAATTGATCGACAAGTTACAGGCCCGCGCACCGCTGCTGGCTTATAGCGAGCAGCGACCGCTGCGCATTATGGAGGTCTGTGGCGGCCATACCCACGCTATCTTCCGCTTTGGCCTTGACCAGCTGCTGCCGAAAAATATCGAGTTTATCCACGGACCGGGTTGCCCGGTGTGCGTGTTGCCGATGGGGCGCATCGATAGCTGTATTGAAATTGCCAGCCACCCGGAGGTCATTTTCTGCACCTTTGGCGATGCGATGCGCGTGCCGGGTAAGAACGGCTCACTGCTCCAGGCCAAAGCGCGCGGCGCGGATGTGCGGGTGGTGTATTCGCCGATGGATGCTTTGCAGCTGGCGCAGCAACACCCGCAGCGCAAGGTGGTGTTTTTCGGTCTGGGTTTTGAAACCACCATGCCTGCCACCGCCATCACCTTGCAGCAGGCGAAAGCGCAGGGGATCACCAATTTCTCCTTCTTTTGTCAGCATATCACCCTGATCCCGACGTTGCGCAGCCTGCTCTCTCAACCGGACAACGGCATCGACGCCTTTCTGGCGCCAGGTCATGTCAGCATGGTGATTGGTACGGCAGCGTATGATTTTATTGCTGATCAATTCAGTCGCCCGTTGGTGGTGGCCGGTTTCGAGCCGCTGGATTTATTGCAGGGCGTGTTGATGCTGGTGGAACAAAAAATTACCGGTCACAGCCAGGTCGAGAATCAGTACAAACGCGTGGTGCCGGATAGCGGAAATCTGCTGGCGCAGCGCGCGATGAGCGAGGTTTTTTGCCTGCAGGGTGACTCCGAATGGCGCGGGCTGGGGGTGATTGCGGAATCCGGCGTGCGCCTGACAGAACCTTATCGTCAGTTTGATGCGGAGGCCTTGTTCCAGCCACGACCACAGCAGGTGTATGACGATCCGCGTGCACGTTGCGGTGATGTGCTGACCGGACGCTGTAAACCCCAGCAGTGCCCGATGTTTGGCAGCGGCTGCAATCCACAAAACGCCTTCGGCGCGTTAATGGTCTCTTCCGAGGGAGCCTGCGCGGCGTGGTATCAGTACAGAAGTCAGGAAATTAATGCATGAAATCCATTGAATTAGCCCACGGCAGTGGTGGCCGGGCGATGCAGCAACTTATCGCCAGCCTGTTTCTGCGCGCCTTTGATAATCCGTGGCTGACGGAGCAGGAAGACCAGGCCAGGCTGGCCCTGAGTGAGCTGACTGCCCGTGGCGATCGTCTGGCGTTTTCCACTGACAGCTACGTTATCGACCCGCTGTTTTTCCCCGGTGGTGACATTGGCAAACTCGCCGTGTGCGGTACGGTCAATGACATTGCCGTCAGCGGCGCGCAACCGCGCTGGCTTTCCTGTGGTTTTATCCTTGAGGAAGGACTGCCGCTGGCGACGCTGGAACGCACGGTCGCCAGCATGGCGCAGGCAGCGCAAGACGCGGGTGTCAGCATCGTCACCGGTGACACCAAAGTGGTGCCGCGTGGTGCGGCGGATAAATTGTTTATTAACACCGCGGGACTCGGTGCCATTCCTGCCGGGCTGAACTGGGGGGCCACGCAGATTGCAGCGGGTGATGTCCTGATTGTCAGCGGGACTTTGGGTGACCACGGTGCGACCATCCTGAATTTACGTGAACAGCTGGGACTGGATGGAGATTTACACAGTGATTGCGCAGCCCTGACGCCACTGATTGCCCCGCTGGTGGCGATGCAAGGCGTGAAAGCGTTGCGTGATGCCACACGCGGCGGCGTAAATGCGGTGCTGCATGAGTTTGCTGCTGCCAGCGGCTGCGGTATGGAAATCGTTGAAAGTCAGCTGCCGATCGCCCCGGCAGTCCGCGGCGTTTGTGAGTTGCTGGGGCTGGACGCCCTGAATTTTGCCAACGAAGGCAAACTGGTGATTGTCGCCACGCGTGAGGCGGCTCCGGCGGTCATCACAGCGTTACAAAACCATCCATTAGGCCGTCAGGCCACCCTCATCGGTGAGGCTGTAGAACAACGTGGCGTCAGAATGACCGGCCTTTACGGTATCAGACGCGTCCTGGATCTGCCGCATTCCGAACCCTTGCCACGCATTTGTTGACCTAAACCATTAATTGTCCAATGAAGACTGAATAAACTTTGACTTTGATGAATAGTGGACGATATACGCGCCCCGTGTTTTTGCTGGTGGTTTTCAATGGACGACGATAATGACATACACCCCGATGAGCGATCTTGGACAGCAGGGGCTGTTTGAGATCACTCACACGCTGTTACAACAGCCCGATCCTGGCGCATTAATCAGTCGCCTCACTAAGCTGGTTAAACAGGCGGCGTTAGCCGATCGCGTGAATATGTTGCTGTTTGATGCACGGCATCAACAGGTGAGCTTTTATGGCATGGATAGCGCCGGCAAACCGCAGCATGATGAAGATGCCAGGGAACTGAGCAATGGCCCGGTCCGGCGTCTGCTTTCCCGACCAGAAGCGCTGATGTGTACCTGGCAGGAGTTTAGTGATACCTGGCCGCAGGTGGCCGGGCTTGATTGTTACAACGCTTTTGGCCGTTACTGTCTGCTGCCGCTGGCGTCTGACGGGCATATTTTTGGCGGCTGTGAATTTATTCGCGATAACGACAGTGGCTGGAGCGAGAAAGAACTGGCTCGTCTGCATACTCTGGCCCAGGTGGTCGGATTGGTTGTGCAGCAAATTCAGAGCCTGCAGGATACCCATCATGACCGGCTGCAGTTGAGTCGTGAACGGGACGCCTTTCGCACGCTGGTGGCAGTCACCAATGCGGTGCTGTCGAGGCTCGATCTGGATGAGGTGATTAGCGAAATCGCCCGCGAGATCCACAGCCACTTCGGCATCGATTCGGTGGGTATCGTGGTGCGCAGCAGCCGTAAAGCGTGGCTGACGATCCACTCAACCCATTTTGTTGATGAAGCGTCGCCCATTCACGATCAAAGCGAAGTGGCAGAAGCCGGGACGCTGTCGGAGAAGGTGTTTAACAGCGGTGAGATGCTGCTGCTTAACCTTTATACCGATGAACAGGCCGCTTCCTTTGAGCGACTGCTGCAGGATCTCTGGCACAACCAGATTCGGACGCTCTGCCTGCTGCCGCTGAAATTTGGCGATAACATGCTGGGTGTGATGAAGCTGGCGCAACGGCAGGAAGGTGGCTTTACTGCGGCCAATCTGGCGTTGCTGCAGCAGATCGCTGAGCGTATTGCCATCGCGCTGGATAATGCGCTGGCCTGGCAGGAAATCAAACGGCTGAAAGAAAATCTGGTGGGCCGTGATCTGTATATCACTGAGCAGATCGACAATGTCGCGGGTGAATCCGGAGAAATTATTGGTCGCAGCGAAGTGATGACCAATGTGCTGAAGCAGGTGGAAATGGTGGCCCGCAGCGACAGTACGGTGCTGATCCTCGGCGAAACCGGCACCGGTAAAGAACTGATTGCGCGCGCTATCCATAACCAGAGTGAACGCAATCGGCACCGCATGGTGAAAATGAACTGCGCCGCCATGCCCGCTGGCTTGCTGGAAAGCGACCTGTTCGGCCACGAGCGCGGTGCTTTTACCGGCGCCAATACCCAGCGCATTGGCCGCTTTGAACTGGCGGATAAAAGCTCATTGTTTCTCGATGAAGTGGGCGATATGCCGCTGGAATTACAGCCCAAACTGCTGCGTGTGTTGCAGGAAAAGGAGTTTGAGCGTCTCGGTAGCAACAAATTACTGACAGTCGATGTGCGCCTGATCGCCGCGACTAACCGCGATTTGAAGCAGATGGTGTCCGAGCGTGAATTCCGCAACGACCTTTATTATCGACTCAACGTTTTTCCCATCCGGTTGCCACCGTTACGTGAACGTCCGGAGGATATTCCGCTGCTGGTGAAATCCCTGACCTTTAAAATCGCCCGTCGTATGAATCGTAATATCGACAGCATTCCGGCGGAAACCCTCCGCACCCTGCGCCGTATGGAGTGGCCGGGTAATGTGCGCGAGCTGGAAAATGTGATTGAGCGGGCGGTGCTGCTGACGCGAGGCAATGTACTGCATCTCTCGCTGCCGGAAATTGACTATCGTCCACGGGAGGAAAGTAGCGAGCCTGCCATGCCAGCCGCAGAAAGCCAGGCCGGAGAAGATGAATATCAGTTGATTATGCGGGTGCTGAAAGAAACCAACGGGGTGGTAGCTGGCCCGCGTGGTGCGGCTCAACGGCTGGGAATTAAGCGCACCACGCTATTATCACGGATGAAGCGGTTAGGGATTAATAAGGCGGTTTCTTAATCGTAACGGTATCGGGACGATGTCCCGATACCCATTTTATTGGGCCTCAGACAGGCGTAATAGCGCTGACTGAAACGAGGGCGTGAACATCGCGCCATGCGTCAGCCCAGGAAACAGCGCCCATGTTGCCGCAACACCGCTGGCGCGCAGGCTGGAGACGGTATCCCGCACGGCACGCAACACTTCCGATGGGCCGGTGTTTGGGTCCTGTCTGCTGTCACCGTTACCTTCCATCAGCACCAACTGTTTATGGCTGAAGCGATCTTTGCTGGTTGATCTCATCTCGTTGAGCAGGTGGAAATTATCACGTCCCAGCGAGGGGCTGGCTGAATAATAGAATGTAAAGAACGGCGAGGAGAGATACGTATCCAGCACAAATAACCCGCCATACGAATGTCCCCAGATGCCGCGTTTCAGCGGGTCGACAGGGAGTTGCTGTTCGGCCTGAAGTGCGATGGTTTCTTCCAGCAAATGACGGAAGGCAAGGCTGCCGCCACCACTTCTGCCATGGCCATCCCGTCGCGGTTCACCGTTGTCACTGGTCACTGCCGGTGTGTAATCATAAGCCCTGGCGTCCAGGTCAAACGGCAAGTTGGTCTGGTAACCGATAACCACCAGCACCGGTGGGGATCCCGCTGATACCTTCTCTAGCAGGCTGTCGGATAACCGGTCCATCACCGCATTGCCGTCCAGCATATACAGTACGGGATAGCCCGCTTTTGGCGGGGTTTTATTGGGGATCCCGGTCCACACTTTGTAGTGCCGCTGGCCGTCGGCGGAAGCAAAAGTGCTAAGCGAAAAATGGTAAAAAGCGGAACCTTTGTCGGCAATATTGGGTCCCAGCGGCGTCATATCGGGCCGGGCATAACTGCTCCCGGCGCTAAGCAACAGCAGCAAAAATGCGGCCAGATGTACTAACCTGGGATATCGGCGGTGATGCATGCGGGTCATTCTCCCAATTGAGTTGACGTTTTCAGAAATGCAGACCCAGCTGCATATACCAGGTACGGCCTGACTCGTTATAAGTGCGCGCCCCTGCACCATAGGCATAGGTGCCATTAGCGCCGGAGGTGAGGGCGTTACCGGCACGGAAGTGACGTTTATCCAGCAGGTTATCAACACCTGCTGTGACATCGACATCCTTGTTGATGCTATAGACCGCACTCATACCGAACACCGCGTAAGGTGAGACCTGCCATTTTTCACTGCCTGAAGTCGCTTCTCCCTGGGCGTTATACTTCTGCGGTTTTTGCCTGCCATACCATGTCATGGTGCCCTGTAACGCCAGATCGCTGGTGGCTTGCCAGTCCAGCGTCGAGTTAATGGTGTATTTCGGGATAATCGACAGGTAATCACCGGTGGATTTGTTTTTATTTTCGATGTTGTAGGTGAAGTTGTTCTTCATGGTGACCGTCGCGCTGAGTGGGAAATTCAGCGTGCCTTCCAGTCCCTGAACCACCGCTTTCGGGACGTTTTGCCATTGATATACATTTGACGTGCCGTTGAAGTATTCCGAGGTGTTACCAGCTTCAATTTTGTTGTGGTAATCGTTGCGATACCAGGTCAGACCGGCCTGGACATCATCGTGATGATATTCAATGCCGATCTCTTTATTGACGCTGGTTTCTGCCTTCAGATCCTTGTTGCCCTGCAAATAGCAGCTGACTGAGCTGGCATAACACCCATTGCCGCTGCTGTATAACAGATAGTTGGGGTTGGTCTGATACAGATTAGGGGCTTTCCACGCACGGGCGATCCCCATTTTCAGGGTGAAATCATCCCCCAGTTCCTGCGACAGATTCAGCGACGGACTGATATTGCTGCCGGTGATGGTCTGATAGTTGAAGCGCAGCCCTGGCGTCAGGCGCGTTGAGTCGGTCAGGTCCATATTATCTTCGGTATAGACCCCGTAGATATCCGCGGAACTGTACGGGCTGCGCCCGGTGCTGGATGCCCCATCCACCGTGGATGAAGTGGTCACAGTATTTGACGTGGGATCTTTCATGGTCTGATGATTCATTTCCGCGCCGAAGGTGACGGTCTGGCTGACCCACCAATCGAACGGGATATTCACCTCAGAATGCAGATTGGTGTCATTCAGATTGATGGTGGAGAAGCCTTCATCAGTGGTACTGAAAAGCCCTTCCAGCCCGCCGGATAACCCCTCATTCAGGCGGGTGTTGCGGGTTTTTTCAAACTGGATGTAGTTGCTGGTGGTGACGCCATTATCCCAGGCACCGGTATATTTCAGGGACAACGTCTGACGATAAATGATGTTGGTTTCTTTGCCGTAGTTTTCTTTCACCAGGGTGCTGCTGTTGGTATTTTGCGTATCACCCGCGTACAAATTGCCCTGACGGCTGAATCCGGCGTTCAGTTCCAGCGCCTGCATGGGCATAAATTCCCAGCGTAATACGCTATTGATGTTTTTATTGATAACACCTTCCCGACCCGCCGGCACCATGCCCGCGTATTTACCGGTGCGTTCCGCTTCGTGGCCGCTGTTGATATCCTGAGCATCGGCCTGAGTTTTACTCCAGTTACCGTAGATACGCATTGTCAGATTATCAGTCAGGGCACCGCTCAGACTGCCGTCGTAACGGCGGGTGGCACCTTCCGATTTATGTTCCGGCACGTTGTAATAGGAGTTAAAGCTGCCGTGCCACTCTTTGCTTGCCGGTTTGGTGATGATATTGACCACACCGCCCATCGCGCCATTTCCATATAGCGCAGCTGCCGGGCCACGGATAACCTCAATACGATCAATCATTTCTGGCGGCACCCAGTTACTGTCGCCACGGGTGTCCCTTTCGCCACGCCAGCCATAGCGCACGGAGTTGCGGCTACTAACGGGCATACCATCAACCAGAATCAGGGTGTTTTCCGGCCCCATACCGCGAATATCGATTTGACGGTTATTGCCGCGCTGACCACTGGTGGAATTGCCGGTCAGATTTACGCCTGGCATGGTGCGGATGATTTCGGCAACGTCGCGCTGGATGGGATGCTTTTTTATCGCTTCACTGTCAATAACTGACACGCCGGGTGCCTGGAGCGTCTGCTCTCTGGCTGTCACCACCAGGGTATTTTCACCGCTGCTTTTCGCGTCAGAAATCGCCAGTGGGTGGCTTTGGTCGCTATCGCTGGACGGAGTCTTTTTGGGCGTTGTGTCGATGGGAGTTTCGTCAGCCAGTGCGACAGATACACCCAGGCTGCCCGCAACCAGTGAAGCCAGTAGCGGGTACTTAAACTTACTTTTCATCATGTTATTAATCACTTATCCAATGTGAAGATGATCAGAAAGCCAAACAATTTAATGATAATGATTATCAGTTTCAATAAAGTAACGTCAAAATGAAACAATCTATGGCGATGTATTCCATTCGCAGAATAGTGCGGGGCAGATGGGGCGGGTTAAAGGTCATGAGGCTGTGAGAGGTGGGGCGGTTAAAAATCCGCGCGTACAATACGCGCGGTGTTGTCGCTGGTTAGCCGATAATCGCCCGCAGCTGGTTCAGGATGATACGTGCTGCCGTGGGTCCGGCGTTATTAAAGTAAGGCTGGTAGTCAACCTCAACTGCCTTGCCCGCCTGCACTGCGCGGAGATTCTCCCAACCGGACATGGCGCGGATCAGATTTGAGCCGTTTTTCTGGCCGCCAAAGATAATCCAGTCGGCATCAATATCGGCCAGATCTTGCGGTTCTATGACACGCGAGACATTGTCAAAGTCTTCACCGCCTCCCCAGGTCAGCCCTAAATCATGCGCGATTAAACCGGCGAACGAGTGACGGCCCATGAGTTTTACGCGCTGTCCATTGGACTGAATAAACGCAATCGACACCGCCGCTGGGCGGGTATGCAGGCAGTCGTGATCCCAGGACTGTAACCAGCTGTCAGCCTCCGGCAACCGGCCCAGCGCCTCCGCCACTTTAAGAAAATCGCTGCGCCAGTTGGTGCCACGACCTTTTGTCACCACCGCAGGGGCGATGGCTTGCAGGGCGGTCAGAATCTCGGGCCGCTGTAATCCGGCGGAGTTAAGCAGGATAAGGTCCGGATGCACGGATTTTATGGCTTCAATATCGGGATCTTTACGCTCACCGAGGTCGCGCAGGGTCCCTAAACCACGTGCGTACTGGGGATAATAAAGCGATAAATAGGGTTCGAATACCCCGGTACCGTGGCCCTGTGTGGTGCCAACAGGAATGATCCCCAGAGTGACACAGCTATCCGTCTGTCCGGTAGAAATGGTGGCAACACGAACCGGCTGACTGGTCAAAAAAGTTTCGCCATATTCGTGTGAAATTTGGTGAGGAAAAGAATTCGTCATTTCTGTCTCGGGCTGGTGTAATTTTGAGTCCTGACACTAAAGGTTCCCGGTATCCCGGGCAACGGACTTTTATCTATGATTTTGATAGAAAAAATTAAGTGAAAGTGACTGATCGATCAATTTGTCCTCCTCCGCATTTAATTCATGCTTACAATTTCCTTACAGAATCTTTTCGATATAATGAGCGGGATGTGTAACCCTTAATAGTTAATGGAAGCCAGATCCTGAACGATCTGGATTAATGGGGAAATCCGTAAAACGGCATCTAACTATTCACCTCGGGAGGGGGTAATGGCGTTATCAGAAGTGCAGCTTATTACTTTGCGTCGTATACAGAGCGGAACGAAACACAAGTTGCGTGGCGATAGAGCGATAGGACTGGAAATGAGAAGGGATATTTCGGCCTGCAACAGAAAAGATATTACCTGCCGTAGCCTGGCGCCGCTGATGCGGGCAGGTCTGATTGAATTTATTACTCATCCCACCGACAAGTCGCGTTATTACGAAGTCAGACTGACGGTGACTGGCAGGGAACTTATACAGGCAGGGTGATGAAATATCGTATGATTATTATTCAACGTTGCCAGTGACGTTGCATTCAATAGCATTGGTTTAATCTGGCATATTCTGTGGCGACGCGATCAATACCCTTATTAACAAGGCCGGTATAAATGCCTTCCTGCCACTGTAAGGTGCGAATTTATTCGCACCTGGAGACAGAAAAAGATCAGCGGGATGGCGTCAGAGCGTCATCAAGGAACCTCACCGCGTTGCGTAACGCCTGATCGGCTTCGGGAAGCATCCCGGCAAACAAATGCCAGACATGGAACATTCCGGGCCATACCTCAAGCGAACTGCGGACGCGATTTTCGCCAAGGTGCGCGGCGAGCCGGATTGCACCACTCAGCATCACCTCATTTTCACCAATCTGAATCAGCGTGGGGGCCAGATCCCTGACATCGGCAAAAATCGGTGAGGCATCAGGATGGGTGGGTAATTCTCCTGCCAGAAAAACACCTGCCAGCTGGTTAAGAAATTCCGTGCTGCATAAGGGATCGAGTCCATTCCTGACGCGCGCCGATGCTCCGCTGTGGGTGAGGTCCGCCCAGGGAGAAAAAGCCACGGCGGCGACAGGCAACGGAAGCTGAGCATCGCGCGCTTTCCGCATGATGGTCACCAGCATGGCCCCGCCTGCCGAATCGCCGGAAATAACCAGTGATTTGGCATCCACCCCGCTTGCCAGCAAGGCGCACCAGGCTGTGAAGGTATCTTCAATCGGCGTCGGGAAGGGATATTCGGGTGCCTGGCGGTAATCCGGGACGTAAACACGCGCCCGCAGTTGTCTGGCATAGTTCCCGGCCAGGCCGCGATAGGCTTTTATCCCGCCGTGAACATAGCCACCGCCATGGATATAAAACAGTGTCCGGCCTTCTATGACATTGTCCGGTGTGACCACCATGGTGGCGACGCCACCTAAATCCGTCTGAGTAAAGGTCACGCCTGCCGGTGCCGGGAAAAGCCGGTCCAGCCCCGCAACATAGCTGTCGCGCGCTTCCTGCCAGCTCTGATCACTGGCTCCCTGCATTTTCAGTAATACCGGCATCGCCGCCTCTTTCCAGCCTTCTAACGCTTTTTGTGCCCTAACAGGTAACATTTCTCGCTCTCCTGGTGAATAATTTTCTCCTTAAGTAATTTAACCAAACAGTCAGGGAATAGGTTTCTACAATGGGTATCCGCACATTCATCACTGAACCGCATGCCGGCGGTGGCATGGAGCTGAGGACCATGCGCACCTTCGTGGCGATCGTCGAATTGGGAAGTTTTGTTGCGGCTGCGAAAGCGTTGGGGTTAACACGCTCTGCTGCGGGTAAGGCCCTGGCGCGCCTGGAAACCCATCTGGGGACGCGTTTGTTACATCGTTCGACCCGCACCTTGTCACTGACCACCGATGGGCAATATTTTTACGAACGATGTGTGCAGATCCTCGCGGATATTGATGAAGCTGAAAGCAGCGTCAGGCAGGATAATCCCGAGCCAAAAGGGACGCTGCGTCTCACGGTAACCTCAGCTTTTGGCCGCATCGTGATTTTGCCGCTGCTGAATGAATTTCTAACAGAATGGCCTGAACTGGAAATTGAAATCAGCTTTACTGACAGGATTATCGACTTAGTGGAAGAAGGATTCGACCTGGGTATCAGGATGGGAGACCTGCCCGTCGATTCATTAATGGTTGCCCGCCGCATTACCCGCTGCCAGCACTTTATCTACGCTTCACCCGCTTATTTGCAACAATACGGCACACCTGAAAATCACCATGAGATTGCAGCCCATCAGAGATTGATATATGGCCTTCAGCCCGGTTCAGGGGTTTGGCAACTGACAGGGAAAGAGGGGCTTGAGGTCGCCATTAGCGGCAATCGCCGCCTGCGCTTTGACAGCGGCGAAGCGATAAAAGATGCGGCCGTGGCCGGAATGGGGATCGCCCTGCTGCCCTCATTTCTGGCGACTGATGATTTGCATCATCATCGGCTGGTGAAATTATTTCCCAACTTGTCAGGAAAGGACATCGCCATTAACGCGATATACCCGAACCGCAAACATCTGGCGGCAAAAGTCCGGCGATTCATTGATATGTTGGTGATGCACTTTCCATCCTGAGATGCGCGTGGCTTGACCAGCGTGACATTGATACCTGGATTTCTATGTATACTTTGTGATGTCCATCACATTAAGGAATTCACTATGTCACGCTTCGCGAAGGTTCTGGTTGGTTCTTTGTTACTGCTGTTGGCGGGTAGTACCCATGTTTTGGCTTCCCCCCTGCCGCGCATTGGTATTATTGGGGCGGGTGATATGGGAGGAACGCTGGGGCGGTTGTGGGTAAAGGCGGGGTATTCGGTGTTTTTTGCCTCCCGTCACCCGCAGGCGTTGCAGCCGCTGGTTAGTTCGCTGGGGGACCACGCTCAGGCAGGTACCCCATTACAGGCAGCAGAATTCGGCGATGTCGTCGTTATGGCGGTGCCTTATGGTGCCTTACCGGCGCTGGCGAAAAGTCTGTCTGCACCTTTGCAGGGAAAAGTGGTGCTGGATGTCGCGAATCCTTATCCGCAAAGGGACGGTGCGGTGGCCACTCAGGCATTACAGGCCGGTAGCGGTGTTTACAGTGCCCGTCTTTTCAGCGGCGCAAGGGTGGTACGGGGATTCAATTCGCTGGCGGCTGCCAGCCTGGCCGCCGAGGCACATCGCACAGGTGAGCCGCTTGCGGTGCCGCTGGCCGGCGACGATAAGCAAGCGCTGGATACAGTAGCAAAACTGACGCAAGCCGCAGGTTTCGCCCCGGTGGTGACAGGTAACCTGGCAACCGCAACCTTGTTCCAGCCCGGCAGCGATCTGTTTTTACAGACGCTGACGGCCGAAGAAGTCAGACAGGCTATTCATCAGTAACTATCGCGTACTCACCTGCTGGCATGCGTGTCCAGCAGGTTTTTCCCTTGCGTGCAGTTCTCTGTGTTCGCCGGATGTCTTGAAGGACTCATTCGCTCAGGGTGCGGTATCTGCATAAATAACGACCATCCCCAGCATGTTGGAACGCTTGGTGACCCGGATAGTGCTATTGGTGAAATAATATCCTGCCGGTTCACAGACCTTGATGCGTTTTTTCAAATCAGGATCATAGAAGCGGGCACCTGCACAGCTGTGACGTCCACTCGCGGAAAATTCATAGGCAGCGGTATAGGTGGTGATTTGTCCTGGTAATAGCCAGGCGGCGTTGATAAGCAGAAAATAACTGAGCAGGGTGACAATGATGACCGAGCCAGCATATAACTTTAAATAATCACCGGGTGACTGTGGTTTTTTACCTTTACCCCATTTGACAATGCCGAAGAATGGCAGCAGCGTCAGAATGAAAGCAGATAAAAGCATTATCTTCACAGTAGATGAACTGAGGAAGGTGTTTTCATCAATAGATGAACGCCAGACAATGAACCCAAAGATTATGCCAAGCCCGGCGGCGGTCGCTATCAGTAATGTTAAGTAAGAATAATTTTTCATTTATGCTCTTTCCCTGAGAATAATGCACAAAATTTACTGAGTATCATACCGCTGGACGGCAATTTAGCCTTAAAGTTGGTCCCATGCGGGAAGTTTGTTGACCACTTTTCGCCAGTAGTGGAATGCGGCCATGGAAAAACCGAACAACAGCCCTGCACAGACTGAGGTTAATAACACCGAGACCAGGCCGTTACCGGCATTCTTCCAGAGTATGAGCCACATCATCAATCCCCAGGCTGGGCCGAACATGATCGAGAAGATGAACATATTTGAGCGGAAAGTGGTGAACGGCGGTGGGGGAATGTTCACTCCCAGTTTCCATAAAAGGCGGTGCAAAGGGGGCGCATAGTTACTGCTCCACATGCCTTTACTCGCCATAATGTCAATTGCCCTTGTTTTCTTTCTTATGAACTCTGCATCCTTTACCATGAATAGCCTCCTTTTTTATTCCTTTATAGATCGATCATATCCTGATGATCAATTGTTTCATTGCGGACATGTAGATGGCCTCAGAAAATGTCAGTGATAACCCGCCAGAATTCGGGAATCATCCCCCTGCTGAGAGTGGGGTAATTTCCCTGGTTCCTGAAGATTCACTGATTTTAGTTGCTAACTATTTTTCTCAGAGCAATCCGAAATTAGCATGTTTCGTTGTCGGTCCCAGCGGGAAAACATTCGCCCGATAATCGACTAACCAATAAAAACCCCATGAATAATATAAAGGTATCAAAATGACTACTCGCTTAAACACCCTGTCACTTATTAAAATGCTGCAAACCAAAGAGGCTATGAAAAAAATCCAGTCACTTTCTGCGGGCTGTATGGCGCGTTGTTTTGCCGGAGGTCATGCCTGATTTTTTCAGGATGCAAAACGGGTAAAGCCATTGTCGATGATGGCTTTATTCCTCGTTTTATGAAAGCAGGCCGGATTTTCTTCGGTTTAGCATAAACTGCATGGGCATCATTATTTTCTGAGGCTGGTATGGAACACACAAAAAAGATGAGTGCGAATGATATTCGCGGCTTAATTTCGCCAGAGTATATTGATATCGTCTTTAATTTCCTCACTGATTATACAGAAACGGTAAGGGATGAATTGATTGATGAATGTCTGAAATTTCTATGGATCTGTTCGTCAATTAATAAAAAAGCTTTCGTCCCGGTGAGCCAGGATGTTGATAATGTCTGGCATGCTTTTATCCTGCAAACACGGCTGTATCCGGGGCTGTGTAGCATTCTGCCGGGTAAGGATTTTATTCATCACCAGAGTGGTTCTTTCTACGATTACATGAGTGCGACATCGGGTCAGTTAATGGCTGAAGAACTTGTTCTTTGGCTGACCGAATATCACCGTATGTTCGGCGATTTTACGGCGGAATCGGCGCAGCATTGGGTGATAGTTAACTTCCTGATGCAGGGTGAAGGGTTAAGTCTGGCCGAAGTGAATACGCTTGCCGCCGGAGGGGAAGTCAGTGTGTCTTTGTCGGATACGGGAAACCCAGCCAATGACCAACAAACCTCTGTCATTTCGCATGGCGACTGTTGACGATGTGTCTGATATTTATGAACTGATTGGCCGTTGCTGCATGGATTTGCGTGGAAAATCAGGGAAAAGTCGGGGTTCATTGCCTGCGGTTGATGTGGAAAATCTTATACAGCAGTTAAGTGAGCAACGTTCGGCCATTGCTCTGTATCAGCATCGCATCGTGGGTTACGTTGGTGTCAGCCACGTACACCTTGAGGATGACGACTGGCTGAGAATGGGACCAATTTGTTCCCTGGCTGAGTCTTCCCTTGCAGGCATCAGCCTGATGAAATGGTGGAAAACAAACTATGTGGTACAGCAAAACTACGCTGGATTGCTCGGTTATGTCACCAATCCGCGTGTTGCAAAACTCTATCGCTATTATTTTTCTGCCAGCTATAGAGAATATATCCGAGCAAATGGTGAGGTGCTGGATATTATGTATTGCAGGTTCTAAATATATTGGTTGAGAAGAGGTTATCGAGGCTACCTGTGTAGCCTCGCTGGCATCCAGGGAGCACAGTCAGATCTGAACGGTCTCCGCGTGTCGCAGGGTGTGAGATGGCAATAAACTCCACCGCTTAAGCAGGCCCCCTCCGTCGCACCCATCACTCCAGATATAATGTTCGGCATTGTCCTTTGAAATCATTTCAGCCCTCTTTATCTATAGATCATCATCGTAATATGTGATGGTGATAGACGATTTTAACCATGATTATGCAATAAAATATCCTTACCAGGAAGGGCTGTCATACGAGTATGAAAAGTAATAATTCATATCTAAGGAGAGAATATGTTTTCTACTACAAGCGCTATTTCACCGGCTTCAGGTCCATCTTTTTTAAATAGTTATCATGTGAATCCCTCTTTCCGTGCTGCACCAAATATAGTCGCGGTGAATAATACGGGAATCACTTATCCAGATTCGAATTTCCCTTATGTCGTTAGTGAAACAAAGGGTTGTGAGATAAAAATACCAGAAATAGCCCACTTTGCCTGGGAAGGGAAGGGTATACCAGAGACTCATCTCTCAAATATTCTTAATTTCATGAGATTAAATCCTGAGTTCGAGGTGAAAATATGGACAACTTGTCCTGGCGCGATTAATCGAACTCTGGAGAAAATGTTAATCGGTGATGATGCAAAGTATCGCTATCTCGCTTTTAACTATAGTGATAAGAAAAACGGGAGGCGATTTTTAAAAACTGAGGATCCACGTTCCCTTTTTTTAGATCTACCGCAAGGCATTTATGCTGCCTGGGCCAGAGAGCATTGCGGCAGTTTTGCTAATCAGGCTGCGGCTTCTGATGTGACCCGTCTGGCTGCACTATACCATTATGGTGGAACATATTTCGATGTGGATGTCAGTATGACAAAAAAATTCAATAACCCTGGTTATTATTCACACGAAAAGTCCACATGCGGCATATTAACCTATGGTAATCCTGTCATCACCGCGATAAAAAACAGCCCAGCTATCGCAGCATCACTCATGACTATCGATAAAAACTACAGGGCTATGCCAGGAAAGATTTGCGACGATTTCTATCGTGATGAAAAATTATTTGCAGAGGATAAACGTAACCTCAAAAGTGAGGATGTCTGGGATGTAAAGAGAACGACCATGAGAGGAAGGGTGTTTGGTTCCGTGGCACTAACAGGAATAAGAGTTTTCAAAGGAGGTTGGTGGCCAGAGGCTGACCCTCTCAGTTGTAAAAAAATATTTGGTCATAATGAACAAAAGAGCATTATCCCTGCTATTTCTTACATTTTGGGAGCACTTAAGAAACAAAGAGGTTCGGAAGAATGCAGAGAGAAAATAAAATATATTCTGTCACCCTTAGATGATCCTCTGACTCGTGACTGGGAAAAAGGTGTCGATGGCAAGGCAGAATCCTATAAACGTGTAGCGAAGTTAAAATCCAGGCGGTCAAGTATTCCCGGCAGTTAAATTCCCCTGCTTTAACAGCGCGATTTATCGCGCTGTTACCCTGCGTTTACGGACGTGGTGGGAACTGACCTAACTGCATAAACAACCCGAACCAGTCCTCCATATGCCAGGTGGTGGTAATACGCTCGCCATTAAGCTGATGGAACTCATGCAGCCGGAAGCTGACCTGTTTTCCCGTCGGCTCAATCCCCATGATTTTCCCTTTATGTGTTCCGGTAATTTCCGCCCGTACCGCAATCTGGCCTGGAACCTGGATCAGATCGTGAATGATGATCTGAACATCCGGGAAGGCATGGATAAATTCTCTGATGACAGGTTTCAACCCTGCCGGGCCCGCTGTCTGACCGGGGGCAAGGGGAATATCATCCCATTCCGGCGTTACTGCTTCATCAATCAAATCAGGATCCTGAAGATTGAAGGCCTGATAAAGTTTTTCTACAGCCTGACGTTCGGCCATAAGGCGATTTATGGTCTCTTGATTACCTGACATTGCTTAATTCCTCTGGCGGATGATTTTTTGTGATGAATCCTGAATACGCAGTCAGTATCACATCCGCATCAGCTATAATTAAAATAAATAATGGATATAGAGGATTATACAATTTATGGATTTTAGAGGGCTTGACCTGAATCTTCTGGTGGCTTTTGACGCCTTGATGGAAGAGAAAAATGTGACCCGAGCTGCGACTAAAGCTTCTGTCAGCCAGCCTGCCATGAGTGCCGCACTTTCCCGGTTACGCACGCATTTTGCCGATCCGCTCTTTATTCGCAGCGCTTCAGGGCTGTTGCCGACCGCGCGCGCAAAAGAAATTGGCTTGCACGTATCAAAAGCGCTGGAGGAACTGTCGCATCTGCTGTCCCCGGATGAGTTTTCCCCGGCAAATCGAAGTATGTCATTCACCCTGGGGATGTCTGAATACCCGATGATGGTGCTGCTACCTGGAATAATGAAAGCGGTCAATCAGCAGGCACCGGGAGTGACGATTCATGTGCAGGCTTATATCGACCGGGATGAATCTGTTGCCATGCTGGATAGCGGTAAAATTGACATGGTGCTCGGCATTGCGCCGACGAAATCGGAAAACAGAATATTATCGCTACCGTTAATTCGTGATGAGTTTGTCACCCTTGTCCAGCGGGATAGCGCAGCGGCACGAGAGGGGATGACGCTGGAGTCCTGGCTGAGGACCGGCCATATCCTGGTCTCGCCTGAAGGCAATCATTATGGTCTGGTGGATGAACGTCTTAAGGCAATGGGACTGACCCGCGATCTTCGCCTGACGTTGCCTTCTATGTTCGCCGTTGCTGGCGTGATCCAGCAAACGCAATATATTGCGACAGTGTTGAAACGCAGTGCATTAGCTGGCGAAAAAAATGAAGACGTATTGATGTTCAATCCACCGCTTGAGATGCCCCAAATCCAGTTCGATTTGCTATGGCACCGGCGGTCAGATGCCAGCAAAGCACAACAATGGTTGAGGCAGTTGGTATGTGAACAAGCCAGGGAATTGAGGTGAGTTCACGCCGCGGCGGCGGCAAAGCTGAAGTAAGCTCCCCCCTTCACATAAACTTAAACAAGCTGTGATATCAGATTCATATTCCATTGTGGCCGGTTGTTTTACAGTTAAAGGAGTATGTGGATGGATCGCTATAAAATTATGTTTAAACGCCTTGAACAGAATAAAGAAGGGGCTTTTATTCCCTATGTCACCCTCGGGGATCCAAATCCAGATCTGTCATGTGAAATTATAGAGACATTGATCAATGCTGGTGCAGACGCTGTCGAGTTGGGTATTCCTTTTTCAGACCCGTTAGCCGATGGTCCGGTTATCCAGGCTTCAGCGATTCGTGCATTACAGACAGGCGCTACACCTGACTGATGTTTTGATATTCTTGCCCGGCTGCGCACCCGCCATCCTCATATACCAATCGGCTTGTTGATGTATGCTAATCTGGTGTTCACTAACGGCATCAGTAATTTTTATAAAAGATGTGCACAAGCTGGCGTGGATTCTGTGTTGATTGGAGATGTCCCGGTTGAGGAATCAAATGAGTTTCGTGAGGCCGCTGAGAGCTGTGGCATTTCCACCGTTTTCTTTGCGCCACCTAATGCTGATATGACCACCTTAGAACAAGTATCAACATATGGCGGTGGCTATACTTATCTGCTTTCTCGTGCTGGAGTGACCGGTATTGAAAATAAGGCAGGTCAGCCCTCACCACATATCCTTGAAGCGCTCAGACACTTTAATGCTCCGCCAGCAATGTCAGGTTTTGGCATATCCATGCCAGCACAGGTCAGAGAAGTGATGAAAAGCCGTATTGCGGGGGTTATATCGGGTTCTGCGGTAGTAAAAATAATAGAACGTAACATTGATGCACCAGATGCAATGTCGGCTGAACTCTATTCTTTTGTCACATCAATGAAAGAGGCGACACGTAACCGATAGAAAAAAGCTGCGGTGGTTTAACACTGCAGCTTTTTTAACATACTGAAAAGAAAAAGGTTAGATCAGGAAGTCATCCAGAGATTTACCGCTTTCAATCGCAGCTTTAATGACAGCAGGGGTACGGCCCTGACCAGTCCAGTGTTTTTCCTGACCATCTTCAGTATATTTATACTTGGCCGGACGCGGAGCACGTTTAGTACGTGGTTTACCCGCACCTTGCAGAGATCCCAGTAATTCAGTTGGGTCGATACCGTCTTCCAGCAGCAAGTCACGATATTTAGCCAGCTTCTCTGCTTTCTCACGAACAGCAGCTTCTTCCGCATGGCTTTCTTCACGACGTTCTGAAACAACAACGCTGAACTTCTCAAGCATTTCTTCCAGATCGGCCAGAGCCAGTTCACGTGCCTGCGCACGCAGGGTACGAATGTTATTTAGCGCCTTAAGTGAATCACTCATGGAAATCTCCAAACGGTGTCGTTGAACGAGTAAAGTATGACTAATCTAAGATTTAAAATAAGTCTGTGAAATGAGTATATACTCACACGCCACTGTGTAAAAGGGGAAACTTAACGCTGACTATAAAAATAATGACATCAGGTGTTATTTTTGGGAGGCAACGAGGGTTTTTTCCATCAATGTTGTCATCACCATGATGAATTATTTACTTTACTCAGAAACTTGCCGGGGGTATCGGCACAATTCTTAATTTATCCTTACGATTTTCTACCAGGTTCCAAATTCGATCACGTAATTGAAAATACATCTTTCCTTTAGGATGAGTTGAACTATAGTTCAGTTCGGCAGCATATTGACGATAATTTCAGGCCGGTTTTGTGCTCGCCTTCTTAACTTGCCGTGTCGATAAGTTGATGGGGCAGGTTATTACGCCCGCCCCGCCAGCGCGCAAATAAAATGCAGAACAGTGGAATTATGATGCTGGAGGATAACCTGACGGAGTTATAGCAATAACGGACGTTGCCCCTTTTTCGTCGGTTATCAGCATCGGGAAAACGCCTAAAACTCAACAAATTCACTACAAACCATTTACATTGCAGGCAAGTTGTACTTCACTAACTCTCAACGGAATAACCATGAATTACAAGGAGATGTTGCGGAGATGACGCAATCCTTAACAGACAAAACCGGGCATCTGGCATGGTGCGCCCTCATCGCACTTCAGCTGGCGAAACATGATGGGCTGGTCAGTTCTGAATCCCAGGAAAATATTTTCCTGACGCGCTGGCTGGCTACCGCGCTGAAACAACATCGCTTTCCCCGGGAAGTCGCCAGTGATATTCAGTGGTTGTTGAAACAGGGCAGGGCTTTTGGGCCCGCAGCCAAACTGCGGAGCAAACTCGATTATCTGTGGCGCTCATGTACGGGCGAACTGGCCCAGCAGAACGATCTGTTTCGTTTGACCTACGCCATTGAAACCGCCAAACAAATGCAATGGGTCTATCGGGTGCTGAGTGACAGAGAATGGTCAGGGCGGAATACGGTGGTCACCAACGGCGAACTCGACGCCATATATTTGTCACGATCCGGGTTGGATGTCTCCTTCGATGCTGACGGTGGGCAGATTGCGCCACTGATGGCCCGACTCACCGGTAATGTTGCCGGTCTGGAAAAAATACTGCATCGCAGCGGGTGGCGCAGCGAAGTTTGCCAGGAAACGCAAACGCCTTTTCTTTTCCAGCTGATGACGCACTCATGACTCTGATAAAGATGAGAAGTATGCCAGAATGACCAGGATTCAGATTGGTCGGCCCTTTATGGGATGCGCATGCACACATCAACACTTATTTTATTACGTCATGGCGAAAGTCAGTGGAACCGTGAAAATCGTTATACCGGCTGGACCGATGTGCCCCTTACGCCACAGGGATATCTGGAAGCCGAACGGGCGGGAGCGCTAATCAGGCAAGCATCACTGATGCCTGATTACGTTTGCAGCTCGGTGATGACTCGCTGCATCCATACTTCCTGGCGCGTGCTGGATCAGCTTGATCGCGCATGGCTGCCGGTGGACAAAACCTGGCGTCTTAACGAACGACATTACGGAGCGTTGCAGGGGCTGAATAAAGCAACAACCGTGCATACGCTGGGTGAAGAGAATGTCTTCCGCTGGCGCAGAACGTTACATGGTATGCCTCCGACTGATGCAGCTGCACCCGCCCGGCTGCAAACCGACCCCCGTTACCGCCACATTGCCTTGCATGATTTGCCCACGGGAGAGAGCCTGTTTATGACCCTGCACCGGGTACTTCCTTACTGGCAACAGGTCGTGGTGCCTGAGTTACGGGCCGGTAAGACGGTGTTGATCATCGCGCATGCTAATTCACTGCGCGCACTGATGACCTTCCTGGAAAAACTCAGTGACGAGGCCATTACCCGGTTGCATGTGCCAACAGGGGTGCCGATAGTCTACTCAATGGATAGCGCCGCCAATGTGCTGACGCAGCGCGTCCTGACCTGACCGGGCGTCCGGTCAGTTCCCATGACATGCGATGACATAAGTCTGGAACAATTCAGAAACCCTTCCTGCCTGGCTTTTCTATATCCTTTTTTCCGTGAATTTCTGCTTTTCCCCATACGCTCTAATTAACGGTCAATCGAGGTAATAAATGAAAAAGTTTCTGGTGCTGGTGACAGGGTTCGTTTTTATCAGTGCTGCCAGCGCAGCACCGGCGGGAACCTTCGCGCAACGCATGCAAAATCGTTTCAATGCGGCGGATACCAATCATGATGGCAAACTGACGCTGGCAGAGGCGCAGGTCGGTATGCCCCGCGTCGCTCAGCACTTTGCAGAAATAGATACGGCGAAAAAAGGCTATATCACCTTCTCGCAACTCAGTGCATTTATGGCTGCGAAAAAATAATCAACCCGATGAACGCGCTATCCATGAAGACGCTCAGGGTGACGTGCCGATATGGGCTGCTGCTGCTGGCAGGTTATATTCTGGTGGGTTGTAAACCCCAGGAAAATGCTCACCCGCAGCCGGTTCCTGCGGTGTCGGTGAGCGTGCCGCAAAAACTCACGTTTGACTCGTCAACTACCGTCACCGGCACACTGAGTGCTTCAGAACAGGTCCAGATTACCGCGCGTGTCGCCGCGACACTGCAATCGGTCAATTTCAGGGACGGCGATATCGTTCAGGCCGGACAAGTGCTGTTTACCTTAGACCCCGCCGCTTTGCAGGCACAGTTCAATTCGGATCAGGCCACGCTGGTGAATGCCCAGCGTGAAACCGACCGGGACCAGGCACTCTATCCATCACACGTTATCTCTCTGTCCGCCTTGCAGGACGCACAAACCACCAGAGATCAGGCGCAGGCGCAGCGGGATATTGCGCAAATTAATCTTGGTTATACGCGTATTGTCGCCCCCTTCACCGGGCGTATCGGACGGCGCACGGTTGATGTCGGTAATCTGGTCGGTAGTGGCGGTAATACCGTGTTAGCTACGCTGAATAAAATTGACCCGCTGTATGTCACTTTCAGCCTGAATCAGTCAGACGCCACGCGCTTTGGCATTCTCGCGGCACACGGTGATGTACCCGAGCATCAGCCAGTGGACATTACTATCCCCGGCCTGGATCAACCCCTGCACACCAGCATCGATTTTGTTGATAACCAGCTCGACAGCGCCAGCGGCAATATCACCCTGCGCGCGACCCTGCATCAGCCGCCGATTAACCTGCTGCCGGGCATGTTTGTCCAGGTCACGCTGCATGCGGCAGCGCCGGTGAGCCAGCTGCAGCTTCCGGCCACGGCGCTACAGGGCGGCAATATTTTCCCGGTTTCTGCGGATGGCACCGTCAGCCGTCTCAGGGTTAAAACCGCTCCCGGCAGTGGTGAGTCTGTCATCCTGTCAGGCGCTATTGATGTGACGCAACGCGTCCTGACCTTTGCCCGTCCGGATCTGGTGGGGAGAAAGGTGAACGTCAGCAACGAGGCACAAAGCCAGCATGATTAAGTTCTTTCTCGACCGGCCGGTTTTCGCCAATGTGTTGTCATTAATCATCCTGATTCTCGGTGCTGTTGCCTTGTGGGCGTTGCCGGTGTCGCAGTATCCCCCCATCGCTCCGCCAACGGTGCAGGTGGTGACGCACTATCCCGGCGCCAACGCACAGACATTGCAGGATCAGGTGGCCTTCCCCATCGAGCAGCAGGTGAATGGCGTCGAGAATATGCTGTATATGAAATCGACCACCGGCAATGATGGCACCTATACCCTGAATATCACCTTCGCTATCGGCACTGACAGCGACCAGGCACAGATTCTGGTGCAAAACCGCGTGCAGGCGGCGCTTTCCCAACTGCCGGATGCGGTGCAGCAGCAGGGCGTGACGGTGCGAAAAAGATCCACGGCCATTTTGCAGTTGTACAGCCTGCAATCTTCTGACCCGGCGCAGGACACGTTGTTTTTAAGCAACTACGCCACCAACCACCTGCGCGACTCACTGGCGCGCATACCCGGCGTGGGGGATGTCACGGTGTTTGGCACCGGCAATTACAGCATGCGCATCTGGCTGGATGCGGCGCGCATGCAGCAATATGGCCTGGTGCCGGATGATGTGATCAACGCCATTAAAGCGCAAAACCGCAGCGTCAGCGCCGGGCAGCTGGGCGCTCCGCCTGTCAATAGCGGTCAGCAGATGCAGCTGACACTCAACGTCAATGGCCTGCTGACCGATACCAGTCAATTCAATCAGATCGTGATTAAAAGCAGCACCCAGGACGGCGGCAGGCTGGTGCGTTTACAGGATGTCGGCCATGCGGAGCTGGGTTCATCGAGCTATTCGCAGTTTTTCACCATGGACGGTAAGCCCGCGGCAGGTATTGCCATTTCACAGTTACCGGATGCCAATGCGCTGGACGTTGGCGCTGCAGTCGCTGCGGAGATGCAAAAATTATCCGCGCAACTGCCAGCAGGTATGCACTATTCACTGCCGTTCGATACCACCACCTTTATTAAGAGTTCAGTCGATGACGTCTACAGCACTTTGCTGATTGCCGGGCTGCTGGTTTTACTGGTGATTGTGGCATTTTTGCAAAACTGGCGCGCAGTGCTGGTGCCCGCCACCACGGTGCCGGTCACCATTATTGGCACGTTCGGGGCGATTTACCTGATGGGGTTTTCCATCAATTTACTGACGCTATTTGCCATCGTGCTGGCAATCGGCATCGTTGTTGATGATGCGATCGTGGTGGTCGAAGGGGTGAGTCATCATATTGAACAGGGATATGCGCCGCGCGAGGCGACGCTGCGCGCCATGCGTCAGTTGCTGCCACCGATCATCTCAATCACCCTGGTGTTGGTGGCGGTGTATATTCCGGCCAGTTTCTTACCTGGCCTCAGCGGCCAGATGTATCGTCAGTTTGCGCTGGTGATTGCTGTGACCGCCTTACTCAGTGCCCTCAATGCGCTGACGCTGAAACCGGTGCAAAGCGCACAGTGGTTGCGACCGGTGAAGGCGGGGGCCAAACCGTGGATTTACCGGAAATTCAACCAGGCTTTCGCCCGGCTGGAGAACGCTTATCTCAATGGTGTGCGCCGCTTAATCCGCCACAGCACAGCGGCGTTTAGCGGGGGTATGGTGGTGATCGTGCTGGCGTTAGCGGCCTTTATCAACATTCCGACCGGATTTATTCCGCTGGAAGACCAGGGTTATCTGCTGGTGTCGCTGCAATTGCCGGATGCCGCTTCGCTGGAGAAAACAGCCGACACTACCCAGCAGGTGGAAAAGGTACTGAGCCAGCAACCCGGCGTGGATCATACCGTGGTCATCGGTGGGCTTTCACCGCTCGACAACAATGCGTCCTTGTCCAACGCTGCGCTGATTTATATCACCCTGAAACCCTGGAATCAGCGGGGCAGGAACCAGGATCTGCGTTCGATTTATCTCAATCTGAATAAACAGCTGGCGAACATTCCCGATACCAATGCGCTGGTGATTGTGCCGCCGCCGATTCAGGGAGTGGGTAATGGTGGCGGTATGCAGATGGTCCTGAGTGAGAATGATGGGCAACGTGATTACCGGCATCTGCAGCAGGTGAGTGACAATTTTGCCCGGCAGGCGATGGCACTGCCGCAGGTGTCGCGGATGTTCAGCACCCTGCGTGCCGATGTGCCGCAGATTAATGTCACGCTGGACAGAAAGCGCGCGGCCGCGATGGGCGTTGCTCCCGGTGATGCTTTTGACGCGATGCAACAATATCTCGGTGCCAGTTATGTCAATCAAATCACGCGTGAAAACCATAGCGTGAAAGTTTATGTGCAGGCGCAGTCAGATCAGCGTCAGCTGCAACAGCAAATCTCCGCACTGACGGTGAAAAATGCCAGCGGCGAGCCGGTTTCACTGGCGACGCTGGTCAGTTTCACCCCGACACAAGGGCCAGCGGTGGCTTCTTTATATAATCTCAACCCGGCTGCCACGCTCACCGGAATGCCCGCGCCGGGTTATAGCACTGGCGCGGCAATGCAGGCGGTGGAGGCTCTGGCTAAAGCCACCCTGCCGCCGGATATCAGCCTGTCATGGACCGATATGTCGTATCAGGAAAAAGTCGCCGGAAACCGTATCTATATTGCCTTCGCCATGTCACTGCTGCTGGTTTATCTGGTGCTGGCGGCACAATACGAAAGCTACTGGTTGCCCATCAGTGTGATCCTCGGTGTCCCACTTGCCTTATCAGGTACGGCGATCACATTGTTAATGCTGAATATCGCTAACAATCTTTATACGCAGATTGGTGTGTTGCTGCTGGCCGGGCTTGCCGCGAAGAATGCCATTCTGATTGTCGAGTATGCCCGCCAGCAGCGACTGGCGGGTAGCAGCATCATTGACGCGGCGCTGACAGCCGCCAGAACGCGTTTCCGTCCAATTATCATGACGTCGCTGGCGTTTACCCTTGGCGTCTTGCCGCTGATATTTGGCAGCGGTGCCAGCGCCAGTGCCAGAAAATCACTGGGGGTTACCGTTTTTTCGGGGATGTTGTCCGCAACTTTGCTTGCCATCCTGTTAGTCCCTTGTTTTTATGTCGTTTTGCAACGTGCACAAGAGGCCTGGCAGGCGCGGCGTCAGCCCGCTCATCAGTCCTCCTTATCGGGTGAATGACCTATGAGTGACGCGAAAACCGAGCATAAGGCGAAGAAAATCCTCGTTCTTGATGATGAAAATGAACTGCGCAGCATGCTGCAACGCTATTTGAGCGATCAGGGATTTGAAGTCAGAACGGCGGAAAACAGCGCCCGACTCGACCGGTATTTGCAACGTGAGCCTTTTGATCTGCTGGTGCTGGATCTGATGATGGAACCGGAAGATGGTCTGTCCGTGTGCCGCCGTCTGCGTGCGGCGAAATACACGCTGCCTATCCTGATGCTCACCGCACGTGGCGACCCGATAGATCGGGTGATTGGACTGGAAACCGGTGCTGATGACTATCTTGCCAAACCTTTCCTGCCGCAGGAATTGGTGGCACGCATTAAAGCGATCTTCCGGCGGCAGGAGTTGCAACGGGGTGAAACGCCCACCGGCTCGGGAGAAGTCTGTTTTGGCCCTTATCGTCTGGATATCACCCGTCAAACGCTTTACCGCGAAGATCAGTTGCTGACGCTGAATTCTGCCGAAATGAATTTGCTGATTGCGCTAGCCACCACGCCCAACCGGCCAATCAGCCGAGAAAATCTGCTGAACCGCGCCAGAGGGCGTGAGTATGCCGCGCTGGACCGAAGCGTCGATGTACAGATGTTACGTCTGCGCCAGCAACTTGAAGTGCAACCTTCTGAGCCTCGCTGGCTGAAGACCGTCTGGGGCATGGGTTACATGCTGATTGTAGATAGTGAAACGTGAAAAAATTCTGGCCTCGCTCCTTACTGGCACGCAACAGTATCCTGCTGATATTGCTGGTGACATTGACGCAATTCACCACGCTGACGGTCTTCCTGGTTTTTATCCAGAAGCCCAGAGTCAACGACGCGGCTTCGCTGATTGCCTCGCAGGTCATCATGCTCGATAAGCTGCTGGCGACGGTACCGGCAACGGATCGTGATCGCTATGTCCAGGCGGTACAGGGCGTCGCGCAGCCACCGGCGCACTCAATAGAAATACCCACGCTGGGCCTGGCGGGGTTCTATCGTCGTTATTATCTGAAAGTCTTTCTGGATAGTTTGCATCAGCAACTTCCGGCAGGGATACAGCTGCGCTGGCAGCAGGCACCAGAAAAAAAATTATGGGTGGAGGTAAAAATCGCCGGGCAGCCATACTGGGTTGCGCTGGCAGTGGAACCGTCGAACCATCTTGCCAGCCTGATCAGCGCCATCTTGCTGTCAGTTGTGTTGTCTCTGATGGCGTTGCTGACGGCTTATGGCCTGCAACGGCGCATCAACCGCCCACTGACGTCACTGGCGCGCGCCGCCGCCGATGTGGGTAAGGGCGGATGGCCGCACCCCTTATCGCCCGAAGGGCCGACTGAAATCAAGACGGTCAGCCTGACGTTTAACCGCATGCTGGCGGGTCTGGCTGAGATGGAGAATACCCGGGCGCAGATGCTGGCCGGTATTTCTCACGATCTGCGAACGCCGCTCACCAAGCTACGCCTGGCACTGGCCATGAGCGGGCAGGGCAAATCCACCCAGGATGATTTTGGGCGTTATTTCGATGATGTTGATAACATTCTTCAGCAATTTATTGATTATGCCCGCGGCAGTACCGCAGAGCTAACTCAGCCCGGTGATATCAATCAGATGATTACCGAGCTGGCGCATGATTTTACCGGGCTGGGACAGAACTTTAATCTGAACCTTGCCCCTCTGCCGGTGTTCCTTTTCCGTCCCGTCAGCGTGATGCGCCTGCTGACAAACCTGATGCAAAACGCCGCCAAATATGGCCGGACTGAATTAGAGGTTGCCAGCTGGCGGGAGCATAATGTCGCTAAAATTGCGGTGCGCGATCGCGGTCCCGGCGTGACAGAGGAAGAATTATTGCTGATTACCAAACCTTTCCATCGCGGAGCTGGCACGGCTGCCCGACATAACGGCTCCGGGTTGGGGCTCGCCATCGCGCGCCAGATCGCCCAGCAGCATGGCGGGGATCTCAGCATCAGCCTGCGGGCAGGCGGCGGGCTGGAGGTGAGGGTAACGCTGCCTTTGGTGTCGGCCACTGCTATGCCGTAATCGCTCTACCGGACATAATATTCTGGAGGATAAAAAAGCCTCTGAATATAATATTGACCTCTCCATTTTGATATATTGTGCCCGATCAAAAAAATCACCTTTTAAGCTATGATTTCGTCTGGAAATGAATTATCAAATGGATGTCAGTTACCTTATGCTGATAACAGATATTTTTTATGATTATTTAATTTTAACCAGGGAAGAGTAATCCTGTATGACAACAATATCTTCAAATTCTGCCGTTAACTTTATAGCTACACAAGTTACAAATGAATCATCATCTCAAAAACCGAAATACTACGATCAAAATGCAGCAAAATTGTTAGAAAGTAGTCTGCCAACCCCGAACGAAACAACAAATGAAATTGATAATTTATTGTTGGGGGAGAATAAAGACATTCAAGATTTCTATTGCGTGACCTATATAGGTTATTCCGGGCTGGGTTACGATGACCCTGAAGGCGTAAAGGAAACAATGAAATCACAGCTGGAAGGATTTCTGCGCGATCATCCGGATAAACAGATAGTTGTGGTCTGTGGAGGAACCAGCGTGGGTATCGGCGCCGTTTATGATGTCGTGGCTGAGAATCCTACACTGAGGAAGAACATAAAATGCATTGGTATTGTTTCTGAATGTGCCTCCAAACAGGATTTGGTACAGAGTACGGAAGAGTTTAAAGTGGGTATCGTGCATGTTCCTGATCCTAAAAAATCATGGCAGACAAAATTGAGTGATGGTGATCAGGAACATCAGGCCATGATTTATCCTGCACAAAAATTTGGCGGAGTAATAATAGCGTTTGGCGCAGGCGGGATCGGTTATGACGAAATTAATGAAGCAAAAGATAAAGGGCTTGAGATAAAACTATTTCCGTCTCAACCGGACAATTCTAAGCTACAGGAAAGGCTTAAGAAAGACAAAGATTATTCTAAGGCCTGCCCCCTGCTATATCATGAGTTTGGGCATCGTCCTTAGGCATTAAATTATCTGCCCTATTTTAACAGTTTAATTGACCGGGAAAAACGTCGAGTGCCGGTCCTGTTTGCCCATAATCAGATCCGTTATGGGCATTTTTTATCGGTGTTCAGCATTTTCTGGGATATTGCGGTTATTCGTCTTCGATTCTGACTTTATCACCCGCCGCATCTTCGATCGCTTTGCGCAGTTTTTCCGCTGTGATTTCATCCAGATGGGTAACCTCTCCGGGTTCAATAGCCAGCTGTGCATCCTGTAATTGCCAGCCTTCAGAAGACATCACCGCAAAGATGGCTTTCGCGATGCCCGGTGGATTAGGGCGGCCGTTAAATACGACTTTTTTCATTTTTCACCTTTCCGTAAAAGCGAGTTGATTAGCCATTACCGGGGAAAACCCGGTTGGCGTTGCCGGTGCTCCGGGAGAAACTTCGCTGAATTTAACGAAAGGAGGTGACTGGAGAATGTGAAGAAAACGACACGTCGCTGAGAATGATCCAAATACTTAGCCAGTCAGTGCCGGTATAAACCGGGGGTTATTTCCCGGACTCAACGGCAAAGCCCGGGCATCATGCAGACTTTACTGATTCAATTCCTGGAGTAACCGGGTGTTGATATACAACTTCTCGCGGCCGACGTTCATTTCTTCCAGCACGCCGATTTCCACCAGCTGCTTGAGATAGGATGATGCCGTCTGACGTTTGGCGATGCCGTGTTCAACCAGATTTTCAATGCGGCAATAGGGTTGTGCAAACAGAACCTGAAGCAATTCATGGGTATAGATTTTAGGCAATTTTTCCCGGACATAGTCGGTGGCGTCCGCCAATAGCCCACGAACAATGGCGATTTTTTTGGTTGTCCATTGCGCGGTATTTTCCACGGCTTCCAGCATAAAGAGGATCCAGGCTTCCCAGTTACCCTCTGCGGTCACGCTGCGCAGCAAGGTGTAGTAATCATCACGCCTTTCGAGGATGAAACGGGAAAGGTAGAGGATCGGCAGCGACAGGAGTTCAGTCTGGATCAGGTACAGGATATTCAGGATACGGCCAGTACGCCCGTTCCCGTCGGGAAAGGGGTGAATGCATTCGAACTGGTAGTGAGAAATCGCCATTTTCACCAGCGGATCGATGTCGTCTTCGGCATGTATAAAACGCTCCCAGTTTGCCAGTAAGTCACGAATGGCGGTTTCACCCACTGGCGGCGTGTAAACCACATCATGGTTCTGGTCACGCAACACCGTACCCGGTGTTCTGCGGATATCGGTTTGCACAGCGCGCAACCGGGTACAAATCGATACTGCGGTGTTGGTACAGAGCGGATGCGTTGCCAGTTGGCTAAAACCCTCAAACAATGCGCTGCGATAGCGCAGGGCTTCCTTAGTGGCGGGATCGGCATGTTCGGCGCGGTCCGCAAACTGGAACAGCTGGTCGCTGGTTGTCACAATGTTCTCGATGCGGGAAGAGTCCTTTGCTTCCATGATGGGCAGGATGTTGATCAGTAACCCCTGATCGGGAATCAACTCTCCGGCGGTTTTCAGTTCGGCAATGGCCGCGCGCGCACTGATACAAGCTTTGAGCACTGCGCGTGTTTCAATGCGATCGACATTGGGGGGAAGTAAAGGAAGTTCATTGTAGGGGGTTTCTGGTTGCCAGCGCATATGTTTAAAAAAACCTATTTTATCGACATATCGCCATAATATGTCGATGCCATAAACATGTCACGGCCATATGTTTAAAAAAATGGATTTTATCGACATATCGTCAAAACGTGTCGATGGCATAAACATGTCACGGCGATATGTTTAAAAAAATCGATTTTATCGACATGTTCCCCCAGGATTCTGAATCAGCTCCTCCATCTGCAGGGATCAGCTATTCTTACCGGCTACAGCATCAAACGGTGCTGATGATGGAGAATGATCCCTTAGACGGTATAAGCATTACAGAGAGTTACATGAGAAAAGTTATTAACGCCTTTTTGCCACTTTATGCCACCACCCTGTTAATGTTGCTCGGTTCCGGCCTGCTGACCACCTACGTATCACTGCGCCTGGCGCATGAGCAGGTCAACGGCGCGCTGATTGGGGCGATCACCGCGGCGAACTATGTCGGGCTGGTGATTGGCGGCAAAGTCGGACACAACCTGATTGCCCGCGTCGGTCATATCCGCAGCTATGTCACCTGCGCCGGTATTATCACCGCCTCGGTGATTGCACACGGCCTGACTGACCTGATTCCGCTTTGGGTGTTTCTGCGCCTGATAATTGGTTTGTGTATGATGTGCCAGTACATGGTGCTGGAAAGCTGGCTCAATGATCAGGCCGAGTCCTCGCAGCGCGGCATGATTTTTGGTCTGTATATGGTGGCGACCTACCTGGGACTGAGCGGCGGGCAGGTGATTCTTGCCATGCAAAGCGGTTTTGGCATCAGCACGCTGCTGATTGTCGCGCTGTGCTTTGCGTTGTGTCTGGTGCCGATTGCCCTGACGACGCGCACCAACGCCAGGGCGATGTCGCCTGCGCCAATGGAGTTGGGGTATTTTATTCGCACCATTCCGCGCCTGCTGGCCACCACGGTCGTCAGTGGGATGGCGATCGGTGCGTTTTACGGGCTGGCACCGGTATATGCCAGCCGCCAGGGATTCAGCACGGAGCAAACCGGCTTATTTATGAGCCTGAGTATTTTCGCCGGGCTGGTGGCGCAGTTTCCGCTCAGCTGGCTGTCAGACCGTGTTGATCGCCAGCGCTTACTGTTTTTTATCGCGCTGTTGTATGGCGTGTCGGCGCTGGTGCTGGGTCTGCCGCTCAATCTGCCGTTTCAGTTCCTGCTCGGCATGGCTTTTTTTATCAGCATGATGCAGTTCGGGCTGTATCCTTTGCAGGTGGCGCTGGCGAATGATCAGGTCATGTCGGAGCGGCGCGTGTCGCTCACCGCATGTTTGCTGATGGCGTTTGGTATTGGGGCCAGTATCGGGCCGCTGGCTGTCGGCGCGTTGATGCAGCCGTTTGGCAGCCATGTGCTGTATCTGTCCTTCACGTTCTGCGCGCTGTTGATCGCGGTGATGAACCGTCCGGTTAAAGTGCTGCCCGTACCCACAACTGAAGTGCCACTGCCGCATGTGGTGATGCCGGATAGTCTCGCCACCTCACCGATTGGTGCAGCGTTGAACCCGGTGCTGGAAGAGGAGGCGATTCAGGCGACGATGGTGAATAGCGATGATGCCTCAGAGGAACAAACTGAAGCCGAGGCCACCCGGTGAACCAGGCGCGATGTATCGCGCTGTTTGAAAAAATTACGGTGAAGATAAATCAGGGGCTTCAGCAATCCGCACCAGATGGACGATCAGCCATAGCTGCTCATCGTCCGTCATCTCCACCTCAAGCATCTTTTTCACATAATCATTGATCGCCAGCGCGCAGCGATGCATGCGTGGATGTTGCTGAATAATTTGCGGTAGTAACGTGTTGCCCTGGCTGTGATTGAGCTGCCCGGCAAACATACGCTGAATGAAAAACTGCATATGGATCAGAAAGCGCGAGTAGTTGAGAGAACCGGTATCGATGGTGATATAGGCGTGGTACTGAATAATATTGAAGATATCTTTCAGCATGCGCATCGCCAGCAGGGTCTGGCTGGTATCACTGTGTTCTGACTGACCATTGACCAGATGAAACGCGATATTGCCTGCTTCCTCGGGGGGTAATTCGAGCTGAAACTGGCTGTTAAGGCGGGTCACCACCTGCTGCGCCAGCGTGAACTCGGCAGGCCAGAAGCGCTGGACCTCAAACAACACGCGGTTTTGCAGCATGATGCCTTTACGGCTGCGCTCCACGGCAAACATCAGGTGATCGGTCAGAGTAAAGAAGATTTGCGGACGCAGCGGGTTGCTTAGCCCCTGCTGCGCCATCTGCATCACCAGCGCCGTCATCTGGAAAATTTCTTCCGGCATGGCGGCGAAAGCATTGAGATATTCCGCGCCTGGCAGGTTTTCCTGCACCATAAACAGCTTCTCGACTTTCTCCCTGGGGATCATGTCGCCGACGCGGCTGCTGAAACCAATACCTTTGCCCATCACGATGGCTTCCTTGCCATCGCGATCTTCGGTCAGCACCAGGCTGTTGTTCAGGACTTTAACGACCTTCATTTGCTAACGGGTGTCCTGTAATTGTTGTCCGTTACTGGCGATAACCTGTTGATACCAGCCAAAACTGCGTTTAGGGATACGCCGCAGATCATGCAGCGACTGCTCATCGCGATTAACATAAATGAAACCATAGCGTTTCGCATAGCCCTGATGGGTGCTGACCACATCAATCGCAGACCAGGGGAAGTAACCGATCACGTCGACGCCATCGGCCAGCGCCAGTTGGATTTGCTCAATATGCTGGCGCAGGAAATCGATACGGTAACCATCATCCACCGTACCATCCGCCGCCAGGGTGTCGGGCGCACCAATGCCATTCTCGGTGATCATCACCGGCAGGTTATAGCGTTCACAAACTTTGCGCAGGGTTAAACGCAGCCCAACGGGATCGATGACCCAGCCATAAGGCGTTTTCGCGGTATACGGATTCTCCTCGGGCCGGTACACGCCAGGCTCCCCCAGCATGATTTGCTGATCGCCCGCGCGGGGAGCCACGTCCGAGGCATCCCCCCGGCTGGCGGCAATGGTGGCGGTGGAGTAGTAGTTAATGGCGACGAAATCAGGACGCGCCGCGGCAAGCACAGCGTTATCTTGCGGCAGCATCTGCGGTGCCAGTCCGCGATCCTGCAAATAACGCAGGGCAAGGGCGTTGTAGCGACCCTGCACCGCGACATCGAGAAAGCTCCAGCAACGCAGGGTTTCCCAGTTATGTGCGGCAATGGCATCTTCCGGGCGGCAGGTGGCGGCGTACATCGACGTGGTGTTGATCGCCGGGCCAATTTTCGCACCGGGCAGCAGTGCGTGGCACCGCTGCATCACCTGTGCCTGGGCCACCAGCATATGGTGGCTTTGCTGGTAGAGCGATTTTTTATCCGGCAGCTCGCGGCCGGGCGGCGTGCCAATCGCGCCCGGATGCAGGATCATGGTGTTCTGTTCATTGATGGTCAGCCAGTAACGCACCTGGTCACCCAATTCCCGGAACAGCAAATCGGCATAACGCACAAAAGCCGCAATGGTGTGGCGATTCAGCCAGCCACCTTGTTGCTCCAGCGCCCACGGCAGGTCGAAATGGTACAGGGTGACGATAGGTTCAATGCCGTGCCTGCGCAGGGTGGTCACCAGCCGCCGATAAAAATCCAGCCCGGCAGGATTGACCGCACCATCGCCGTCGGGGATGACCCGCGACCACGCTACCGAGAAACGATAGGCTTTCAGACCGAGTTGCGCGAATAACGCCACATCGGCTTCCATCTGCTGATAATGGTCGCTGGCTACCGTGAAATCGGCTTTGCCCGCTGGATGGCTCAGCATATCGACCACCGAAGGGCCTTTCCCGTCGCTGTACCAGGCCCCTTCGACCTGGTAAGCCGAGGTCGAAGCCCCCCAGAGAAAGCCGGTTGGAAAGGGGGCGGATTGTTGATAGATCATGCTGCCTGCTCCCTGAGACTGAGTTCCATAATCGGCTGACCAAAATCAACCGGCGCATCCGCCGCAATGGCGATGGCAAACTCATCGCTGTTGATCACCACCACCGGCGTGATCAGGTCATAACCCGCGGCGGCAATCGCCTGAAGATCGAAGCGAACCAGTTCATCGCCCGCCTGCACCTCATCGCCCACCTGCAAAGATGAACTGAAGTGCTGACCGCCCAGCGCCACCGTATCCAGACCGATATGCACCAGCACCTCCATCCCATCGTCGCTCATCAGGCCAACGGCATGGCAGGAAGGGAGGAAGGTCATCACTTTGCCGCTTACCGGGGCGCGCAGGATGCCTTCCTGTGGGCGGATCGCCACGCCCTGGCCGAGCAAGCCATTGGAGAACACATCATCATTCACTTCGCTTAACGCCACCATCTCGCCACGCAACGGGCTGACGATAGTTCCGGGCTTCAGGTTAACCGGCGCGGGTACGACTGTTGGCGTTTGCTTATCCGTTTCAGGGATATCCTCAAAGCCCAGTAGCCAGGTCAGGGCGAAGGTGACCACCATGGCGATGGCACAGGTTATCAACGCGTGCACGATGTTCATCGGATTGGCACCGATAAACGCTGGCAGGGCGGCCAGGCCTGGAGAGACAAAGGCATAACGCACCAGGCCACTTAACCCGGCATAGATACCGGCGCAACCGCCGCCAATCATGGCCGCAATCAGCGGACGTTTTAATTTCAGCGTCACGCCATACAGCGAGGGTTCGGTAATCCCTAATAACGCGGTGAAACCGGCAGAAGAAGCGAGCTGGCGCAGGTTTTTGTTGCGGGTTTTCAGCGCGACGCACAGGGTCGCCGCACCCTGGGCGATGTTGGACGCCAGCATGCCTGGGCCGTTGATCATCTCAAAGCCATTTTTGCTCAGCTGCCCGGTGGCAATCGGGGTCATCGCCCAGGCGGTGCCGGTGATCACCAGGAAGGGTTGTAACCCGCCCATCAGCATTGGGATTAACCAGCTGGCATGGCGATCGATAATCACCGCGCCGGAGGCGACAATATCGTTCAGCCAGATACCGAGCGGACCGACGACAACCAGCGCCAGCGGGGCGGTAACCAGCAGGATAATCATCGGCTTAACAAAGAATTTGATAATCGATGGGGAATAGCGCTCGGCAAAACGCTCGATCCACGACATCAGCCAGACGGTAAGGATAATCGGCAGTACCGATCCGGCATAATCCGCCAGCTGGAAGGGCAGACCGAGAAAATCCACCGGTTTGCCACTGGCGAGCATTTTGCCGATTTCCGGGTGCAACATCGCTCCGGCAATGGTCATGGCCAGAATGGCGTTACATTCAAATTTCAGCGCCGCGCCATACGCCAGCAGCACCGGCAGGAAGAAAAAGGCCGCATCCGAAATGATGTTAAGCAACTGCCAGGTCGGGCTGCTCTCGTTCATCACGCCGGTGAGTTTGCAGATAGCGAGCAGCGCCTTGATCATCCCGGCCCCGGTAATCGCCGGGATCACCGGGGTGAAGGTGGTTGAGATAACGCTAATTATCTGCGAAACAATGCCGCTGCGCTCTTTGGCGGCTTGTGGCACCGCCTTAGCGTTGTTGCCGCTGGTGGCTTTTTCAAGTATGCGAAACACCCGCTGTACATCGTTGCCGACCACAATCTGGAACTGCCCGCCGCGTTCGACGACGCTGATCACCCCCGGCAACTTTTCAATCTGCGCGCTATCCACCGCATCGCGATCGTTAAATTCCATACGCAGCCGGGTGGCGCAATGGGTCAGGGTACGGATATTCCCGCCCCCTTGCACCAGCCGTAAAATCTCGTCCGCTAACTCGTTATGACTCATAGTTTTCCCTTTCGTTAAGGCAAAAAAAAAGACCAAAACAAAAATGCACGCCGGAAAAATAACCGGAGCTGACATTTTCATTTTGGTCTTGCCTGCCTAAGCAGTAGCACGCCGCAATAAAACGTATGGAGATGTTGCGTGGGGGAGTATCTTTACGCCCCGCAACATTGGCAATAACTAATAATAAAAACTGTGAAGTAACGCAATCATTTCCCGCTGTTCACTGCCCGAACCCCTGGCTGAAAGCGCGCAATAACATAGGAAAATATGATGTTGAAGACAGGATAACCCGCAGCAACCGCGATTGCCGCCGAAAATCAACGCGGACAATCGCCGTCGGTAATAGGAAAATCGTTGGGATTAAAACACCGCGTTAAGACGCTGCCGGTTAATTACTGCCGTGCAAATGCCGCGGCTTGTCTGAAAAGTTCGTCTGAGGGACGTACCCCGGTATATAAGTAGAATTGTTCCACCGCCTGAATAGCGAAAACTTCAGCGCCACTGATCACCGGTTTATGTTTCTCCTGCGCATAGCGAATCAGCGGTGTTTGTTCTGGTAAAGCCACCACATCAAACACCCTCTCAGCCGTGCCGACTTCATCGGTGGAAAAGGACAGGCTATCGGCTTCGGGGCCACCAGCCATGCCGACCGGCGTGGCATTGATCAGCAATGCCGGGGATAAACCTGCCATCGAGGGACGATATTCATACTGGTAAGCCTCAGCCAGTTCTCTGCCACCTGGTTCATCTCTGGCAATAATATACCCCTGATTAAATCCGAGATTTTTTAATGCACAGGCAACCGCTTTTGCCATCCCGCCACTGCCTTTAAGCGCAAATGTCAGTTCATTTGGAACCTGATATTTCTGCAGCAGGGTGGTGATGGCAATATAATCGGTATTATATCCCTTCAAATAACCGTCGCTATTCACGATGGTGTTCACCGCGTTTATTACCCTTGCAGAATCATCCAGCTCGTCAATAAGCGGAATAACGGCCTGCTTAAAGGGCATCGAAATTGCGCAACCACGGATACCCAATGCCTTCACTCCGGCAATCGCCCCCGCCAGATCGGTGGTGGTAAAGGCTTTATAGAGATAATCCAGATCCAGCGCATCGTACAAATAATTATGGAAGCGAGTGCCGAAATTGGTTGGCCGTGCGGCAAGAGACATGCAAATTTTCGTGTCTTTATTGATCATTCTGGTCATGACATTTTTCCCTTCAGTGTGATTGCCTGCGGGGAAATATTGCTTTAAAAAGGTGAAATGAAAAACTGATGTGTTTTGCTGCACAGAGTTCATCTTTTATGAGCACACAACGGCTGGAACGGCATTATCAGAAGCTGCTGGAACTGTTTCCGCAGCGTGAGGCACTGACCACGCTGCAAACGCTGGCGGATGCGCTCTATTGCAGTAAGCGGCATATGCGCACACTGATCATTCAGATGCAATCTCACGGTTGGCTGGCGTGGGATGCCACCCCTGGCCGGGGGCATCTGGCAACCCTGGTGCTGCATTATTCACAGCAGCAACTGATGCTGGCGCATGCGCAACGTTTATTAGATCTCAATGATATGCGCGGCGCGCTGAAATTATTAGGTAACGAGAAGCATCACCTTGCGACGCTGCTGCGGGGCAGGCTCGGTCATCGCATTGACGATGAGCAGCAAACCCTGCGTATTCCCTATTATCGTTCGATGCCAAACCTCTATCCGGGAACCGCACTGCGGCGCTCTGAAGTGCATATCATCAAACAGGTGTTTAGTGGGCTGACGCGCATCGATGAAAACAGCGGCCAGGTGGCGAAGGATGTAGCCCATCACTGGCGTCGGCTGGATGATTTGCACTGGCGTTTCTTTCTGCGTCCCGGGGTACAGTTTCATGATGGCACGCTGCTCACCAGCAAAGATGTGGTGGTTTCCCTGCTGCGCAGCGCCCGATTGCCGTTGTTTTCCCATCTCAGCAATATCGAAGCTGAGGGAAATCTCAGCGTGATGATTACGCTGAGCCAGCCGGATGAATTGCTGCCGCAATTGCTGACCGATGTCGCGGCGTTGATATTACCGGCGGACCATCAGCAACGGGAGAATTTTGCTGCGCGGCCTGTTGGAACCGGCCCCTATAAGGTTGCCGATAATAATGAGTGGCATTTAACACTGCGGGCGTTTGATGGCTATTTTGGTTTTCGCAGTTTGCTGGACGAAATAGAAATTATTACCTGCCTGGAGTCCCCAACAGCAAACGAATTACATGGCCCGCTGGCGTTACTGAGTTCCAGCATGAGCGATCTGGCTTATGTATCCAGCCAGCTTAGCCATTTTGATCGTCTTACTGCCGATGAAATTGAACTGGAAACCGGCGGGTATTTTTTGCTGTGCGACAGTCGTTCACCGTTCTGGCAAAAAATGGCCCACCGGCGCTGGATACGCGAGCAGATAGACCCGCAGATCATTATTCAGAATTTTGTCGCCGAGATTCGCCCGCTGTGGATGGCGGCTGCCAGTATCCTGCCTGGCTGGTCGCATCATATTGAAGCCGGGGAAAGCGTCAGTCCCTGGGAAGGTTGTCCCCTGCCACAATGCTTGCGACTGGCTTACCACCATCAGCACTGGGAGTTCCCGATGGTGATTGCCGAATTTAAAAAACGTCTGGCGGCCAGCGGCGTCAGCTTAGAGGTGACGGAATTAAGCTATGAAGCCTGGGCGTCAGGCGAAGGGGCGTTTGATTTATGGCTGGGAACGGTGAATTTTACCGCTCCGGAAGCGTGGAATGTCGGAGCCTGGCTAACCGGGATGCCGTTATTAACCCGCTCGGTTGCCGGTGGCGATCAGGCTTTGTTCGAAAACTGGCAGCAGCAGTGGCGCAGTGGCGGGCTGTCTTCACAGCAACTGGCTGAAATCATTATCCAGCGCGGTTGGTTACAGCCATTATTCCATCACTGGATGCGTCTGCAGGGACCCGAACAGGCCAGAGGCGTTCATTTTAATAATCTGGGATGGTTTGACTTTACCTCCACCTGGATTGAACCGGAAAACCCGCCATCAGAATGCTGATCTTGTCGCAGGACCGACACCGGGAATGCGATACACTCGACGCAGTGCCTCCACCATTGGACGAGAAGTTATGAATGACAAAAAAATGATATCCATCGATCAATTCAACGCAGATGAACGACTTGCGGTTGATGAAGCATTCCACGCATTGATGCAGAAGTATCGCCAGCGCACCGGGAGAGAACCGGACGCGAAAAAAGAAAAAGAATTTACCGCCGAGGCCAGGCAGCAAATCATGGCGGTGAAGCAGGCCAAAGAGAAAGCGCTGGCGGAGAAAGCGAAGAAAAAACCGCTGCGTAAGAAAAAGCCTGAATCGCTGGCCGCGAGCGAAGTCAGTGATTTCAACTGGTCAGCTTCGGTGACCAAAGGCCGCAGATAATTATATTGTCGTTACGTAGCGGCGCGATTTATCGCGCAATGTTCATTTTCCTTATCGCTGCGCTGGTGCGCTGCACCAGCGCCACGCCCCAGGCTGGGGCAGCACTTCGGGCACTAAATGAATATTGGGGACTGAACGCCTGGCATCGCTCTTGCATTTTTCTTGTATATACATGCCCGGATGACCTCCGGCTTCTAACCATAACGACAACTGAAGGAAATAGTTATGCTTTCTCGCTATGCATTGAAAAGATCGTTTAGCACCGTTTTTTGTGCAGGGATGCTGTCAGTTACGGTCCACTCTGTTTACGCCGCGGAAACTGAACAGGTGAAAATGGGGATTGAACCCTGGCTGGGTTATGGTCAGTGGCATATCGCCTCTGCCAAAAACCTGTTTGAGAAAGCAGGGTTAAAGAAAGTCGAGGTCATCAATTTCGCCGAGGATAAAGACATCAATGCCGCGCTGGCGAGTGGGCAGATTGACGTCGCCAATATCGCGACTCATACCGCGATGGGGATGATCTCCGCTGGCCTGCCGGTGAAGATTGTGCTGCTGCTCGACCAGAGCAACACCGCCGATGCGATCCTGGCAAGCTCCGGCATAACCAGTATTAAGGATCTCAAAGGTAAGCAGGTTGCCTACGAAGAGGGCACCACCAGCGACATTCTGCTGCGCAGCGCCGTGGCCGCAGCGGGCCTGTCCTTTAGCGATATTAAACCGGTGCCGATGCCCGCTGCATCAGCGGGCAGCGCCATTATTGCCGGACGGGTGCCGGTGGCCGTCACTTATGAGCCCTACCTTACGGTGGCAAAAAAAGGCGATCCCAGCCTGAAAATGATTTATAGCGGTTCTTCCGATCCGGGGCTGATCAGCGATGTGCTGGTGGTGCGTGATGACTTTATCAAAGACCATCCAGATGCCATCAAAGCGCTGATTAAAACCTGGGGTCAGGCGCTGGATGACTACAACGCCAATCAGACCGAAGGGCGCGCCATTATCGCCAAAGCGGTCGGCGCGACACCGGAAGATCTCAGCACTGCGTTTGATGGTGTGAAGTATTTCACCCTGAGCGACAATAAAGCGCTGCTGTCACATGACTTCACTACCAAAACCTTCCCGCACATTCTTCAGGCCGCGACTGCGGCAGGTATCGTCACGCAGCCGGTTACCCCGGCGCAGACCATCGATGCCAGCTTTGCCGACGCGCAATAAGCGCGGTTAAAACTTCTCCGCCGGTGCTGCCAGCGGAGAAGACCTGCCACACGGAGGAATTATGAGTTCTATCGACGTTCGGCGCGTCAATCGTCAGGCCAAAAAGAAACGGCGGCGCTCGAATTTATTAACCATCGGCAAAGAGCCAACCCGAGCGCAATTTCTCACCATCTCTGTCGCCGTGTTCGCGGTGTTGTTGCTGGCATGGTGGCTGGCAACCTCAACGGGCACGATAAAACCGATATTCCTGCCGGGGATAGAGCGCGTCTGGCATCAGATGGTCACTCTGGCGCAGAACGGGACGTTACAAAGCGACATCGCCAGCAGCCTGTATCGTATGGTTATTGCCTTCGCCATTTCCTCAGTGATGGCGATTGTGATTGGGGTGCTGGCCGGGTGTTATGGGTTGTTCAAAGCGATTGTTGAACCGCTGGTTGATTTTATCCGCTATATGCCGGTGGTGGCGTTCGTGCCGCTCACCATCCTGTGGACCGGCACCGACGATATTCAGAAATTTCTCGTCATCTGGATTGGCACCTTTTTCCAGCAGGTACTGATGATGATCGACGCCATCAAACGCGTGCCGACGGATTTTGTCGGGCTGGGCAGAACGCTGGGGATGTCCGATCGCCGCATTCTGCTGCGTATTGTGATCCCTTCCGCGTTACCGTCGATCTGGGATGCGTTGCGTATCAGTCTTGGCTGGGCATGGACATGGCTGGTGCTGGCCGAACTGGTGGCGTCGACCTCCGGTCTCGGCTATCGCATTGTGGTTTCCCAGCGTTATTTCCAGACTGACACCATCATTGGCTACATCCTGCTGCTCGGTTTCCTCGGGCTAATCACCGATCAAATCATGCGCGCGGCTGAACGTGTGCTGTTCCGTTACAACCGGAGAGGTTCCTGATGGCGACGCTGACGCTAAATAAACTGGAAAAAAGTTTCCCGATGGGCAAAACCCGCCGCCGGGTGCTGCATGGCATCGATCTGACGCTCAACGACAACGAATTTGTGTCGATTGTCGGGGCCTCGGGCTGTGGCAAAAGTACTGTGCTCTCCATCGCCGCCGGTCTGGAAGAGAACGACAGCGGTGATGTGCTGGTGGATGGCGCGCCCATCGCAGGACCGGGACTCGATCGTGGCGTGGTGTTTCAGTCCTACACGCTGCTGCCGTGGCTGACCGCGCGCGGCAACATTGAGTTTGCATTAAAAGCCGCAGGCACTCCGGCCAAAGAATGTCGCGACATCGCGCAGCAGCATCTCGAACTGGTGAAGCTGGGCAATGCGGCCGACCGCTGGCCTGGCGAGCTTTCTGGCGGGATGAAGCAACGTGTCGCCATTGCCCGTGCGCTGTCTTACCGTCCCAAAATCCTGCTAATGGATGAGCCCTTTGGTGCGCTGGACGCCATGACGCGTCACCAGATGCAGCAATTGTTGATCGAAATCTGGGAAAAGCACCGCCTCACGGTGATGTTTGTCACCCACGACATTGAAGAAGCGGTGTGGCTCTCGGATCGCATCGTGGTGATGGGGCAGGGATATATCGACTCCACGTTTCCGGTGGGGCTACCGCGACCGCGCCTGGAGGGAGTTAACCGCACCCCGGAATTTCTTGAACTCCAGCATGAAGTGCTGAATCGCATTCAACAACACGCATTAACCCATTGAAAAAGGGAATCAATATGTCTGTTACATTTCATGACCTGACCGATTCTGACGTCTTACCCGAGCATCTGTTTAAACGCACCGAGTCTGACCTGTCATTTTTCATCGAGAAAGTAAAACCGATCATTGAGGCGGTAAGAACCGAAGGCGACGAGGCGTTGATCCGCTTCGCCCGCGAGTTTGACGGTGTGCAGCCAGAGACCTTTTCCATCAAAGCAGAAGAACAGGAATTTGCAGACGCTTTCGCCCGGGTCGATGCGGATGTGATTGAATCGATTCGTTTCTCGGTCGAAAACGTGCGCGCCTTTCATGAAGCGCAAAAGCCGGAAGAAATGTGGTGGAAGGAGATGCGTCCGGGGGCATTCGCTGGCGATCGCCATGTGCCGATTGATGCGGTGGCCTGCTACGTCCCGCGCGGGAAAGGGTCATTCCCCAGCGTGCTGATCATGACCACGGTTCCGGCGGTGGTGGCCGGTGTGCCCCTGCCGATAGTGATCACCCCGCCAGGACCAGACGGCAAAGTCGATGACGCAACCTTGATTGCCGCACGCCTGGTGGGCATCAAAGATGTCTATAAATGTGGCGGCGCGCAGGGGGTGGCAGCGGTGGCTTACGGCACGGCATCGGTGCCGAAATGCCTGAAAATCGTCGGCCCGGGCAGCCCATGGGTAGTGGCGGCGAAACGCCAGTTATCCAACCTGATTGATCCCGGCATCCCGGCAGGACCGAGCGAAAGCCTGATTCTGACGGATGATTCGGTGAATGGGGCGCTGGCGGCGCTGGACCTGCTGATCGAGTCGGAACACGGCCCGGATTCCTCGGCATATCTGGTGACCTCCAGCCGTCGTGTCGCGGAAGAAGCCATTGCCGCGCTGCCTGGTTACTGGGACAAAATTGGCGAGCAACGGGCCGGGTTCTCACAGAAGGTGCTGTGCGGCACCCACGGTGGCGTGGTGCTGACAAAGGATTTTGCGACGGCGATTGAGTTTGTGAACCAGTATGCCCCGGAGCACCTTGAGGTGCTGGCGCATGAACCGATGGATGTGATGATGAAGATTCGTAACGCCGGTGAAATCTTACTGGGCGAGCATTCACCGATTGTGCTGGGCAACTTTGTGCTGGGTCCGAATGCGGTGCTGCCGACCAACAGCGCCGCCAAAACCAACGGCCCACTTTCGGTGTTTGATTACATGAAGCGGGTCTCCATTGCCTATGTCACCAGCCGGGGTTATCAGGAACTGGCACCGAAAGCGAAACGCTTTGCTGAATACGAAGGCTTCCCCGGTCATGCGCTGGCCGTTTCTGATATCCGTCAGACGCTGCTGAAGGGGAGCAAAAATGAGTGAATCCTCCCGCCCGCCGTTAGCGGCTGAGGCCCGCCGCCTGACACACCTTGGTCAGTGGGAACAGGCGCGTGAGAAACTCAGTCAATTGATCGCCGAGGTGACGGGGGTGAACACCGCCGCGCTTGAGATCAACCGGGATCAGTACAGCCTGAACTCGCTGAATGGACGTGTCTCTTTGGTGGATGGCCGCACGCTGTTTTTCAAATATCACCATGAAGAAGGGGAAGAACAGACTATTCAGGAATACTATCGGGCCGAGCTGTTACGTGACCACGGTTTTGAGGTCGATGTCCCCGTTTACGCCTGCGGTGAACCCGGACGGCAGATCCTGTTGTATCCGCTGCGTGATGACCAACGGCTGGCGGATGTCTGCCGTGCGATTGAGACCGACTCCGCATGGCAGCAGATCGAGCCTGTCGTTGCGGCGCAGCGTCGTGCCGATCAGGCGATTATTGCCCATACGCTGCCGACGTTGCGGATGGGTACCACCGCCGAAGTGGAGGCCGAATCCATCCATCAGCTGTTCTGGAACCGGCTGGTCTCCCCCGGCCATGATATTGGTCTGGGTGGTCGTGTCGCCAGCTTTTATGTCGATCAGACCTTCACCCTCGGTGAGATGCAGCTGGACTGGTCGACCCTGAGTCGGCTGCACTGGCGGGTCAATGGAGTTTCGTATCAGCAAAGTCTGCGCGATCTGTTCCTGGCGGCGGGCCGTGTGCTGGCTCCTGCGGCGCTGGCCCGGCACGGTGTGGTGGTGGCGCATGGCGATGCGCACAATGCCAACGTCTGGTATGAAACCCATCACGCCCAGCCGAAGCTGGTCAGTTTTGATCCGGCTTTTGCGGGGAGCAGCATTCCGGCGTTGCTGGCGGAGATTAAAGCCACCTTCCACAACATTTTTGCCCATCCCTGCTGGCTGTATGAACCGGCTGATGCGGCCGATCGTTACCAGGTCAGCGTGCGGCGTGATGGCGATACGCTGGAGGTCAATCATAACTGGGATCTGTCGCCGCTACGTGCCGCCTTCCTGCAAAGTAAAGGGGAACTCTACTGGCAACCTTTGCTGGCCGAGCTGAAGAAGAAAGGTTGGCTGCCTGCCAACTGGCAACAGATTATGCGTCTGGCATTGTTCTGCTGTCCGACGCTGGTGATGAACCTGCGCGCCGGTTCTGCGAGCAATCACAATCCCACCAGCTCGGCGATCGGTTTCTCGATCGCCATGATGCTGGGCTGTGGTGGGGATGATGACTTCAGCCAATGGCTGGATGGCCTGCTGACTTAAAACGGTGATCAAACTATGAATGTGTTATCCACCTTTTCCCTCGCAGGCAAACGTGCGCTGGTGACGGGGGCCACGCGCGGCATTGGTTTTGCGCTCGCCAGGGCTTTGCTGCAAGCCGGGGCCAGCGTGATCATTACCGGACGCCAGCAGAGCACCCTGACTCAGGCGGTGAGTTTATTGCGCGAGGAAAGTGACAATGTCACCGGATTACTACTGGATGTCACCCAAACGCCGCAGATTGCGCAGTCGATCGCCGCGGTCGGCAACATTGATATCCTGGTCAACAACGCGGGTACTGAACAGGTTTGCCCGTCACTTGAGGCTGACGAAGCGCTGTGGGATACCATCGTTGGCACCAACCTGAAAGGGGCATTTTTCTGTGCTCAGGCGGCAGCAAAAGGGATGGCTGCCTCGGGTGCCGGCGGGGTGATTATCAATCTTTGCTCGTTAACCAGCTGTGTGGGTGTACCGGGCGCAGCAGCCTATGGCAGCTCCAAGTCCGGGCTGGTGGGGCTGACCCGTACCCTCAGCACCGAGTGGGCAGGGCATAATATCCGCGTAAATGGTATTGGTCCGGGCTATTTCGCAACCGACATGACGCAGGTGTTCTATCAGGATGAGCAATGGCGTAACGCCATGCAGCAAAAAATCCCCCTTGGACGCTTTGGTGAACTGGATGACCTCGCCGGCAGCGTGGTGTTCCTCAGTTCAGATGCCGCTCGCTACATTACCGGGCAGATTCTGTATGTTGATGGCGGGTATCTTGCGGCGATTTAAGGGCAGCGTGCCTGAATGACAGAAAAACGGAGTAAGGATGTTATTATTCAGGCCAGACGTTGCAGGTAGCAACGGACACAGACCTTAATGGGGATGACCTATGAACCAGGAAGTACCACTGAAATTTTATGACATCGTTGATGAGTATGCGACGGAAACAGCAAAGCCGGTAAGCGAGTCCGAACATGATGCTCTGGCGCGCTATTTTCAGCTGCTGATTACCCGCTTAACCAATAACGAAGAAATCAGTGAAGATGCCCAAAGAGAGATGGCCAGTGAAGCGGGGATCGACCCGCTGCGTATTGATGACATCGCTGAGTTTCTGAATCAATGGGGCAATGAATAACGCCTGTTGAAACGGTTATGTCCGCTTCTGGCTCATTGCCATAAGCGGACGTTGCGCCTGTCCCGGCCAACAGATAGAAATTGCCTTGCAAAAGATAACAACTGGAAATGAACTTCTGTTTTCACTCTGTGCCGGGACATGTGATTTTAGGTTGTATTATGTTGCCTGGAATCCGCTAAGGTAAAAAATGGAAAAACCATTTTTTCGCGCAAATCTGTTCTCGCTCGTTATCGGTACGGTGAGCGTCATTTATTTTGTCGAAAGCCATCAGCCTGATTTGTTTAAAGCCACGGCAAAACCGACGCCTCAAAGCCAGCAAATTACGGTCAGCGCGGCGACAGACGGCACTGTTGAGCAGATCCCTGTGATCAAGGGCGAACATGTCACGTTAAACACGCCACTCGTGTTGTTCTCTAACGAAAACAGCCAGGCCCTGAAAGGGACTCAGCTCGTCAGCGAACAGTTAAAACTCGAACAAACCAGCCTGCTTCAGGACATTCAACATACCCAACAGATTGCCCTTCAGCAGGCCAGCGACAACCGCTTCGAGAAAATCATGCTTAACGGACAGCTGGAACAACTTTTAGAGCAAACTAAAATCGAGTCGTCGCAAATCAGCATGGCGCAGAATCTGGTGAACAAGTGGCGTCCCTTGCTGGCAAAGGGATATGTCTCAACGCTCCAGTTTGAGCAGGAACAGTCGATCGTGTGGGGCTATGAGAGTCAGTACCGGTCATTACTGCAACAACAGTATGGCACCCGGCAGCAGCTCATCGAGTTGAATGACCAACAGCTTCAGTTACCTCTGGCAACAGCCGTTAAAATCAACGTACTGCGGCGGCAGCTGGCGCAGGTAAATGAAAACCTCGAACAAAATGAAAACACGCCACAGCGGGCGGTGTATACACTTTCCGCCGGTACGGTAACCTCCGTTCTTGCCAAAGCGGGTGATGCTATGACCATCGGGCAACCGCTATTGACTATCGAACCGGATCACCAACAGGGCATTGTCACTGGCCAGATAACGCAGAGAAACAGTGACGTTGCGCCGCGTTATCAGAAAATAAACGACCAGACAGGCAATACCTCAAACATCCCACATCACAAAGTTTCAGCTCATAAAGTGTAATCTGCTGTCACGCAATCATGATTTGAGTGTGCTATGCATAAGGTTTTCTCCCCCCCTGATAACCCCTTACCTGACTGCCAGAGGAGTCAACTTGAGCTACGTCACTGAGATGCGCAACATGATTGGTCATCGTATGCTTTTGCTCGCGGGTGCCAATGTCATCATTGTCCGTAACGACGGACATATCTTGCTTCAGCAGCGTAAAGACGGTAGCTGGGGGCTGCCGGGTGGTTTGCTTGAGGTCGGGGAATCACTGGAACAAACCGCCATTCGGGAAGTGAAAGAAGAGACCAACCTCGACATTAAGTCACTCAATTTTCTAAAGGTTTTTTCCGGGCAGGACTACTGCTTCATTCTGCATAACAAAGATGAAATTAATGTCATCACCGCGTTGTATTTTACTGAGCAATGGACAGGTGAATTAATTAACGATCCCACAGAAGGTCTGGCACTGGAATTTTTCCCCCTCAGCCAGTTACCTTCGCCAATGAATGAAGAATATGTCACGTACATCAGATTTTTCAGTCATCGTAAAACCTGATCGCCTGCGCCACGGAGAGTGCTTTTGCGCCAGTCTCAGGGCGGAAGCAGCAGACCGGCCATTCGCACAGTAGAAATTTATCGTCCAGACTTACCCCAAAGACGTAGTTTGTGCAGGCATTGTGCTTTACACTGCGCGCTGCAAAATCTGAGTAGATAAACAATTAAGTAGGCGGTAATGGCGATGAAAGGCACGATCACAACCTGGTTTCAGGATAAAGGTTTTGGGTTTATCAAAGATGAAAATGGTGAGAACCGCTATTTTCATGTGATTAAGGTCGCCAACCCTGATTTGATTAAGAAAAATGCAGCGGTGACTTTTGAGCCAACCACCAATAACAAGGGCTTGTCAGCCTATGCGGTGAAAGTCGTACCGGAAAGCAAGTACATCTTTATTGCGGGCGAGCGCATTAAGCTCACGTCGATCAAGTCTTACCTGGTTTACAGCGAAGAAGTCCCTGCCGACACCCGCATTGATAAAGAAAATGCTTTGTTGTCTGTGGGGGTACTGATGAAGAGTATCCGGCCGAAATCATCCGCTGAACCGGGTGAGATGCGCTCACAGAAGAAACTGGCGATCACCACTTTCCAGGGAACGACGTTAATCTTTTCGGAAGATGAGATAGATGTGGAAGCTACGGTAAAAATGCTCAAGCTGAAATAATCCTGACCGAGCCGGTGCCGGGACCCTGCGTGATTTGTCGCGTGGTTTCGGCCTCAATGAGTCGATATAGCAGGCCTTTCCCTCAGCGTTAACCCCTCCAGCATGATGTTGTCCACCACATGCCCGCCAGCCGTCGCCCGGTTGTAAACCGACACGTAACAGGGCCAGCGTATTCTATCATCGCGTAAACTTATACCTTCTGCGTCCGGCCTGGTTAATTACGGCTACTTTTAGTGACAAGCCCGGTACATGAACCTGTCAGGAGGTTGATAAGGGGAGGGCATGCAGACATTACCTGATACAAAATCGAAGGTCATCATTTTTTTTATCATAAAACACGACGAATAAGTGGACTCATTACCAGAAAATGTCTGCTACTAATCTGATTTATGGAAAATAACCTTCACTATCCTTATATAAAGGGCCACACTACCAACCAAATAAAAAGAAGTGTGCCAAAGAATGTGAAGTTAAGCAGCTTTTTAGCTAAACAAAAACCATCCAGTCAATATACCTGTTACTCATAAAGAAACAATAAAAATAACTATGTATATGTGGGAAATAAAATGTACTCTAACGCGATATGGATCATGCTGGAAAAGTCAGTCAACATTATTGGCCTGCTATTTATCAATTCACTTATGGCAAAATATGTTGGCCCTGATAATTTTGGCAAAATAAACATTTCAACATCACTTTTTATATTCGTGCAGACATTATCATGGTTTGGTGGTCAGAATATTCTCTTTAAACGCATGAGCGAAAACACAAAGTCCGGAATCGCATTGGCTATGAATACTCAGAACCAACGGCGAATTTTGTTTCTTCTGTCTTCAGCTGCAATTTTGATTTATTTGTATTTCTTTACTGACTCAATTGTATTTCTGTTTGGCGTAGCAAACTGCATTGCCACATACTATATTGTGATGGATTTCTTTTCCATCTATAACAACACCCAGTTGAAATCAAAAATAAACACCATAACAAATATACTGGGGTTATCATTAGCGTTGTTGATTAGATTTAATATCTCATACTTCAAAATGCCAGTTTATTACTTTACCATACCCATTGTTATCATCCCGCTAGTCCCTTACATCATGCGGCTCATGTATTTTAAATACACCACCAAAGTAAAAGAAAACAGCAAGGGTGCGGGGGTATATAACCGATATATGCTGTACACTGGCGGGACGTTAATTTTATCAAGCTTATCTGTAGATATTTATACTCAGATATCGAGTATTTTTTTAACGAAAATACTTTCATACTCAAATTTGGGGATTTATAGCGTAGCATTATCAATGGGAAGCGCATGGTCATTTATTGTGCTGTCATTAATAACCAGCTTCTTCTCAAGGATATATAGTGAGAAAGATCAAATAACCGTCGAGAAGTTACTGATAAAAATAAATCGGATTGTAATCCTGGTTTCCCTGGTTGCTTTGAGTGGTTTCTATCTTGTTGGTGATTATTTTATACATTTATTATATGGGGATAATTATATGTCCTCAGTGAATATCATCCCCATAATAATACTTGCCACTATGTTCTCTGCATTAGGAACAATTTGTTATAGATATATAATAAAAGAAGCGGGCTATAGTTACCTGGCTAAAAAAATGTTTTTATGTTGTATATTAACAGTACCATTATCATGGGTGATGATCAGTGCATTTGGAATTAATGGTGCGGCGTATTGCTTTTTGATCGTGGAGATTTTGTCCTGCACTTTACTTAATTACTTCTTCAGAAATAAAACAATCATTAAGATGCATCTTAATATTTTCAATCCGAGGGTATTTAAATGAGAATGATAAAACAAACAGTTAAGTCAGCCTTAAAACTGAGTGCTAACACTTTCCCGGAATTTTATGCTAAAACTCACTACTTCATCAGGTTCAAGAAAAAATTAAACCTAAGAAACCCAACCAGTTTTAATGAGAAAATACAATGGCTTAAGTTCAATGAACTCAATGGTGACATTTACACGTTGTGCGCTGATAAATATAAGGTCAGGGAGTATGTTTCCGCTAAAGGGTGCGGTGAAATCCTTAATGTCCTCTACGGTGTGTATGATAACCCACAAGCTATAGATTATGATGCGTTACCGGAAAGATTTGCACTTAAATGCAATCATGGAGCAGGCTATAACATAATATGTGATAATAAATCATCCATGGACATTGAAAAAACAAACAGAAAATTGAATGAATGGTTGAAGCAGGATTACTCGGCAAATTTTGTTGAGCCGCAGTATAAGAAAATCGAAAGAAAAATCTTATGTGAAAAATACATTGAAAATGAACGCGGTGGTTTTCCTGATGATTATAAATTTTATTGTTTCAATGGTAAACCCTACGCGGTAATGGTTTGCATAGGGCGAGAAAAAGGAAAACCTAAGTTTTATTACTTTGATATGAACTGGAATCCGCTTCCTTTCGAAGATACTATCGAATTAATAAATGAAAACCATTATCCAGAGATGCCCGATGGCTTTAATAAAATGAAAGAGTATGCTGTTAAATTATCCTCTGATTTTAAATTTGTCCGGGTTGATCTCTATCTCCTGAATGATGAGGTTATTTTTGGTGAACTAACATTTACCCCTTCCGCGGGACTGGATGTAGCCTTACAGGAAGCAGATGTGATTTTAGGCAGCCAACTTAACTTAGAGAGTAAAAAACGATAAGCAGACTTACTTTTGCTATAAAGAACCGCATCACCCTTTGTCTGGCAGATCACAATAAATCCAGGTAATAAGCAACGATTAGTGATAATACTCACAAATTGACATTACCACCATCACTGATAAGTAGATGACCGGGTGGTCAGGTTGATAGTCACAAGTCGGCAATTTAGCGGTATGCCGCCTTGGTTAAAAAATTAAAAATTTGACTTAGCGCGATATAGTGCAATGGCGAAATTTTCATCAGACTAGCATTACCACGCCTCACTTGCCATGTAACTAATGCGGTAATTTTCCCTGTCCGTGTGCGGCGCATCACTAAAATCGACCTGCAATAGCTGCCAGCGGCTAATATCCCAGGCGCTGAGATGCCCATCCAGCGTCAGTAAAGAAAGGTCGCTGTGTGCGGGAATGTTCTGTTTGATTATTGAAAGCCAGCTAGCGCTTCTTATCTCATCAATGCAGGGAAGGTGTAGCGCTATCCAGGTATCAATCTGCGGCCAACCAAAATCCTGCGTTAATTTTTTAAAGGCTGGGCTCTGTAAAAACAGGGTCATTGCTGCGGCATTATTCCAGACATAGAACGGGGCATAACGGTTTTCATGGCTATATTCATCATCGCATTTGGCAACGAGGTATGCTTTAAACAACAAACCTGAAAAGCCGTTTAACTTTGCACCATTCTCCGCAATACGTCTCTCAATGATGGTCATGTCGTAATTAGCGGGCAAGGTAAAACGATATTGCATCACAATCATAATTCCTCCTCAGAAAGTAATTGTCCATTGCTGAAACTCCATTCATCGGCAGTATTAAACTGAATCATCACCATCACATCATTCGGATTAATATTAAGGGCCGTATGTAGTTGCTCGCATAGTGTGCGGCAAAGATTCTTCTTCTGCTCGAAAGAGCGAGGCTTACCGGCTATGACGTGAAACTGAATGAAATCGTCGCTGCGGCCACCACTTTTATAGTGGTAGTCAAACACACGCTGGCTGGCAGCGAGTGTTTCGAAAACCTGAAATCGGTCATGGGGAGGAACGGCAAATTCCTTCTCAAGGCATTTTTGCAAGATGTCGGAAATTTGCATAATTTGCTCGTTGCTATAGCCCTGACGCAGAGTGATTCGGGTGAAGGGCATCAGCGTTTATCCTCTTCCCAGCATTCGAAGGCAGAAACTGCCGCAGGCCAGCCAGCGTAAAATGCCAGATGTGTGAAAACTTCAACGATTTCCTCATGAGTCAGGCCATTTTGTTGTGCGAAGCGGATATGCCATGGCAACTGCTGCACGCGGCCAAGAGCCGTCAGAGCACCAAGTGTCACTAAGCTACGTTCGCGCGGGGAAAGGGCTTCACGTTTCCAGATGTCATTGAAAAGTAAATCCTGACTCAGTTCGGCCAGCTTCGGTGCGACACGGGCCAGGGTTTCGCGATCAAGGGATTTCGCCATCGTTGTTACTCCGTATTGACAGTGGAGACATTCTGGCGTGATATCTTGATCCTGAAAATTGAATTAATTGAGACTTACCGTCCCGAATTTCAGGATCATCATGAATAAACTCCCTTTGACGCTCGATCTGGATGCACTGCGCAGTTTTGTAACCGGCATTGAGTGTGGCAGTTTTGCCCAGGCAGCAAATCGCCTCTGCCGTTCAACCTCGGCTGTGAGTGCACAGCTTAAGAAACTGGAACAGCAATGCGGTGCTGAACTGGTGGTCAGAAATGGTCGCCATCTGGCGTTGACCCATAATGGAGAGATTATTATGGGATATGCCCGCCGACTGTTAGCGCTGAATGATGAAGCGCTGCTGGCCCTGAATGGCAAGCTAATGCAGGGGGAAATACGTATTGGTATGCAGGAGGATTTTGGCGAGTCACTCATGCCAGGCATCCTTGGTGAGTTCAAACGTCACCACCCAGCAATGCGCATTCTGGCCCGCGTCGATCGCAACCGGGGATTGCTTAATGCGATCAATGATAGCGAGCTGGATATGGCGCTGTTATGGCAACCGGAGCAGGTGCAACGCACAGGAAAACTGGTCGGTCACTGCCAGCTGGAGTGGATAACACATCCAAATCTGGATATCAGTACGCTGCTGGCGCAAGGCATGCCATTGCCGCTGGTGATGCTTGAAAGCCCGTGCCTGATGCGTTCCCGTGCCATCGAATGTCTGGACCGGGCGAACATCGCCTGGCAGGTGGTATTTGTCAGCCAGAGCCTGAGCGGTATTTGGGCGGCATTGCAGGCAGGGCTGGGTATTACCGTGCGAACACGTATAGGGATGCCCGATACCTTACGTGTCGCGGGAAGTATTTTGCCCTCGCCGGGCAATCTTGGTATCACGCTGGAGCAGGGGGTGGGAAACGAAGCCACTCACGGAGCACGGGCGATGCTGGGGCAGCTTATGGAAGAAGCGCTGTTAAGGGTGATGTGAGCATTATTCCGTCTTTAAGCCAGCCATCGGTTTTGCCGCCGCGGATGCTCTTCGGCCATTTTTGTTGGTGAAAGAAGGAGTGTGTATGACGATGCCAGAAACAAAACGTGTTGTGCTGCTTGCGGGTGCCACCGGTCTGGTGGGTGGTCAGCTGCTGCAAATTCTGCTGAACGATGCGGATATTGCCAGCGTTCATGCGCTAAGCCGTAAGCCGCTCAGAATCAGCCATCCGAAGTTGACCGTCCACCAGGTCGATTTTACTGCTTTGCCACAACTTCCCCATGCGGATGAAGCCTACCTGGCGCTGGGTACAACGATTAAAGTCGCGGGGAGCAGGGAAGCGTTCCGGGCAGTGGATTTTGATGCCAATATGGCGGTCGCCCAGGCGGCTCTTGCTGCAGGCGTAAGCCGGTTGGGACTGGTCAGTGCGGGCGGCGCCAATGCGAAATCATCCCTGTTTTACACCCGCGTGAAGGGTGAACTCGAAGAGGCGCTCAGAGCCATGCCTTTCACCGCTCTGGTGATTGCGAGGCCTTCTTTGCTGCTTGATTCTCGCGATGGGTTAGGGCAGCCCGTCCGCCTGGGCGAACGCATTTCCATCCCTGTCGCGAAGCTGTTATCTCCCATTCTGCCCGGTGCTTACCAACCCGTGCGGGCTTTGGCTGTAGCCCGGGCACTGACGCAGCGGGTCCCTGCGGCAAAGGGCCTGGTTGTGCTGGCTTCTGATCAGATAATCAAACTGGGGAAACTCCCGAACTGAGTTTCCTTCAGATGGCCAACAATTTTAACCCAGCAGTTCTCTGCGCACGATTTCTGCGCCAGCACTTAACGCATGTAGCTTGCCTCTTGCGACCTGGCGAGATAAAGGTGTCATGCCACAGTTAGTCGAAGGATAGAGTTTGTCGGCGTCGACAAACTGCAGTGCTTTGCGTAAAGTTTCGGCAACCTGCTCAGGGGTCTCAATGGTATTGGTTGCCACATCAATGGCGCCAACCATCACTTTTTTACCGCGAATGAGTTCAATAAGATCCATTGGCACACGCGAGTTGTGACATTCCAGTGAGATGATATCGATATCGGATTTTTGCAGTTTGGGGAAAACCTCTTCATATTGACGCCACTCGGTCCCCAGCGTTTTTTTCCAGTCGGTATTGGCTTTAATGCCATAGCCATAGCAAATATGCACAGCCGTTTCACATTTAAGTCCTTCAATGGCTTTTTCTAAGGCGGCAATGCCCCAGTCGTTCACCTCATCAAAGAAAACATTAAATGCCGGTTCGTCGAACTGGATAATATCGACGCCCGCTGCCTCTAATTCTCTGGCTTCCTGATTAAGGATTTTGGCGAATTCCCAGGCGAGTTTTTCACGGCTTTTATAATGGCCATCATAGAGCGTATCAATCATCGTCATGGGGCCTGGCAGCGCCCATTTAATCGGCTGAGTGGTTTGCTGACGTAAAAATTTGGCATCTTCCACAAACACCGGCTTCTGGCGTGCCACTTCACCCACCACACTCGGTACACTCGCATCATAGCGATTACGAATTTTAACGATCTCACGCTTTTCAAAATCAACACCACTGAGGTGTTCGATAAAAGTGGTGACAAAATGCTGACGTGTTTGCTCGCCATCGCTGACAATATCAATACCCGCCTTGAGTTGATCTTCCAGACATAAACGCAGAGCATCCTGTTTGCCGTCAATTAATTCCTGATCCTGTAATTTCCAGGGTGACCACAGTGTTTCTGGCTGTGCCAGCCAGGAAGGCTTAGGTAAACTACCGGCAGTGGAAGTAGGTAATAACTTTTTCATAATGGGTGACCTTGTATTTTAGGTTAATCAAAGAACGGCAGTCGCAGACCATTGCTCAAGAACAGTTTGATATGGTTTGATGAAGTTCTCTTCAGTAAACTTGCCCTGTTCAACAGCCAGTTGGCTACGTTCTTCTCGATCATAAACAATTCGGGTTAAAGAGTAATCCGGGTGCTTCAGATTGGGCTGATAGCATTGTCCTGCTGGCGAATTTGCATTGTAAATCTCAGGACGGTAGATCTTTTGAAAAGTCTCCATCGTGCTGATGGTACTGATCAGTTCAAGATTGGTGTAATCACTGAGTAAATCGCCAGAAAAATAGAACGCCAATGGCGCAACACTATTCGGCGGCATGAAATAACGCGCCTGCAACCCCATTTTTGCGAAATAATGGTCAGTCAGAGAAAGTTCATCTTGCTGGTATTCGATACCCAATACCGGATGTTGATTTCCCGTCTGATAATAGATGTTTTTACTGGATACACTCAGGCAAATTACCGGGGGTTTATTAAAGTTCTCTTTGTAAGCGTCTGAATTAACGAAATGCTTAAAGATATTGCCATGCAGATCGCCAAAATTTTCTGGCGTGGCGAATCCGGATTGGTTTTTATTGTGCTCTGGCAGTACGACGCTAAAATCATAATCACGCACGTAGGAAGAGAAGTTATTCCCCACAATCCCTTCAATGCGTTCGTTGGTTTTTTTATCAACGATATGGGTTTTCAGTACTTCAATCACCGGGAAGGTGTTGCCATTACCTTCAAAATTAATATTCAATTCGGCGGAAATGATTTCAAGCTCGACAGCATAACGATCGCCATTGGGGTTATCCCAATGCGCCAGAGAATTGAAGCGATTATCAATCATCACCAGAGTGTTGCGCAGGTTTTCCTGGCGCTTACTTCCCCTCGCCAGATTAGCAAAGTTGGTGGTGATACGCGTATTTTGCGAGGGGTTATAATTTTCGTCGAAACGAAGGCTTTTAACCGTAAATGAAAAATGTTTATTCATGGTGTTCTGGCATCCTGAATTCCGCTATAAAGCCTGATTTTTGGTCTTTTAACTGTTACCCGATTTTTTTGTGGGTGTTCTCAATCAGTTGTCTTTATATTGTTTAGAAGTTAATAATGCATCTTTTATGCCAGAAGAGTGGTATGAGGAAAAGTGATTAAATTTCAATGGAACATGAGTCATCTTCATGTTCTGGCGGCGCGGGTATGAGCGATGTTGTTACAGAAGGACCTGTCCCACAGGATTCACCGCTCGAATTCATGGGCGGTCCCAAACGTTTCAGCCTGTTTCGTCGACCATTGACGCCCGTTTGCGACGTCAAGTGGCATTCCGGTCAGTGACTAAATCTCCCTAGACAGATCCCTCTTTTTCGATAACCAGCACGCGGGCAACCCCTTGAGGGTGAGCGACGTGCTCTGTTCCTTCACTTGCATAGAAAATATCACCGGTATGCAATGTCTTACTTTTGACCTCACCATTTTCTTTGTAGAGCATCTCTACGCAGCCATCCATAACCGCAAAAACCTCTTGTCCATCGTTGATATGCCACTTATAAGGCTGATCAGTCCAGTGAAGCTTCACCGTGGTATTATCAAAGCGAGCAACAGGTAAAGATTCCCAGGCTGTTGCGCCAGTAAATTCCTTGCTGCAATAAAACTTCATGTATTCCTCTGACATCAAAGTGGCTGAATTTCATCAATGCCAGTCATACCAGACGGAACGTCTGGATTCTATAACGTTAACCTCTCTTGTCCGGATTTGGCCCTGCTACGGCCCAACCGGGTACGAGCCAGACGGCAACCCGCACCCGGTTTAAGTTTTTAATGCACCCCCACATCATTCCCGGTCATCAGACCCACTATCCTGTTCTCGTCAACGAAAGGCCGCTGATGGCGGAGCCCATTGTCATAATGAAAGGCGGGATCCGTAGCGGCGCGATTTATCGCGCAGTTTGGTGCACGGTGCCAGTTAACGCACAATGTCAGAAACGGCAGCATGGCGACTGCTTTTGCGCATCTTCGCACTGGCAATTTTTTCAATATATTCCAGCGCAACACCTTTGGTTTCCGGGACAAACTTCACCAGGAACAGATAGCAGATCACATTGAAGCCAACAAAGATCCACATCGAAAACGCCCCGTTAAAGTGAGTTTGCAGCCAGGCATTATCATTGACGACGGGGAACAGCAGCGTGATGACGAAATTTGCTACCCACATCAGACTCACCGCCAGACTCATGCCGATGTTGCGGATTTTTTCCGGGAAGATCTCAGCAATCAGTACCCAGGCACCGGCACCCCAGCCCATCGCAAACGACATCATAAATAACAGAATGCCGAACACGGTTAAGTAGCCGGTGTCATGGCTGTATAAACCCCACGAAGCGATAAGCAGGCCGAGTGTGGCACCGGTGGTACCGATTTTCATGATCGGCAGTCGGCCATAGCGATCAAACAAATTCATGCCGATAAAACCGCCGACACCATTGGCCACGGCGATGAAAATGGTCTGGAACAACACCGCATCTTTACCGGAGGAACCCTGCTCCAGTACCAGCGGCGCGTAGTAGTTCATCACATTTATGCCGGTGAACTGCTGAAGCACGGCAATCATCACGCCCACTGCCAGAATAAATTTGAGCACCGGGGTGTCAGGCAGGCTGCCTTTGATTTTAGCGCCGGTGTTCCTGGCCTGCTGCGTGGCAAAAATTTGCTGCGCTTCCACGCTGTTGAACTGCGGATAGATGCGGCTATACAAGGTAATCGCTCTGGCGCTGTGGTTATGACGCAGGTTCCACTGCGGTGACTCGGGCATCATCACACTGAGTACCAGCATGATCACTGAAGGCACCAGTTGCGAACCCATCATCCAGCGCCACCCCTCATTCTGCATCCACGCATCATCCATGCCACGGGCAATGGAGTAATTCACAATGAAGACCCCCAGCACGCCGATCACCATTGCCAGGTTAAACAGGCCCGAACACCTGGCCCTGATGGATGTCGGTGCCACTTCCGACATGTACATTGGGGCAATCGTACCGGCGACACCGACAGCGAATCCGCACAGGATGCGTCCTGACCAGAACATCTCAAACGAATCCGCAAGAGAACAAAGCAGTGACGTGGCGATAAATATCAGTGAAGAGAGGAACAGCGAGGGTCTCCGTCCCAGCCTTTCGGCAATGGTTCCGGCCAGCAACGCGCCAACAGTGGCTCCGGCGATAATGCTGGAGACCGCCCAACCCACCTCGGCGGGCGACAGCGCGAAATGCATTTTAACCGGTGAAATGGCGCCAGAGATGACGGCGGTAGAATAGCCGAACATCAGGCCCCCGAGGGAAGCGCAGCAGCATATGAGATACACATAACCGGCATTAAATTTTTGTTCGTAAGACATCGCATAACCTCTGAGCTATCAATGATGCATTAGTGATCATCTTTAATGTCTCAATTCGCAACTAAAATGATCACATTTGTATCAATTTTATGATCGCTCTCACAGGAATGAAATGAAAATGCCATTCGTGTGTTTTTTAAAATATTCATTTGGGTAGTATCAGGTTGAGCTTCTCCACTTTTTAGGCCGTGCGCAGGTATCATGCCCGGCCTGAAAGTTTTCATTCAGTCTCCGGGATTCAGAGGAAATAAAATGATTACGTCACTGCATGGCATTTCGACAATGCACGGAAATTTGATCAGCGATATCCGCTTAGCCAAAGAGGCAGGATTTAATTCCCTGGAAGTTTTCTATCCGAAATTTGTCCGTTATCTGGAAAATGGCGGAACCATTGAAGCGTTAAAAAAACAAATCCATGACGCGGGTCTGACGGTGTCTTTTCTCAGCGCCCTTGATCATATCGAACGTTTTGAAAAAGACGATCGTGCCGCGCTGCTGGCCGAAGCTGAGAAAATTACCCAGCAAGCGGTTCAGTTAGGCACGGACACGGTGATGGTCCTGCCGAGAAACGGTATCGACCATTTTACTGATGAAAAGATCATGACCATTATGACGGAGAACATCGCCGCAATAGCCAGTATTGGCGAGCGTTATGGTGTGCGTTATATGATTGAATTACCAGCGTTTACTAAATTCAGGACGCTGCAGCAAGGCCTTGAAGTGATTGAGCGCGTGGGTAAGAACAATGTCGGCATCGTCGTCGACTTCTGGCATTTCTATGCGGCGGGCTGTACGCCGGAGGAAGTCAGCCGTATGAATAAAGATCATATTTTCGGCGTCCATTTTTGCGATGGATACGTACCAAAAAAAGAAGGTGACAGCTGGGATGAAACTATTCTTCGTTCCTGTATGCCAGGCGAAGGTGAGATTGATTTGCAGCAATGGTCTGATGCGGTTAAAGCAACCGGCTATGATGGTGCCTGGTCAGTTGAATTAATCAGTCCCTCCATCTGGGAGAAAGATCCGGTTATTACCACTAAGACGCTGTGTAATTCCCTGAAGCAATACGCCGCTTAATAATTATTATTTCTGTTATCGTACATCCGGGATTTTATATTCCGGATGTGTGCCTGTTGATGAGGACAATGATGACTCACGCTAAAAACAATCCCCTGTTAGTCGCTATCAGCCCGTTATCCTGGGCCAATGAAGTGATTGAGGAATTTGGTCAGGATGCCACGGCTGAAAGGTGTCTCAGCGGTGCGAACGTTACGGGTTACGACGGTGTTGAAATGAGCCGTTTATTTCCCGGCACGGCACCGGAGCTGTCTGCCTTGTTGCAGCAGTACCAGCTAAAACACGCCTCCGGCTGGCACAGCGGATTCCTGACCGAACGCAGTGTAGATGAAGAACTGATCGCCGTTGCGCCTTTTGCCACCCTGTTACGTGACACCGGTGCTGGCGTCATGGTGTACGGTGAATGCGGTAACATGCCTGATAATGCCCTCGATATTGCCATGAGCGGGCGACTTACCCTGACAGCCGCGCAGTTTGTCGCTTATGGCGACCGACTCACGACGTTTGCCAGCGAGCTAAGGTCCCGTTATGGCCTCGGGCTGGCTTATCATCATCATCTGATGATGGTGGCGGAGCGGTTGGATGAGGTCAGAGCCGTGATGGCGGCAACCGGCCCTGAAGTAGGATTATTGCTGGATACCGGCCATGCTTTCTCCGCGGGTTTTGATTACCAAATTCTGCTGAGTGAGTTTGGTGAGCGCATCAATCATATCCACCTGAAGGATATCCGCGCCGACATTTTGCAGCAGGTGCGCCAGTACGATCTGAGTTTTAACGATGCGGTGAGAAAGGGGATGTTTGCCGTGCCGGGAGATGGTGTGATTGATTTCTCCCCGCTCGCGCAGTTTATTCGCGCCACCGGCTATCAGGGCTGGATGGTCGTCGAGGCAGAGCAGGACCCCTCACTTGAAGCCCCGGAAATCACCGTTGCCAGAGCACGTCAGTTTATCCGCGACACCTTTGCGTTATAAAAAATGCCCGGCATTGCCGGGCATCCCATTAACATCATGGCAATGCATAGGCCATGACGTAGTCTCCGCGATTTTTGTTGGTGCCGGTGCGGGTCGCACCGCCGTCAACCACCACCACGTACTGTTTACCGTCCTTGCCAATGTAGGTCATGGGGACACCCTGGCCACCTACTGGCAGGCGCGAGCTCCACAGTTCCTTACCGGTATCGTTATCCAGCGCACGAATATAGTAATCGAGCGTACCGTGGAAGAAGATCAGGCCGCCGCCGGTGACTAACGGGCCACCCAGGGTTGGCATCCCAATCGGAATATAAACGTGTGGCACCACGCCTTCACCCGGGAAAATGCCGTGAATCGGGGCATCCTGGATGCTGCCCATCGGCACCTGCCATTTCGTCTTGCCGCTCGCCAGATCGATGGCGGTCATGCTACCGAAAGGCGGTTTGAAGCACGGCGTGCCCAGCGGTGACAGGAACATAGAACGTTCCACACCCCAGGGGGTGCCTTTTTGTTCGGAATACTCACCTTCCGTTGAGGGAACCAGACCGTGATGCGCCGCTTCTTCGCGCTTAATGAACTGTCCCCACATCGCCATGCGGATATCATTGACAAGTAAGGTGCCGGTGGCGGCATCCAGAGCACCACCCCCCCAGTTAAAGCCACCGTAATAACCCGGCCAGATCAGGGTACGTTGTTTATCCGAAAGCGGAGTCCATTCGCCTTCCCAGCGCATTTTCTTAAACTCGATGCGGCAATAAAGCTGATCGAAAAGCGTGGCACCCCAGGTATCGGCTTCTTTCAGCGGTTCAACACCGACGGAAATCGCCGAATAGGGTTGGGTTGCGGCGGCTTTCATTCCCGGCATAACATCGGTCGGTACTTTGCGATACTCCACGGGTGCCACCGGTTTACCGTCGCGACGATCCAGTACAAATACCTGACCACGCTTAGTCAGCTGGATTACCACTGGTGTCGTGCTGCCGTCTTTATTCGGCAGATCGTAGAGAATCGGTTGTGAAGAGACGTCATAGTCAAACTGGTCGTTATTGGCCGTGCGGAAGTGCCAGCGCAGTTTGCCGGTTTTCAGTTCGATAGCGACGATAGAGTCGTTAAACTCATCCGAGTAGGGGTGACGATTGCCATTCCAGAAGTCAGGCGTCTGGTTGCCGGTAGGGAAATAGGCCAGACCCAGTTTCGGGTCATAAGAGGCGGTGCCCCAGAAGTTTGGCGATTCCGGTGCATAATGCTGGCCGGGCGGCAGCGGGGTGCTGTCGTCAGGACGCGCCGGGTCGAAGGCCCACAACAATTTACCGCTGCGCACATCAAAGCCGCGTACCACGCCGGAAGGCTCGCCGGTCGACATATTGTCGTTCAGTTTGCCGCCCACCATGATCACACCATCAGCCACCAGCGGGGCGGACGTCAGGTAATACGACCCCTCTTCCGGGCTGGAGCCAATGTCAGCTGTCAGATCGACATAGCCTTTGTCACCAAAATCTTCACAAAGCTTGCCCGTTTCCGCATCCAGTTCAAACAGGCGGCCATCGTTGGTGTTGCTGACGATACGCTTGCGGCAGGTTGCCAGCGGGGCAGCATCAGGGGTGGGTGCTGGCATGGCTGACAGATCGGCATAACTGACGCCACGGCAACGTTTCCAGCCTTTATTACTGGCGGTCTCCTTCATGTTCGGATCGAAACGCCAGCGTTCCTTGCCCGTGGTGGGATCCAGTGCAATCACCTTATTCAGCGGGGTGCACAGATACATCGTATCTTCAATCTTCAGCGGCGTGACCTGATATTCGGAACCATCAATCGCCAGATCGCCGGTGCGATAAGTCCAGGCCAGCTTTAAATCTTTGACGTTGGTCTTGTTGATTTGATCAAACTGCGCATATTTGTCGCCGCCCAGATTGCGCCCCCAGGCTGGCCAGTCTTTGCCATCTGCTTTCCCGGCCTCAGGATGAATCACTTTGGCGCTTTCGCCAGAAACTTCCACCTCAGCATGGGGGACAAACATCCCGGCAATTAACGCCACAAAACTCACGGCATACACACCGGCAACCGCGAAAGGGGCTGTTGCGCTGACCGGCTGGCTGCCATCTTTGCGATGCAAATGAGGCACGCAGACTGAGACAAGTACACCAAAAACCACAAAAATGATGACGCGGGGCAGGAACTGCCAAAAGTCAGTGCCTGTTTCCCACAACGCCCATATCACACCCACCAGCGTCATCGCCAGCGTCAGCGGCCAGGCAATAAATTGCCTGCGGACCAGCGTCCAGCCCGTCAGCAGCCAGATAATCCCGGTGAAAAGATAAAACCAGGAGCCGCCCAGTATCGCAAGATACCCACCACCTGCACCCAGCACGAGTCCTGCCAGAGCAATCAGGACGCCGATCAGGGGAGGTAACCATCCCATTTTTCTCATTTTAAATATGCCCAGTTAACGATAATGATGGAGGCTAAACATCAGCCAGATAACCCGTTCGCCTTTGAGAATCATTCTCACATGGGGCGAAGATGCGATTCTAGATCATAATGAGAACAAAATGATACAAATATGTCTCATATTAATAACAAAATGAGACAATAAAAGAGTCGTCATGAATCATTGGGTTTTCCGGAGACTTCCGGGCAACAGATGGGTTAACATCGGCTGGAATGGACCACTGAAGGCAGGCTATTGTTTATGAACCGTAAACCCACCATGAAAGAGCTGGTTGCTGCAACGCAACTGAGCCGGGCGACTATCGATCGCGTCCTCAATAATCGGCCTGGCGTCAACCCGAAAACGGTTGAAGCTGTTCAGCGTGCTTATTCCTCATTGCTGGTCCAGGCGGCGGGTGGTGTGCAACTTGCCTCAGTGACACAACAAGGCAACTTCTCGGTAGTGGTGCAGGCCAGCGAGGAGTACAACGAATCGGTGATCGCCACGGCGAAGAAGATCAAAAATCAGCTGGATGCGCGCAATGTCAGCCTTGATATTTCCAGCTGTTCTGATGTGCAGGACGACGAGGTGGTGCGTCTGTTGTATCAGCAGGCGGAACATGCGGACGGCATTGCCGTGGTGGCAAAAAACACGCCGATCATCAATGCAGCGGTACAAAAACTCCGGCAGCAGGGGAAGCATATTGTTGCGCTGGTGAGCGATATCGATCCTGATGCCAGAGACGCCTATGTCGGCATCAATAATCGCGCGGCGGGGCAGGCGGCGGGCTTTATCCTTGGCAGGCATTTACAGCATTGCGTCAATGCCAGCGTGGCGGTGATTGTCGGTACGCTTTCCTACAGTTGCCACGATGACCGGGAAATCGGTTTCCGCGCACAGATCAGGAAAACCCTGCCGTCAGTGAGCGTGGCTGAGGTGATTTCCGGCAACGATAACACCCAGCAAACTTACGATGCTGCGGTTCAACTGTTGCGTAACGATCCCAATCTGCGCGCTGTCTACAATGTTGCGGGAGGAAACGCCGGGCTGGCTGCGGCACTCGACGAATGCCCGAGTGCTATCCGGCCGATTGTGATCACTCATGAAGTGAATAAGGTGACGGAAAACCTGATCCTTGCCGAGAAAATTGATTACATTCTCTCTCAGGATATCGCCAGGCTGTTACTTGAAACCGTAGATAAGCTCACCGCGATAAAAAATAACCAGGCTTTTGCTTCCCATAGCTTTCTGCCGATAGAGATCCTCACCCGCTTTACGCTACCGACGTTGTGATGCGCGACGGCAGAGGATGGCTTTTTCCTCTCTCTGCCGTTTCAACCACTCTCCAATAATTAACCTGTTTTAAGGGTGTTTTAAGTTTACCTCGTCATCATAGCGGCAATACGCAGATGGGGAGTTTCATCATGACTGACACATTAAACGAACTGAAAACCAAAGTTCCGCAGGTTACCCTGTTGTTTTGGGTACTAAAAATGATGTCGACAACGGTAGGGGAAACCGGAGCAGACTGGATTAATTTTGGCTTAGGCTTTGGACTGACCCATACCTCAATTATTGCCGCGGGACTGTTTATCGTTACGCTGTTGTTCCAGTTGAAATCAGAACGTTATATTCCCTGGCTTTACTGGCTTACGGTTTTACTCGTCAGCATCACCGGTACGTTAATTACCGACTATTTAACCGATCAACTTCAGGTGCCGTTGCTTTATTCCGTCGCCATGTTTGGCTCGGCATTGGTGATGGTGTTGATGTTCTGGCATCGCACAGAAGGCACGCTGGAATTCGCGACCATTAATACCACGGGCCGGGAGTTGTATTACTGGCTAGCCATTATGATCACCTTTGCCTTTGGTACGGCGCTCGGGGATGCACTGGCGGAAAAACTGGGGCTGGGGCTGGCTGCCGCAGCACCGGTTGCCACCATGAACAGCATGAGCAAGCTGTATGAGATCAGCAATGCGCTGACACGCCCTGGTGCGCGTAAAAACAAATCGTAGTGAAGGAACTCAGGCAGCGCAGACACCGACGCTCTGGCAGCGATAGACCAGCGCCGGGGGCAGGTTACGCATCACTCTGGAGCGTGTCCAGTTGAAGTAGCCGGAAAGCAACGGCTCTGACAGCGTAGTGTACTGGAACTGAATAAATACCCCGCCGGGATTGAGGCAGGTGACCACACGTTGCAGGATGCGGTGGCGCAGCGGTTCTGGCAGCGAGAGCAGCGGTAAGCAGGAAAAAATGGCATCGCATCCCTGTTCGACGCGTTCGGCTGAATCGGTGAACACGGTCAGGCGGTTATCGTTGAGCGCGGAGAGTTTCAACGCCAGCCGGGGATTGATTTCATAAGCCGACAGCGTGGCGCTGGCATGCATACGGTTTAATAAATGGCGAGTCAGCACGCCGTCTCCAGCCCCCAGTTCTGCGATGTGCTGCGCCTGCGCCCAATCCACCGCATCCGACATCCGGCGACAAAGGGTGAGAGAGGAAGGGGCAATCGAGCCAAAGGCTCGGGGGTTAGCAATAAACGCCTGCATATAACGGGTCTTTTCTTTGAGCAATGAAAAAGTGGTTAATATCACGATTATCACCTCCGGGTGTATCGCCTGAGTTTAACCATGCATTTCTTAAGGAAAACTTAAAGGGACCAGTTTTAACAGTGAATCCGGCCAACATGACGTGATTGTCATGTTGCGGTAATGATTGTCGTCATTATTCGTAGCGGCGCGATTCATCGCGCGTCTTTTGATCGCGGCACCCCAGTAACAGCGCGATAAATCGCGCCGCTACCAATGCGTGCAAATATGTCGGTTTATTGCTGCACAATACGGTTTCTGCCACTGCGTTTGGCTTCATATAACGCGGCGTCGGCCTTATTCAGTAAAAGATTATAATCCGGGTGACCGTTATGTAACGTATATCCAATGCTGACAGTGAGGGTGATGTTCTTACCGGATACGGTTTCAAAAGGTGTATTGCTGACAATGCGTCGAACCCGCTCTAATAACGTGTAGGTTTCCGACTGGCCAGCCTCAACCAGGACAATCAAAAACTCTTCACCACCGTAACGGAATAAATAGTCGCTGGCGCGAATATTATCACTTAACAGGTTGGCGGTATGCGTTAACGCACGATCGCCCACCGAATGTCCCCACTCATCATTGACCTTTTTAAAGAAGTCTACATCAATAATGGCCACGCTCAGCGGTAAACGGTTTTCCATTGCCAGGCTGACTTCGTGTTTTAAAATAATTGGCAGGTAACGTTTGTTGAGTAAATTAGTCAGCGCATCTTTACCATCCTGCATATGAGAGACGTCGTTAAATAACATCTCCATATAGGTATTAATTTTCTGGCAGTTAGCATGGATGACGCGCAATAATTCCTGCAGTTTTTCTACCGGAATGGGGGTGGTTACATCAATACCCGCCATGGTTGCATCGATCTTCGCCATCAGTTGGCGCATCTGTTGAATCTGGGTGTTTTCACCAAACTGGCGGACACATTTATGGCGGAACCACAGGCCAAAGTTAGATTCGGAAATATTCAGCAGATGTTCTGTTTGCGGTACGCCACTCACCAGATTATAGATAACCGAGTTTTCCCAGCTGGAAAGGGCGGATTGCTGCTTACCTTGTTCCTGCCAGGCATTATTCATCAATACATGCATGCGATAAGCTTCTTCATTACGCGTGGCCCGATAATGGGACATCGCATAGGCATGGCTCATCATTTCGATGGCAATATCGATTGCCATCGCCGCATAGTGCATGACCTGTAAGCTGATGGGGTAAGGTATATCATGCTGGGCAACGTAAGCAAAAATACCGTATTTTAGCTGTCGGGCACCGCGCTGAACAAATTCAACCGGAATACCAATACGGGCATGAACACCACCAACGTGGTATTGCAGCTGCGCCAGGTTTTCAAATTGGCTTTCATCTTCGGTCAGAATGGCTTTAACCCACTTAGACAGAGAGCTGCTCAGTCGTTCCTCGACAAGTTCATAAGACAAATGCCTGGAAATAGCCGGATCTTTGAGCAACGTTTCATAAAAGCGGTGAGCAAGATTATCGGATTGTGTATCCGCTATTTGTCGCAAAATAGCGATAACTTCCTGTGGAAGTGCTGCACGTAATGGACGCCATTCCTGCAGAATGACTGCGATATATTGTTCTATTTCTTCCTGCATCATTAAACAAACCAAATGTTAGCTGAATATCCCGATGAAAAAATATCGTACCACACCTGCCGTAATGTGCCTTTGTTTTAACAATAGCATGACAATAAGAGCTAAAAATAAGGCGAATAACCGCAGCGGAACACCTTCATTCCGCTGAACAACATCATGGTTTGTCCTGCCGGGTGATAAAAACCTGCACATTTTGCTTCAGAACCGAGTTGGGTGTGACGCCAAAGGCTTTACGGAACGCATGGCTGAAGTGAGAAAAATCAGAGAATCCATAGTCCAGTGCCGCCTGAGAGACACTGGTTACCCGGCCCTGCTCAAGGGCATCGCGGCTGGCCTGCAAGCGTTCCTGCCAGATAACGGCGGCGGGCGTCTTCTGTTTGCGGGCAAACGTCCGGGCCACAGTGCGCATGGAAACGTGATGTGCCAGCGCGATACTTTCGACGCTGAGTTCAGGGTTGGTGAGGTTGCGGCTGATGTAGTTGCGCATTCTGGCGTATAAATCGCGCTCGGATGCCGCGTTGGCGTGATCCTGCAGCTCAAGACTGAGCACCAGCAGATCCAGCAGGGTCTGAGAAAAGCGTCCAGCCACATCGGGGTTATGCATCAGAACCGGCGTCTGAACGGTCTGATAAATCATCTCCCGCAACGGAATAATACCGGGACGGGTATCATCAAGGATGGTGGCAGTAAAACCAACGCTTGCAGGCACCTTCCCGGTCAGCAGATGGCGCGGGATGCGAATCAGGTGGTTATTTCTGCCGCCAATGCTGAAACGAAAGGTCTGTGCAGCATCGTACAGCACCAGATTCCCTGCCGCGAGGCTGGCTTTACGTCCGCCTTGTTCCAGCTGACCATAGCCACCCTGGATATAACCGAGCCACAGGTCGTCTTCCGGCCCGGTGCGCAGATGCTGTGACTTGCGTTCCCAGTAATGCAGTGTCGAGGTGAGGGTGCAGACATCGATCAGCCCCACTTCCCGCACCGCGAGTTCGCCCGCAAAACGCCCCTCCGCCAGTGGCTTACCATCGGAAGGAATGCAGTGACGCAGGATGACATCATTCCAGTATTCAAAGCGCTGAGGCACGGCAACATGTTCGGTGGAATAGCGGATATCCCTCGGTGTGGAATGACTGTTCACAGCGACACCTCATATGAAAACTGCTCATCAGGATTGATGGTTGCAAACTGAAAGCAATATTTGCGCCATGACGATTGCGATATGAATTGGCGGGATAATTTGACTATTCCGTGGCGCTGGCGCGGGGCATACGCACTATTGCCGGGCAGCGCTGCACCGTTTCATTTCATCATGACCAGCATGTTTTCACTGACATCAGGGTTGTCCTTTCCAGCCAGGTGATTGTCCGACTAAGCCAGGTAGCCAGAAAATTTCTCCTTAGTATCAGGGGTGAATTACCCATCGCTGAAACTATTTACCTGGGAGCCGTTATGGAATCTGCCATTGATAAACACCTGAAATGTCCACGCACGCTGTCCCGTCGGGTTCATGACGAGTATCAACCGCCTTTCCCGATGTTTGTTGGCCGGGCCGATGCCAGCCTGACCCAGGTGGTGATGGCATATCTGGGCGTGCAGTTTAGCGACGATCAGCGGGAAAAGGCGGTCAGTGCCATGCAGCACATTGTCGCCAGCTTCAGCCTGGATAACGGCCCTGGCAACCATGACATCACCTTCCATGTTGATAACCAGGGGTTCGGGAATTTTATCGTCGTAGGCTACTGGCGCGATCCGGCGGCGTATTGCCGCTGGATCCGTCAGCCAGAAATCGACCAGTGGTGGTCGGCGGATGAACGTTTGCATGAAGGCCTCGGTTATTTCCGCGAGATTATCGCGCCACGCGCTGAACAGTTTGAAACCCTGTATGCCTTTAAAGAGGATCTGCCTGGCGTCGGTGCGGTGATGGATAACCTCAGCGGCGAGATTCAGGAACATGGTTACTGGGGATCGGTACGCGATCGTATTCCGGCATCGCAAAATGACTGGCTGCAACCTGACGGGGAACTGCGGGTGATTGCCGGTGATCCCGCCATCGGTGGCCGGGTGGTGGTGCAGGGCCATGACAACATCACGCTGATCCGCTCCGGCCAGGACTGGGTGGACGCCGATGAACAGGAGCGCCAGCTCTACTTCAGCGAAATGCTGCCGCCTTTACAGGCAGGCATGGATTTTCTGCGCGACGAAGGGCAGCCACTCGGTTGTTACAGCAACCGCTTTGTGCGCAACGTGGATAAAGACGGCAACCTGCTGGATATTGCCTATGACATTGGTTTCTGGCGTTCACTGGACCGGCTTGAACGCTGGGCGGAATCTCATCCCACTCATCTGCGTATCTTCACCACCTTTTTCCGCGTGGTGACCGGCCTGCAAAAACTGCGGCTCTACCACGAAGTTTCGGTCTCCGACGCGCGTTTTCAAACTTTTGAATATATCAACTGCCATCCCCAGACCGGGATGATGCGTGACGCATTGCGCTGAAAATACGACGAAAACCAATCCATCGATCACTTTCTGGGGTTTACCTTATGCACGCATTACGCTTTTTTCTGCCTGCCACACTGCTTGCTGCTTTGCCTGCGTTCGCCGTGGAAGTCGCACCCGGTGATTACAGCCAGTTTCCTGACGGCACCACGGTGGGGCTGCTTTATTACCAGCACGCCTCAACCGGCTCCGCTCATGCGCGCGGTGACAAAGTCAGCTCCGATTACAACCTGACTTCCGACATCGGCATGCTGCGTCTGCTGCATACCGTGCAGATCAGCGAGTCAGCTACCCTCGATCCGCAGTTCCTGTTGCCGTTTGGCCGCATCTCCGGTGGTGGTGATGCCGTGGCTCTCGGCTCCGCCAATGGCACCGGCGACTTAATTCTGACCGTGCCCTTAAAGGTAAAACTCAGCGCAGGTGGCGATGTGTTTGGTTTCGCCCCTTATCTCTACGTTCCCACCGGCAACTATGACCATAACGATGCCCTCAATCTGGGAGAGAACCGCTGGAAGGTGGATTTACAGGCCGCCTGGGTGAAGTTCTTTACCGAAAAATGGGCGCTGGATGTGGTCGGCGACGCCATCTGGTACGGCAACAATAACGACTACGGCACTGACTCGTCCCGTTTGCAGCAGGACAACGCCTGGGCAGCACAGATTATGGGGCGTTACATGCCTGATCCGACGCTGGCGCTCGGACTGGGGGTCGGTCAGACCTGGGGCGGCGAGACCACGGTTGACGGCGAAAAGCAGGATAACCCGGCGCAGACCACCAATGTGCGCATCACCGCCACCAAATTTGTCACCCCGCGCGATCAGTTCCAGATTCAGCTGGGTCGCGACCTGCGCGTGGAGAATGGTGCGGCAGAGGATTTCCGTCTGAATCTGCGCTATGCCCGCGTTTTCTGAGGCTGTCCTTCCTGACCAGGTGACTGTCCTTCTCAACCAGGTAGCGGTTGTGCAGTCGCGTTATGTTCACAACAGCGGCAGACCACACCGCTTCGTAAAAACGTTTAACTTCCCGGAGAAACACCATGGAACATGATCACGACCATACCGAACCGCCTGCGGAAATCGCACTGCGCGTGAAGGCACTGGAGTCGTTGCTGACGGAGAAAGGGCTGATCGATCCCGTCGCGCTGGACGAACTTATCGATACCTACGAACACCGCATTGGCCCACGGAATGGTGCGCGGGTGGTGGCGAAAGCCTGGAGTGATCCTGATTACAAGACCCGTCTGCTGGAACATGGCACCGAGGCCATTGCTGAGCTGGGTTTTTCCGGGGTGCAGGGGGAAGACATGATGGTGGTGGAGAACACTGCGGATGTTCACAACGTCACGGTTTGCACCCTGTGTTCCTGCTACCCCTGGCCGACGCTGGGACTGCCACCCGCCTGGTACAAATCCGCACCTTATCGCTCGCGCATCGTGATTGAGCCGCGAAGTGTGCTGGCTGAGTTTGGCCTGCACATCAGTGAAGAACGGGAGATCCGCGTCTGGGATAGCAGCGCCGAACTGCGTTATCTGGTGCTGCCAGAAAGACCGGCTGGCACTGAAGGCTGGAGTGAAGAACAGCTGGCCGATCTGGTGACGCGCGATGCGATGATCGGTACTGGCGTGGCGCTGCAACCGGGTAACTAAACCCTTCTTTTCAGGAGACGCTATGAACGGGATACATGATCTGGGCGGTATGCATGGTATGGGTGCCGTCATTACTGAAGAAAACGAACCTCCTTTTCATCATGAGTGGGAGCGCCGCGCCTTTTCTTTGTTTGCCTCGCTGTTTGTCGGTGGTCACTTCAATGTTGATATGTTCCGCCATGCGATTGAGCGCATGAACCCGGCGCACTATCTCGAAGAAAGCTACTACGAACACTGGATGCATGCTTTCGAGACGCTGCTGCTGGAGAAGGGGGTGATCAGCCTGGATGAGTTGTCCGGGGCGGTGAAACCCGTCACGGCAGCAGCGGAAACAGCGGTGCTACGCCAGGAGATGGTGCAGGCGGTGGTCACCACCGGCGCGTCGGCGCGGGTTGATGTTGCTGTACCTGCCAGCTTTAGTGTTGGTGACCGCGTCCGGGCGAAAAACATCAACCCCGGCGGACATACCCGCCTGCCACGCTATGTGCGCGGCAAAATCGGCACCATCGTGATTGATCACGGGGTGTTTGTGACACCGGACACCGTTGCCCACGGCCTGGGTGAACATCCGCAGCATGTGTACAGCGTCAGTTTTGCCGCTACCGAGCTGTGGGGAGAGAACGCGCCGTCGAAAGACACGGTGCGTATCGATCTGTGGGACGACTATCTGGAGGCGTTATGAGTACATCGTTTACTGGCCCTGATGCGGAAAACGCGCCGTTCGAGCATCCGTGGCAAGCGCAGGTATTTTCCCTGATCGTCAGCCTGCATCAGGCCGGAAAGTTCAGCTGGGAAGAGTGGGTTGATGTTTTTAGCAGGGAAATCAAAGCCCATCCGATGCAGGAACATGAAAGCGTCAATGATGCTTATTACCGCCAGTGGGTCGCTGCCACCGAGCACATGCTGCTGTCGCTGCAATTGACCGGGCAGGCAGATATTGCCCGCCGCACCGATGAATGGCGGCAGGCCTATCTTAATACCCCGCATGGTATGCCGGTGACGTTATCCAGCGCGGTCTGCCCGCCCGCGCATGATCATCACCACCCGGTCCTGCGTGTTCCGGTGGCGGTCAGCCCGGCAGTAGCGCGCGCCAATCCCTGAATTGATGATTATCAGCCAGATATGAGGAAGAAAAATGGAACGTACCGTTAATGATATTGATGCAGGTCATGCCCCGATCCCGTTCAATGCTGTCTTACCCTGGGCCGCTTTTATTACGCTGATGGTGTTGCTGGCGGTGTATTTTATCGGCGCTGAGCAGGGGGCCACTGCGGTATTCTCCGGCAATCAGATCCATGAGTATTTCCATGATGCGCGGCATCTGCTGGGTTTCCCCTGCCACTAAGGACACCACCATGACTGGAAAACTTCTGTTAAACGGGATGATGGCCGGGATCCTCGCTGGCATCATCGCCTTTAGTTTTGCCCATTTCTTTGGTGAGCCGCAGGTTGATCGGGCGATTTCATTCGAAGAAACCCTTGCCGCACAGCACAGTAACGCTGGCGGGGAGCATCACCATGATCATGATTCCGATGGCGAAGTTTTCAGTCGCGCCACGCAGTCTGGCGCAGGTCTGCTGAGCGGGATGATCCTGTTCAGTGCGGCGATGGGGGGCGCGCTGGCACTGGTCTGGTCGTTATGCTGGCAGCGCACCGGTCCGGCCGGGGCGAGATCACTGGCTCTGGTGCTGTCGCTGGGGGGATTTCTGATCATGAGCCTGATGCCGGGGCTTAAATATCCGCCTAACCCGCCTGCGGTGGGGGATGCGGCCACCATCGGCTACCGGACCTTGCTCTACTTCGTGATGTTGCTGGTCTCCGCAGTGATTGTGGTCACTGCCGCCTGGAGCGCGCATCAACTGCGGGCGCGGCTGGGAAGCTGGAATGCGGCGTTGTGGGGTCTGCTGGCCGCACTGGCGATGCTGATCGTGGCCTGCCTGCTGATGCCGGCGATAAATGAGGTCCCGCAGGGCTTCTCTGCCGATGTGCTCTGGCGTTTCCGCCTGAGTTCGTTCGGCACGCAGCTGACCATGTGGTGTGCCACCGGGCTGCTGTTTGGCGTGTTTGCCGAAAAGACCGTGCAGAATCCTCGCCACCGCTTCGCGACGGCAGGATACTGATGGCCGCTGTACTGCAACTGATTTGCCAGGGGGAGACCCTGGCAAATCGCCACTCACGTTTTCCCGCCAATGATGCTCTGAGCGACGCCTCCCGGCTGGCGGCGCACAGGATGCAGGGTTGCATTGAAGCCGACAGTAAAATATGGCTGGCACCGGCGTTAGCGGCGCAACAAACGGCACAGGCGCTGGGGGTTGCGGGGCATAGCGCGACAGCACTGGCGGAACCAGCCTGTGGGCTTTGGGCGGGGATGCCGATCAAAGCGGTGATGACGCAGCATGGCGAAGATTTTCAGCGCTGGTTAGCCGGTGAGGCCGCACCTGGCGGGGAAGGGGTGGCGCAACTGGTGCTGCGCACGGGTGAATGGTTGTCCGGTCGTGTCGCCGAGCGTCAACCGCAGTGTGCCATCGTCTCCGCTGCGGTTATCCGCGCGGTGGTTATTGGTTTGCTGGGGGCACCGGTCAGTGCTTTCCGGTTGATTGATATCGCCCCGCTGAGTATCACGACCCTGCGGGGCGACGGCAAACGCTGGCATCTCACCAGCATTAACTCAGTAAGATTCGCCTTCGCCGAAGGCTCCCTCTAACAGGCAAATTTTCGCGGCGAAATGCGCCCCGGCCTGTAACGCTGCGGGGATATTTCCCTCAGCGCGCAGGTTCAGCAGAAATGCGGTGATAAACGCATCACCGGCACCTAACGTATCCACCGGCGTGACCGCTTCCGGTTGCTGCTGATACTCCGTTTCTCCGTCGAACAGCATGGCACCCTCTGCACCGCGCGTGGCAACGGCATAGCGACTGCCCGCCTGCACCGCCTGCGTCAGCAGCTCACGCGTGGCAGCCAGCGACCATCCGGCACAGGAAAAAAAGGCCACGTCGAGCCAGCGGCATAATGGCAACGCCTGATCGATGACAAAGTCATCGGAGAAATCATAGGTCAGCCAGCCCGGAAGCTTTGCCAGCTCAGGCAGCTGCGCATCGATATAGCTGTAGCTGCTGGTGTGGATCAGCGCAAAATCCGCCAGCCAGTCACGATGTTGCAGCACAAAATCCATCGATTCGGTCTGGCGCACCCCGCCAAGGTTAGAATCGAGAAACACCCGTTCGCCTTGTTCGAGGGTCAGGCGCGCATAGCCATTTTCGCCCTCCGCCTGACGGCAATAACGCGTATCGATACCGCGTTTTGCCAGCGTGCGCATCACATGGTCTGCCGCCGCATCGTTGCCGAAGATACCCAGATAGGCCGCTGAGGCATCCAGCATCGCGGCATACACGCTGAAATTCAGCGCGTTGCCACCCGGATAGCGCACGCGGCGGTGCTCATATTTATCGACAACGTTGTCGCCTACGCCAATCACTTTCATTGCCCGCGGTCCTTAGTATTCCACTACGCCCATATAGCGACGGGTTGAGAGCGGATGCTGGCGGATTTCAGCCAGCGCCGCACGGTAGTCGCACATGATGCTGTAAAACAGCACGGGGTTAAAGTAGTCAACCACTGACACCGGCAGGGCATCCAGACCCAGCTCGCGGGCATCCACCACCACGGTTTTGTCGTTGTAACGATTGAGGAATCCCAGCACACGCTGATCCAGACCACGGGTGCGGCCTTCATTCATTAACAGAATAAACGGGACGTGATTGTCGGTGACTTCAAACGGACCATGAAAGAATTCCCCGCTATGAATCGAGGCGGCATCGAGACGCTGCATTTCCATCAGAGAACAGATGGCAAAGCCATAGGCGTGTCCGTATGAGGCGCCACTGGAGAGCACATAAAACAGCGATTCATGCTGATATTGCTGCGCGAAGTCGGCGCAGCGGGCGGCCACCTGGGTGCGGGCCTGGCGGATCACCTGATCGATCTGACCAAAGCTCTGCTGGAAATCATGCCATCCGGCGTAATCTTCCACCTGGCGCAGCACATCAACGCACAGGCTGAGGATCAGCGCCATTGGGTTTTCAGTGACCAGCGTGTCATCACCCCATTGGTACAGCAGGTTATGGTCGGCCCATTGCAGCAGTTGCGCTTCGGCATTGTGGGTCAGGGTGATGGTGGCGGCTCCCCGGGTTTTCGCCAGCTGGGCGGCGGCGACAGATTCCGGCGTATTACCACCATGTGAACAGACGATAACGATTGACGACTCACCTAACGCATGGGGTGTGGCATAGACAAATTCATTGGCTGTCATCATCCACGAGCGCAGGTTTTCACCCTGCTCATTCAGGAAATAGTGCGCCGGGTACATATCTACCAGCGAACCCCCACAGGCCACAAGGAACACCTGACGCACCGGTTTATGCTGAAAATGGCCGCTCATCAGGGAGGAAATAATGGATTGGGTCTGCATGGAGTTATTCACCGTAAATATTGAAATCAAAGTATTTTTTAGCTAAACGATCGTAGGTGCCGTTGGCGCGAATGGTGGCGATGGCTTGGTTAAAACGGGCCTGTAACGCGGTGTCGCTCTGACGCAAGCCGATACCGGTACCCGGTCCAAAGATCTCGTCATCCTTAACCTGCGGCTGGATCATCGTGAAGTTTTTGCCCTGGGGTTTGCTTAGCAGGGCTTCGGTGATCACCACCGCATCATCCAGCGTGCCATCGAGGCGACCATTGGTCAGATCGGCATACACCGATTCCGCATCCGGATAGGCAATCACTTCCACACCCGCATTACGCCAGTATTTGTTGGCATAGTTTTCAAACACCGAACCCTGCTGCACGCCGATACGCTTACCTTTCAGCGACTGTGCTGAAGGCGTCAGTCCACTGCCTTTGGCGGTAATCAGGAAGGCGGGGGTGTTGAACAGTTTGTCGCTGAAAGCGATGGCTTTTTTGCGTTCGTCAGTGATCGACAGAGAAGAAAGGATGGCATCAAATTTTTTCGCTTGTAGTGCCGGAATCAGCCCGTCAAAGCTGTTCTGCACCCACGAGCATTGCACCTTCATTTCCGCGCAAATCGCATTGCCCAGGTCAATGTCGAAACCGACAAGTTGACCGCTGGCATTTTTCGATTCAAAAGGCGGGAAAGTGGGGTCGATGCCAAAACGCAGTGGATCTGCGGCCATCGCCGTGTGGACACAACCAAAAATTGTTAACGCTGCGGCCATCACGGTGATGGTTTTTTTTATTTTCATTATTGTTTCCCTGGTGTTGTATTTATACCTAAAAACAGACCATATAGATTGATTTACACGCAATCTGATGGTTATAGCAACAAAAATTCGCAGGGATGGCGTAAAAAAATCAGCGTGGTATGTTAAGCTTATTTACCAAATTACAAGCTTATCAATCATTTTTATTTTTTAAATCAAATGATTGGTTTTTAAATTCTTTTTAAATGACACCAGAACAAAACAGACCATGAACAATCCAGAAAAGCAGACCAGAAGGCCGCGCAGAAGTTATCTTGATGCGCGCAAACGCTTAGTTGAAATACTCAATTCGCCCGATTTCAACAGCGGCGATCAGATTCCGGCAGAACGCGAGTTGGGCGAGATGCTGGGTATCAGCCGGATGACGGTGCGCAAGTTGCTGGCGGAATTAATTGATGAAGGCTTGCTGGAACGGCGCGGGAATCAGGGGACATGGCTGGTCGATACCGCCATTGAACGTCCGCTGCAACCGGCGCTGGGGATCAGTAAAATTCTTGAACTCAATGGCGCGGTGCCCAGCAGCCAGTTGATTTTCTTTCACATTTCTTCAGCCAGCGCGCGTATTGCACGGTTGCTGCACATTGAAGAAGGGGATGACTTAGTGATGATTAAACGTCTGCGTCTGGCGGATGGTCATCCTTTCTGCATTGAAACCAGCTATTTACCACGATCGCGTGTGCCCGATTTAAGCGCAGAGATGCTGGAAAAAGAAGGCTCCCTCTATCGCCTGCTGGCGGAACGCTACGCCATTCATGATGTTTATGATGAAGGGACCCTCCGTGCCGCTGCGATGAGTGAAGAGGAACATCTGTTGTTGCAGGCGAAACCAGAAAGTCCGGCACTGGTGTACCGGGGGGTGATTTATGACAGCCAGCGTCAGCCAATTGAATATCTGGTTTCAGTGAACCATCCGCAACGGGTCGCTTTCCGCATCAATGGCGGATTGAATGCCGTGGATATCACCGCGCCGTGAATTGAGAAAAGCCGCCTGTCACGCGGCTTAAACTATTTTTACTGAACACCTCTACTGAAAACCCCAATCCCTCCGATAACCCCTCCATGTTGGTTTCAAATTAAGAATGTTCTTATTTTAAGAGCATCATGGAGTGTGTGTGAGAGAAATGATTTTCCGGTCAGAGTGGCAGGTTCGCTGGTTACAGGTTAAACACAGCGGCGGTCTGCCATGACTGAAATTATCCCGGTTGTTGGCATCCCTGCATCTGCGCCTGGCAACGCCGCTGCATCCGTCGCTTATCCATTCGTTCTTCCGCCAGAACGCCCCTCCATCAAGGGACCGGCTGGCATCTTCTACGACTTTAATGATGGTGCCCGGCTACTGTTGCCGGCGGGGCGCTGGCGCGTTGCCTTACTGGACGATGATTCAGGCAACGTCCTGTTCAGCTGTGAATCCGGCGCTGGCTGGGTCACGTCCGCCAAAAAGTATTTTGTACGTTTTCGTATACAGGTCTGGCGCGGCGATGAAGTGACGCCCTTGCTGGATGAAACCCTGTCGCTGCAAGACCGGGACGTGCTGATTTCCTTCCCCACCGGCACGCTGGGCGACCTGCTGGGCTGGTTCCACTACGCGGAACGCTTCCGTCTGCTGCACGGTTGCCGCCTTGAGTGTGCGATGGCACCCAACATTATTCGCCTGCTGGAAGGTCAGTATCCGCACATCCGCTTCTCCGCCACGGATGCGGTTGTGCAGCGCGCACCTTACGCCACTTACCGCATTGGTCTGTTTTTCGGCGGCAACGACACGCACCAACCGATCGACTTCCGCCAGGCGGGTTTTCATCGTATTGCCGGACACATCCTTGGCGTTGACCCCCGGGAGGAGGCTCCGCGCCTGAATCTGAGCGCGCCGCGCACCATTACCGAGCCTTACGTCTGCATCGCTGTTCAGTCCACGGCTCAGGCCAAGTTCTGGAATAACGGACACGGCTGGGCGGAGGTGGTGGCACACCTGAAGGCGCTGGGCTACCGGGTGCTGTGTATCGACCGTGAGGCCCGTACCGGCCGCGGTTTTGTCTGGAACCACATCCCCTACGGCGCTGAAGACTTCACCGGCAATCTCCCCCTGCAGGAGCGGGTGGACCTGCTGCGTCACGCCAGCTTTTTTATCGGCCTGGCGAGCGGGCTGTCCTGGCTTGCCTGGGCCGCGCAGATACCGGTAGTGCTGATCAGTGGCTTCAGCCTGCCGGGGGCGGAATTTTACACCCCGTGGCGCGTATTCAGCAGCCACGGTTGCAGCGGCTGCTGGGACAGCCTGCATGAAACGTTCGACCACCAGGACTTTTTCTGGTGCCCCCGCCACAAGGGAACCGACCGGCAATTCGAGTGCACCCGCCTGATTACTGGAAAGCAGGTCTGTCGCGTGACGGACCAGCTCCATGCACAGCTGCGTGGGCAGCCATAAAAACGACACACAAGGTGACGTGTTCATCTGCAAACACTAAAACAAGAGAGACAGGGAAATGAATAAAGCTTACAGGATCGTCTGGAGCGCAGCGCGCCAGGCGTGGGTAGTGGCATCCGAGCGGGCTGGCAGCGGTGGACGTCCACCGATGGCGGTGAAGAAAGCAGCATGCGCGATCCTGCTGCTGGGGAGTGGCATCACGTCGCCAGTATGGGCAGTGACTTATAGTGGGACCGTTGTTTCAGGAAGCCAGGTTTCACAAACACTGAACAGTGGTGATACCTCGATCGGCGTTACCGTGACCAGCAATGCCGACCAGTACGTTAGTAGTGGCGGTGTCGCGACATCAACCACACTGACCGGTGGCGGTAAGCAAACGATTTATGCCGGAGGTTCAGCGGTCGTCACCACGTTGAGTGACAGTGCTGCTCAATACGTCAGAAGTGGTGGCGTGGCCACAAACACGACGCTCAGCACCCGAGCGATACAGTATGTGTCATCAGGGGGAACTGCTGCTGCAACAATATTGAATAGTGGCGGAAGCATGACGGTGGCAAACAATGCTTTTGCCATCGATATGACGATTAACTCAGGTGGACGGGCGGTGATTGGAGGTGGCACAGCCAGTTTCATCGCGCTTAATTCAGGTGGATATTTAACCGTAGGGGCCAGCGGTGTTGCGACGAATATCACTCAGCAGTCAGGAGGATCATTAACAGCCGACACCAGCACTACGATCAACGGCACCAACAGCCTGGGGTCCTTTTATATCAGTGGCGGACATGCAGATAATCTCCTGCTGGAGAATACCGGCATATTAACTGTGCTGTCTGGCACCAGCGCGACCAACACCACCGTTGGCTCTGCGGGAGCGTTAGCAGTCAATAGCGGCGGAACAGCACTTGGGACCGTGGTGAACAGCAGTGGTAACCAGATCATCCTCAGCGGTGGTTCTGCCACTGCTACTGTCCTGAATGGCGGAATGGAGACGGTCACCGGGACCGCAACGGGCACCACGGTTAACCTGAACGGGGAGCAATACGTCAGCGCGGGAGGCCTTGCCATCGGCACTGTCCTGAATTCATCAGGGATCCAGCAAGTCTACGGCACCGCCACCTCTGCTACGGTGAATTCCCGCGGCACACAGTATGTTGAGAGCGGTGGCAGCGCCAGCGCAACCACCGTCGCGGGTGGAAATCAGTTCGTCAACATCGGTGGGTCGGCGACTGACACGGTGGTCAATTCCGGCGGCCAGATCAATAACCTCGGCAGCGTCACCTCCGCCACGCTTAATGATGGCGGATTTATGTTCCTCTACAGCGGCGGTTCGACTGATTCGACGCTGGTCAACTCTGGCGGCGGAGAATACGTCAATTCCGGCACATCAAGTACCTCAGCCATGGTGAACGATGGTGGTTACCAGACCATCTACGCCGGGGGTGAAGCCATCGCTGCCACCATGGCGGGTGGCACACAGCAGGTGTTTGGTGAGGCCACGTCAACCACGTTGAACGCTGGCGGCACCCAGTATGTCTACAGCGGCGGTACGGCTAGCGGGACGGTGATCGGTAATGATGCCGCACAGGGCATCTATGGAACGGCCAACTCAACCACGGTGGAGGCGGGGGGCGCACAGTATGTTTACAGTGGCGGCAACGCAAACTGGACTACCGTGACTAACAACGGTTACATGAACATCAACAGCGGCGGCACGGCATCCGATGCCACTGTGAACTCCGGTGGGACGTTGTATGCCGATGATGGCGCTATTGCCACCGGTCTGACGCTGGCATCCGGCGCGATATTGCATACCAGCACCGGCGCAACTCTGGCCGGTACCAATGCGCTGGGGGCATTTTCCATCAGCGGTGGTCAGGCGCAAAACGTGCTGCTGGAGAATAACGGTTTTCTGCATGTGGAAACCGGTGGCTCGTCGCTGGGGACGGTCATTAACCAGGGCGGCTGGGAGTACATCACCGGCACTGCCACTGGCACCACGGTGAACGCAGGCGGGGTACAGTCGGTGAAAGTGGGCGGCACGACGACCGGCACTATCGTCAACTCGGGCGGCGAGCAGGATGTTGAGGGCACCGCGTTCTCAACCACTGTCAACTCCGGCGGTACGCTTTCCGTATTTAACGGCGGCATCGCTTCCAGTTCGGTCATCAACGACGGCGGTCTCCTTGCGGTCAGCAGCGGTGGTACCGCCACTGACACCACGGTGGCGGCGGGCGGTTTGCTGAACATTGCCGATGGCGGCGTTCTGACGCTGGCAAACAGCAGCTTCGTCAACGACGGCGTCACCACCTATGACACCAGCAGTAGCGCATCCCTCAACACCGATATCACCGGCAGCGGCCAGCTCACCAAGACGGGATCCGGTACACTTACGCTGGGGGGCACCTTCAGCCAGACGCAGGTTAACCTGAATGATGGCGCGCTGATTATGGATGGCCTGCAGGCCACCACCAACATTGTGGCGCAGTCCGGTACGTCGTTGTCGCTGGTCAACAGTACCACCCTGACCGGTATCATCGACCCGACTGACGTGAACATTGATGATAGCAGTAGCTGGAATATCACCGGTGACTCACTGGTCGATAGCCTGACGAACGCAGGCAGCATTGCCTTCGTCCATTCATCGGGCGCGTTTACGCCGTATACGCTGACCGTAACCAACCTGATCGGCAATGGCGGCACCATCACGCTCTACACCGTGGCGGGCGACAGCAGTTCACCGATCGATAAACTGGTGATTGATGGCGGGCAGGCGACGGGTAGCACCGGTTTACTGGTGCTGAACCGGGGCGGACTGGGTGCACAGACCACCGGCAACGGCATCGCGGTGATCCAGGCGATTAACGGGGGCACGACCGATGTCGGTGCGTTTACCCTGAATCAGCCGCTGGTGGCAGGTGCGTACTCCTACAGTCTGTACCGCAACGCTGACCAGAGCTGGTACCTGACTTCACAGCTGACGCAGTCGACCGACACGGATACCGGGACTACCACGCCGGACGAGGGCAGCGACACCACGCCGGTCAGCGGTACCACCAACTACCGTGATGGCATGTGGAGCTACGCGGCTCTGCCGTCGCTGTCGCTCGACTTTGACCGCCTGGTCGCAGGCTCGGCTGATACGCGCTTCCACTACGCGCCAGACAGCCGTGTCTGGGGACGTCTGGTGGCGGGCCATCTGCGCCATGCTGACAGCGGCAGCCTGACAGGCGGCAGCGTACCGGAAAGCAGCAGCGCGTACAGCTTCCTGCAACTGGGTGGGGATCTCTGGCAGCTCGATGGTGCGAACGCCGCCTGGCGGGCAGGGGTGTACGGTGCCACTGGCCTGATGCGCAGTGACGTCTGGCGCGACGGCGGCAGCAGCGCGGCGGGCACGGATCGTGACACCTCTTACACCGGTGGTGTGTACCTGTCAGGCCGTAGTCACGCGGGTTTACATGTTGATGGTCTGCTGCAGGCAAGTCGCCACAGCCTCTCGACCAACTCGAACGATGGCACGCGTCTGTCGACCGACGGCACCGGCTGGCTGGCCTCGGCAGAAGTCGGACAGGCTTTCAACGTCGGATCCAACCTGTCACTGGAACCGCAGTTGCAGTACACGGTACAGGGTCTCAACGTGGATGATGCACAGGATGAGGCAGCGTCACTCAGCTGGTCCAACAGTCATCGCCAGTCGGTCCGGGCTGGGCTGAAGCTGAGTACCGCGCAGGATGTGAAGGCGAAGATGAGCTGGTGGGTTACCCCATCGGTAACACAGAGCTACGGTGGTCACAGCGGTGTGACGGCATCGGTGCCGGGCGTAGCTGGCTCGGAAGCGTCGTTCAGGAGCAACCTGTCGGGTACTGGTGTTGGAATCAACGGCGGCATGGACGCGCGTATCCGTCAGAACGTGACGCTGGGCGTGCAGGCTGGCTGGTCTGATGCGCTACACGGTGCGGAATCCGGCGGCTATTACGGCCAGGTCAGACTGGGCGTGTCGTTCTGATAATCAGTGGGTAACAGGCCGGGCATCACTGCCCGGCTTTTTTATTTTCGCTAATAACAACAGTCATTCCTCAATACTTCCTGGCCCTGTTATGGAGCATCCTCATCCCTAAAATAGTGCGCTGGATCTCACTATTTTCTGCTATTTCCTTGCCGAGCCGTACTCGCGATCCTTTCTGATCACCATGAGAAATACCTCATAACAAATTGATAAATAATCAATAAATTTATTAACGGTATCAGTAGCGCAAGATGGCACCCTTTATGCATTATCAAAATCATAATGGCATTATGAAAATGCACTTTATTTTGAGTGAGTGTGGGTTAAGCAGGCCAGGACTTACGTCTGGCGTCGTTTTGCTTCTATGAGGATCTCCCTGTGGCTAAATATGCAATCAGCTGTACCCGGCAAAGAAAAACCATCAGCGCTGTCGTTCTGACCAGCTCAATTCTCGGGCTGTTTGGCGTGAGTGGCACTGCATCCGCTAATCAACTTGCGGACATCAAAGCACATGGCGAGATGGTGTGCGGCACACTCTCCACCACCGAGCCGATGGGTTTTACCGATGCTAAAACCCGTAAAGTTGTTGGATTCGATGTGGATGTCTGTCAGGCATTGGCCGATCAACTCGGCGTGAAGATGGTGCAAAAAACCCTGTCAGTAGAAGCACGTATTCCTGAATTGCAGATTGGCCGGGTTGATATTCTTTCTGCTGCGCTCGGTTACACCGCTGAGAGGGCAAAGCAGATTGATTTCACTTCGTCACATTTCCAGGTGCCACTGAAAGTCCTGGTTCCGGTTAGCGATGGCGATAAATCGCTGGCGGATTTGGACGACAAGCGCGTCGGCATGACCTCCGGATCCACATCCGAATATTGGTTGCGCAAATCTTTCCCGAAAATCAGCGTCGTCACCTATCACGATTCCCCGTCGGCTTTTCTGGCTCTGCAACAGCGGAAAATCAGCGGTCAGGCATTCGCGCAAACGTCAGGCATACGTTATGTGCAGGCGGGTAAAGGTAAATATGCCTTTATTAACCAGCCGATTGGCTGGGAACCCAATGCGCTGGGCATAAGAAAAGGCGAGCCTGAATTTCTGGCGGCCGTTAACGCCGCCCTGGAAAAAATGGAACAGGAAGGCAAACTTGATGCCATCTGGAATAAATGGCTGGGTAAGGGAACCGTTTATAATATTGAGCGGGAGCACAAGTTAGAACCGATTGAACAAGTCAAACTCAGTACCGAATAAATCGCCTGAAAAAATAGATGATGACAATGCCGCATCTGCTGACGGTGCGGTAGCCATGATGTTTTTTTTGCACGCAACGACTGTCAACCTCTATACGCAGTTATCTCATTAATTTTTATTTTTACAGATCTCGCTGCGTTAAGGAGCTGAGTTGAAATGGTAAGTTTTGATCCTATGTCATTACTGCATGGTGCCTATTTGCAGTGGTTGATAACGGGGCTGGAAACGACGCTAAGTCTTTTTGTGTTGTGTCTGTTTTCCAGTTTTATTCTGGCATTATTTCTGACTGCAATGCGTATTTCAGGGATTACTCCTTTGCGGTGGTTTGTCGCTATTTATGTCGAATATCACCGTAATGTCCCGGTATTGGTTCAGTTGCTGCTGTGGTATTTCGGCTTATCGGCCATTTTACCCGATATGTTGTCGCAATGGGTCAATGCGCACGGCAGCGAATTCTTTTTTGCCTATGTGGCGTTGACGCTGAATACTGCAGCATTTATGTCCGAAGATCTCCGCAGTGGCTTACGTTCCATTGCCAGTGGCCAGATGGAAGCCTGTCGGGCGCTGGGGCTCACCTTCGCCCAGGCCATGCGGGATGTGATTTTACCGCAGTCGATTCGCGTCTCTGTCCCACCCTTAATTAATCAGTCACTGGCGTTGTATAAAGCCACCAGTCTGGCAATGGCCATCAGCGTTGCCGAGCTGACGTATGCGGCCAAACAGATTGAAAATGAGACTTTCAAAACCTTTGAGGCCTTTGCCATTGTCTCGGTGATTTATCTGCTGGGTTCGCTGCTGATCGTCGGCATCGGCTTTGCTTACGACCGCTTTATTTACCACGCCGGGAGCCGATAAGATGAACGATATGCTTTCAATCGTGGAGAACTATCGCGACCTGATTCTGGTTGGCGCTTATCCAGACGGCCCGCTGGGGGGATTAGCGCTGACATTGCTGATTGCGGCCGCCGGTTTGATCTGCGCATTCCCGTTGGCGATATTGATCGGCATTGCCCGTACCAGCAAACATAAAATCATCTATGTTCCGGTCACATTCTTTTCCAGCGTCATTCGTGGCCTGCCAGTATTGATGTTGGTTTTCTGGTCTTATTTTGCTGTGCCCTTAATATCCGGCCATGCTATTTCTGGCGTCAAGACGCTGACGGTGGCGCTGATTATCTACGAAATGGCTTTTTTAGGTGAGGTTGTCAGGGCAGGCATCAATGCTATTCCAAAAGGGCAAACTGAAGCGGCGCGCACCCTGGGGATTAGTTATACCCGAACGATGTTTGAAATTATTCTGCCGCAGGCATTATTCAACATGATCCCCAGTATTCTGAATCAGTTTATCAACCTGATTAAAAATACCTCGCTGGGTTATGTCATTGGTGTCGCCGAATTAACCTACTCTGCTTACCAGATCAATACGCTGGAATTAACTAAGCCGTTGCAGGTATTTGGCGTGCTGGCAATTATCTATTTCATTATCTGTTTTTCGCTGACGCGGCTGGTTGGAAAACTGGAAAGCGTTCTCAGGAAAAAACATTAAGTTAACGTGCAGGAGAGGGCAGATGTTAAGAATTGAAAACGTTGAGAAATGGTATGGACCCAATAAAGTCCTCAACAACGTCAGCGAAGTGGTCGATAAAGGCGAAGTCGTGGTGGTATGCGGACCATCAGGGTCAGGAAAATCGACCCTGATCCGTACCATCAACCGCCTGGAAGACATTCAGCAAGGACGGATTCTGGTCAACGGCGTAGACAGCCGTGCGCAAAATACTGACCTGAACCAGTTCCGCAGCAATATCGGTTTCGTTTTTCAGCAGTTCAATTTATTTGCCAACCTCACCGTGTTGCAAAACGTCACGCTGGCGCAGCGCCGGGTGCGCAGGAGCAGCAAACGCGAAGCGGACGAGGTTTCAGTGGCGCTACTGGAGAAGGTAGGGCTGGCGGCGAAACTGCACGCTTATCCCCATCAGCTCTCGGGCGGGCAGCAGCAACGCGTGGCCATCGCCCGCACCCTGGCGATGAAGCCTCCGGTCATGCTGTTCGATGAGCCGACCAGTGCACTCGATCCGGAAATGGTGGGTGAAGTCCTGCAGGTCATGAAGCAACTCGGAAAAGAAGGTATGACCATGGTGTGTGTCACCCACGAAATGGGGTTCGCCAGGGAAGTGGCCGACCGGGTGATATTTATGGATCGCGGTGAAATCCTTGAACGCGCTAAGCCAGAAGATTTTTTCCATCATCCCCAACATCCGCGCGCACAAAAATTCGTCGCCGATATTCGCCACTGACAGGACAAATAACCATGACCATTTTATCCAATACCCTCTCCCGGATTAAACCTTCCGCCAGCAATGCGGCCAGCCAGCTGGCACGAGATATGAAAGCGCAGGGGAAGGATGTTATCGCCCTGAGTTCAGGGGAGCCGGATTTCGATACCCCGGAGCACATCAAGCAGGCGGCATTGCAGGCGATGAACCAGGGCGAAACAAAATATCCACCCATCGCCGGTATTCCCGCCCTGCGTGAAGCGATCGTGGCCAAATTCAGACGCGACAACCAGCTGGCATATAGCGCTAAACAAATCATCGTCTCCAATGGTGCTAAGCAAATCATCTCCAACGCGCTGATGGCGACCATGAACGCAGGTGATGAGGTGATTATTCCCGCCCCTTACTGGGTTTCTTACCCGGAAATGGTCGCGCTGGCGGGCGGAACACCGGTCACTGTCGCGGTCAGTGAGGCGCAGGGATTCAAGCTGTCAGCGGAAGCGCTGGAACAGGCGATCACGCCGAAAACCAAGTGGCTGTTGTTCAACTCTCCTTCCAACCCAACGGGTGCGGTGTATTCCTTTGAGGAACTGCGGGCGCTGTCCGAGGTTCTGCTGCGCCATCCGCACGTCTGGGTGATGTGTGACGATATCTATGAACAACTGATTTATGACGATAACCAGTTTTACACCTTCCCGCAGGTTGAACCCGCGCTGATGGAACGCTCGCTGGTGATCAACGGCGTATCGAAAGCCTATGCCATGACCGGGTGGCGTGTCGGTTACGGTGCCGGTCCGGCCACGCTGATCAAAGCGATGGAAACTATCCAGGGGCAAATCACCTCCGGTGTTTCCTCTATTTCCCAATGGGCTGCCGTTGCGGCGCTGAATGGGCCACAGGATTTCCTGGCGGAGTGGCGTGCCAGTTTCGTTAAGCGGCGCAATTACGTGGTGGAGGCACTGAATGCTGCCCCGGGCCTGACGTGTCAGGTGCCAGCGGGGGCGTTTTATGTCTACCCCTCCTGTGCCGGTGTGCTGAATAAAACCACGCCAGAAGGACGCGTTATTCGTAGCGATAAAGACTTCACCGAAGCGCTGCTGGCTAGCGAAGGCGTGGCGTTGGTGCACGGCGACGCGTTCGGTCTGGCACCAAACTTCCGTCTTTCCTACGCCGCGTCAATGACGCAGTTACAGGAAGCCTGCACGCGTATCCAGCATTTCTGCCGCAGCCTGCATTAAGCCACTGCCCGGGCTTCCACCCGGGCCACATTGCAACCAGAACACCTATTTTTGGCCGATTCACGATGCTGACCAGCACTTTTCCTGTTTTTAAAGAACCGATGACCCGCAGGTATTTAATGGGGCAGGCTGCATCAATCCTCGGTTTATGGACGCAAAACGTTACCCTGAATTTGCTGCTGTGGCAGATGAGCCATTCACCCTGGCTGCTCGGGGTGCTGAACTTCTTGTTGTATTGTCCGTCGCTGGTGGTCCCGTTGCTGTTTGGCAGCCGCCTGACGCCCGCACGGGTGAAAACCATCATGATGAGGATTCTGTGCCTCTCGATGACCATCACCACCTTGCTGCTCGCCAGTGTGATCTTTGGTTTTATCACCCCGGCCTTTGTGCTGGGGGTGGCGGCAGTCGCCGGGTGCATCTCCTCGATGGAGCTGCCGACCCGGCAATTACTGCTGACCAGCAGTCTGCACGATAAATCCCTGATGTATAACGCCGTCGCCATGAACACCATGGTATTCAACATCGGGCGGATGTTTGGCCCCGCTCTTGCAGCCTGGAGCTTTAACCATGTTGGAGCCGTTGGGGGATTCGTCATTTCCCTGTGCGGCCTGACCACCATGTTCTGCGCGGTGCGCACTATTCAGGTGGTGGAAACGGACCACAGCCAGCGCCGTGCCGGGGGGATGCGCAACGCGCTCCGCTTCGTCTCACAGGACAGCTTTGCGCTGCGCTTTTTACCGATGCTGGCCTTCGTCGGGATATTCGCCGGTTCTTATCAGTCGCTGATCCCGGTGCTGGCGGCGCAGAGCTTCCACGACACCGCCCGCTACACCGGCTGGTTTTTCAGTAGTGCGGGCGTCGGTTCGCTGTGTTCAGCCGTGTTTATTTCAAGCCGGGTGTCACATCAGCAGCTGTTGCAATGGCTGCAAGTCGCGCCCTGGAGTGGCGTACTGGCGCTGGCGGGGATCGCCTTGTCCCATCAGCCGCTGCTGACCTGCCTGTGCTTTCTGCTGCTCGGATTATCCCTGACGTTTTTCTCCACCATGATCAATTCCACCCTGCAACACCGCAGCCCGTCAGAGCTGCGCGGCGGGGTGGTCGGCCTGTATAGCATGTCATTTCAGGGCACCATGCCGATCGGAAATCTATTAGTCGGGATGCTGGCTTCAGTGGGCAACATCACCCTGACTTTTCTGGTGATGGCGGCAGCACTGGCCGCTTTGCTCGCCGGGCAGTGGGGGATTTTGAAATGCCGATAACACCCTTCCATCACAACGTAATGAAAGAAAAGAAGATGAAAAAGACAATATTGATGGCGCGCACGCTGCCGGACGAGTTGGTTAAACAGCTACGTGAACATTATCACCTCGTTGGCCCCTTAACCCGTCTGGATGGCAGTGATTTGCCGCAGGGCGCTGAGGCAGCCGAGGTTCTGCTGACCATGAGCAGCATTAAAACCGATAAGGCGCTGATCGATGCATTGCCTAAGTTGCAGCTGGTGAGCTGCTACGGTTCAGGGGTGGAGTTTGTCGATTGCGAGTATCTGAAACAGCGTGGCATCGCCCTTACCAATGCCGCCGGAACCAATGCCAGCAGCGTGGCGGAATTCACCATGGGGCTGATTTTAGCGGGTTCCCGACATATTTTAGCGGGCGATCGTTTTCTGCGTACCGGTCTGTGGAAAGGCAACAGCGTCGAACGTTATCACCTCGTGCCGGGCTTACAGGATTGCCGACTTGGCATCTACGGACTGGGGGAGATTGGCGGCCGCATCGCCCGTCTGGGTGAGGCATTCAATATGTCCATCGGCTATCACAGCCGCAGCCGTAAGTCCGTTCCTTATCATTATCTGGCGAGCCTGGAACTACTGGCTGAATGGGCTGATATTCTGGTGGTCGCCACACGCGGCAGCGAAGAGAACTATCACGCCGTCAATGACAATATTCTTCAGCGGTTGGGGCCGCACGGCTATTTGATCAACATTGCGCGCGGGATGCTGGTGGATGAAACCGCGCTATGCAATGCGCTGGACGAAGGCCTGCTGGCCGGTGCTGCGCTGGATGTTTACGAGTCTGAACCCACGGTGTCTGCCCGCTTACGCGCCATGCAAAACGTGATTCTGACGCCGCATATCGCTGCCAATACGCATTATGCACAGGCCGCTCAACAGAAACGTATGCTGGATAATGTTGAATTATATTTCTCAGGCAGCCAGCTGATTGGCAGGGTATGTTAATGCTAGTACATTACTTTTTATTGAATAATGGCTTTTGTTTACCTGACAGGAAATTATGGCAAGGCAGAAAACTACCGATATCGATCGTTCCGTCAAAGCGGTTAAGCGTACCCTGGCGATCTTAGATGCCTTTGTTGATCACCCTGGTGGCATGACGCTCGGTGAACTGGAAGAAGCGACGGGTTTGTTCAAAAGCGTCATTATGCGTTACATGTTATCGCTGGAGGCTGAGCGTTATGTGTCCAAGCGGGTTGATGGTTGCTATGAACTGGGATCGCGCGCCTATCAATTAGGCTGTACCTATGAACGTACATTCAACCTGCGCGAACATGTTATGCCGGTGCTGAATAAACTGACCGAAGTGACGGTGGAAAGCAGCTCCTTCTTCGTGCGTGAAGGGGATTTTCGCCTCTGTCTGTATCGCAAAGATTCGCCGCAGCATATCCGCTCCAGCGTTCCCGTCGGCACCTTGTTGCCGATGGACGATACCTCTGCGGCGACGGCGTTACGCCATTTTGAGCAGGGCATACCGGAGGGCTGGACCTATTCACAAGGTGTGTTCACCTCGACCGGTGCCGGGAGCAACCTGCCAACCAGCCTGACGGCCTCAATGTCGGTTCCCATCTTCAGGCACGATAACCAGCTGGCGGGCGCATTGGGTATTTCCGGTCCGATTATCCGCTTCAATCCCGAAGATGCCGACAGCCAGCAGCTGTTAATTGAGGAAGCCAGAAAACTGTCCTATGCACTTGGGGCAACCATCTATGAATAAGGGAATGCCTATTTCACGCACCACTCTGCACAGTGAAATAGCCGATGCCATCCGGGAGATGATCGTCAGTGGTGAGCTGGAGCCGGGCGACAGAATACCGGAGAAAGATCTCTGTGAACGGTTTGGCATTTCCCGTACCCCGTTGCGGGAAGCGCTTAAGGTGCTGGCAACCGAGGGTATGCTGGTTCTGCTGCCGCAACGTGGCGCACGCGTGGCGATGCTGACCGATGAAGAACTGTATGAGCTGTTTCCCATCATCGCCAGCCTGGAAGGTCTGGCCTGTGAACTGGCCTGCGAGAAAATCACCGATGAGGAGCTGGCGTCTATTGAACAGCTGCATGCCGAGATGCTGCAAACGTATCAGCAGCAGGACAAACTGGAATACGCCCGGCTGAATCGGGAAATCCATCTCGCCTTATTTGCTGCCGCCCGTAATCAATCCTTGCTGACGCTTTACCGCAACCTGGAACAGCGCATCCGCAACATTCGCCATACCGTGCGCCAGTTGCCTGATGACTGGCGGCTGGCGATGCAGGAACATGAGGAGATCATGATCTGCCTGCGCGCGCGCGAATCTGTCCGGCTGGCGCAAACCATGCGTCAGCACGTCATGAACACCGCCAACGCGGTACGTAACGCGATGAACGCCAGCCGATCCGCGGCCGATTAAAGATTTAGCGGCGAGGCTCCCTCGCCGTTATCCCCTTAGTTTGACTTCCTATGCCCAGGCGCATGATGACGACTTTCTGCAATATGAATTCATTATACATTATTAATTTTCGTTGACGGGATCCTCGCCCACGCTTCATTCTGACCTCCAGCGCTTCCGCCTGCTGTCCCTGTCGGTAGCTGGCAACAGCCGAATTTTCCTTTGATTGCAGTATTTGGCTCACCTCGGAGAGATCATGAAACAATATCTGCCACTGTTAACCGTCATCACCCTGGGATTGTCTGCTTTGCCGGTCGCCGGCGTTGAACTCAACGGAACATTGAAGAAAATTGCCGACAGCGGACAGATTTCCGTCGGGCATCGTGATGGCGCGGTGCCTTTTTCCTATTACGACGACAAGCAGAAGCCTATCGGCTACGCAATGGATATCTGTGGTGCGGTGGTGGACGCGGTGAAAACCAGGCTGAACAAGCCCGACCTCAAGGTTGATACCATGGCGGTGACTGGTGCCACGCGCATCCCGTTGCTGGCGAATGGCACCATCGACATGGAGTGTGGTACCACCACCAACAACGCTGAACGACAAAAGCAGGTGACCTTCTCCACGACATATTTCGTCGCCGCCGTCCGCATCATGTCGAAGAAATCCGCACCGGTGGCGGATATGGCTGAGCTGAAAGGCAAAACGGTGGTCACGCTGTCTGGCACCACCAGCGTGAAGATCATCAACGAAGCGAATAATGCCCAGCATCTGGGGATGCGCATTCTGATGGCTAAAGACCTGGGGGAGGGGATGCTGACGCTGGAAACCGGTCGCGCCGCCGCCTTTATCTTTGACGATGTCTCTCTGGCGGGTGCCCGCGCCACCGCCAAATCGCCTGATGACTATCAGATCTCCGATCAGCCCTTATCGGTAGAGCCGTATGGCATCATGCTGCGCCGCGACGATCCGCAGTTCAAAGCGCTGGTGAATTCCGCCATTGAGGGGCTGTATAAAAGCGGAGCGATTAACGCCATCTATGCCAAATGGTTTACCCAGCCGATCGCGCCGATGAACGTCAACATGAACTTCCCGATGTCGGTACAGTTGACGAAAGCCATCGCTAATCCGACCGACGATCCGAATCCCGAACTGTATCGCTAAGCCGCGAGACATGGGCAGGATAAACGTATGAACTACCACTGGAACTGGGCTGCCTTTTTCGATGTGTCGCTGGACGGCGCCCATACTTACTGGGAAACGCTGATCATGGGGCTGGGGTGGACAGCGGCCACGGCGATCGGGGCTTTCGCCATTGCTTTGCTGCTCGGTTCGCTGGCTGGCGTGCTACGCAACGTACCGTCACCCTGGCTGAACTGTTGCGGCAGTGCCTTCGTTGAAGTGTTCCGTAACATTCCGCTGCTGATGCAGATGTTCCTGTGGTACTTCGTGTTGCCGGAAGCCTTGCCAAAGGAGGCCGGGGATTGGTTGAAACAACTGCCTGACGCCCAGTTTTATACTGCGGTGCTGTGCCTCGGTTGTTATCACGGCGCGCGCATGGCGGAAGTGTTGCGTGCCGGGCTGGAAAGCCTGTCCAAAGGCCAGCGTATGGCCGGGCAGGCGCTGGGACTGACGCTGCCCCAGACTTATCTCTATGTTCTGCTGCCGGTGGCGTATCGCATTGTGACGCCCGCCATCACCTCAGAGTTCCTCAGCTGTACCAAAAATACCTCGGTGGCACTGGCTATTGGCCTGATAGAACTGACGGGCAGCGCCAGGGCGATGCAGGAAAATACTTTTCAGGTCTTCGAGGCTTTTAGCGTCGCCACCTTGCTGTATCTGCTGCTCAATATGACGATCGTCTTCACGATGCGCGGCATAGAAAAACGGGCCGCGCTGCCAGGCTACGGGAAAAAAGGATAGGTTATGCTGTCGGGATTTGACGTTCAAAGCATCATCAGCGCGCTGCCTTACCTGCTTTTGACCGGCATGCGCTTCACCCTCAGCCTGACAGTCTGTGCCACGGTGATCGGCATTGTATTTGGCACCGCTCTGGCGATTATGCGCCTGTGCCGCTACCCGCTGCTGGTGATGATTGCCACGGGTTACGTCAACCTGATGCGTTCGCTGCCACTGGTGTTGGTGATTTTCTGGTTCTACTTCCTGGTGCCTTATCTGTTGCAGTGGCTGACAGGATCCGCGTTTCCGGTGCGGGTGGATCCGTTCTGGTCATCGGTGATTACCTTCACCTTATTCGAGGCCTGCTATTTCTGCGAGATCGTTCGCTCAGGGATCCAGTCGCTGCCGCGCGGGCAGAGCAATGCTGCGCTGGCGCTGGGCCTCACTCCGGCGCAGTCCCTGTTTCACGTGATACTGCCGCAGGCGATGCGCAACATGCTGCCGCTGTTCCTCACACAAACCATCATCCTGTTTCAGGACACCTCGCTGGTTTACGTGCTGTCGATCACCGACTTCCTCGGTGCCGCCGCCAAAGTGGCGCAGCGCGATGGCCGCCTGCTGGAGATGTATCTGTTTGCGGCGGCGGTGTATTTCCTGATCTCTTATGGTGCTTCGCGCGGCGTGCGCTATTTGCAAAAGCGCGTCTCCATTGTGCGCTAGCACGACATTTCACTCTGACGGATGCTCCGATGACTGTACCCCATACCGATGATTTCACCCTCTCCCCGAACGATCCAGATGCGCTGTTACGTGTGGCTGCGGGGCGGACTGAGACGCTGCAAAACGACCGTATCGTGCTCTACGCCGGAGCCAACCTGCCCAGCCCGGCCGCGATGGCCGCCTATGCGCCAGGGCTAAGTGCGTATCCGGCGATGGGTCCGGCTTTTGATAAAGAGCAACCGGATACCGGGTTGGTTTCGGCGCTGGAAGTCGCGCTAACGCAGGAAATCAATAGACTGCTTGGTTCAACCTGGGCAGAGACGCGCCTGCCCAATTGCACCACCGCCAATCTGGCAGTGTTCCACGCCTGCACTCAGCCTGGCGATTTATTGCTGGCACCGGCGGCGGCCCACGGTGGACATCTGAGTCAGCGCCGCGACGGGACACCGGCGCTGGCTGGCCTGCGTGTGGCGGATCTGCCGTTTGACGCAAATCATTGTTGCCTCGACGCGACAGCGGCGGCCGAACAGGTACGCCGCCTGCGACCAACGATGGTGATGCTGGGCCGTTCTGTGATGATCAAACCCGATGACGTGGCACCGGTGGTCGCAGCGGCACGCGAGGTGGGCGCGGTTACGGTGTTTGATGCATCCCACGTGCTGGGCCTGATTATCGGGGGTGTCTTTCCCAACCCGCTGGCACTGGGCGTTGATATACTGACCAGTTCTACCTACAAAACGCTGCCGGGACGCCCGCACAGCATCATTGCCGGGCGTGATATTGGGCAGGGGAAACACGTAGCGCAGCTTATCGGGCAGCGATTTATCGCCAACGCCGACGCCGGATGTCTGCCGTCACTGCTGGTTACCCTGCGCGAGGCGCGTGAAGACGGTGCGCGTTATGCGCAGCAAATTTGCCGCAATACGCTGGCGATGGCCGGGGCGCTGACAGGGCTGGGCATCACGGTAATGGCGGCGGCAGCGGAGCAAACCGCGACTCACCAGTTGCTGGTGCCGATGAGCGACGATTTACCGGCGAGTTGCGTCATCGACAGCCTGGCCCGTCAGGGGGTGCTGGTCGGTACCTGCAACGATCCTCAGGCAGCCGGGAAGTTTGCTTTGCGGGTGGGCACCCAGTTTATGACCCGACAGGGATGTGATGAACAGGCGTTTGTTGGATTCGCGGTACGGCTGGCCGGGCTATTAACGCGCGGGCCGGATGGACGAATGTTTTGCTCTCCACAGATTTCATAAGCGAAAAAGGCCGCCCTTTGGGGCGACCTCTTCCGGCACTTCCTTTTGCGACCATCCGTTATTTGTACAGTTCGGCGGTCATGTGCACACGGTTATTGGTGTTGGCTTCGGTAATTTTATACTGATCGCCATGCTGTGCAGCCTGAGCGGCAACCTGAGCTTCAGCACCGTCCAGAGTATCGGCGGTAACGGAGATGCTCTGTGCGAAGCTGGCAGCTGACATCAGAGAAAGAGCGGCTGCGGCGGCGATGGTCATTGCTTTGATAGTTTTCATGGTCTTATTCCTTAGTTTGTATGGTGGAAGACAGTGTGTCTTCGATGGGAATAATGATAACCATGGTAACCATTATCATATTAACAATAAATGCGGGTATTGTGATCATGCTAACTATTGCGGTGATAGGGAAAATCAATGAACATCATCCCCGGCAGGTTTCTGATATCTAAACCGACCCATAGTGGGTGGATAAGCAAATGAATGTGATGGGAAATATTTTCAGGCTTGTTGTTCTTAGTTTTTTTCTGTCCGGCCCTGTGCTGGCGGCCGATCCGGCGCAGGTCTTGCTGGTTGGAGGGCAGGCCAGAACCTTTGCCCTCCATGTGCCTGATGGCTCCCCTCCGGGTGGCGGATTTCCGGTGATTCTGGCCTTTCATGGCGGAGGAATGAAAGGAGCCGGGATGGCGAGAATGACTGGACTCAATGCGGTGGCCGACAAAGACCGTTTTATCGTCATTTATCCTGATGGCGTGGATAAACACTGGAATGATGGTCGCACCACTATCAAAAATCCGCAGGATGATGTCAGTTTCGTCGCGGCTTTGCTCGACCAGGTTCAGCGTAGCTATGCCGTCAATCGCAGGCGTATCTTTGCCACTGGCATATCCAATGGAGCATTGTTTACCGAGCGTCTTGGTTGTGATCTTTCATCGCGTATCGCCGCCATTGCGTCTGTGGCGGGTTCACTTCCTGCTGATCTGGTCCCGGCTTGTCGGCCTGAAAAGCCAGTTGCGGTGATGCAGATAAACGGCATGGCTGACCCCATCATGCCTTACGAGGGTGGATGGGTGGAAGATTTTGGCGGCAGGGGGGAAGGGGGACAGGTCACATCTGTGGCTGAAACGGCTGCGTTTTGGGGCAGACACAACGGATGTACTGGTCAGTCCAAACCCGTACTCCTGCCGGTTGTTGTGATGTCCGATCCCACAAGGATCGTGCGTACTGATTACAGCAACTGTCCACCTGTTGGTAAGGTTACCGTCCTTGCGGTGAGGGGAGGAGGTCACGTCTGGCCCGGTAACAGCCAGTCTTTCCATCCGCGTATTACCGGGCAACCGAGCCTGCAGATTAACGCCAGCGAAGTGATTGCACATTTTTTCTTATCTTTACCAGAGAGATAAACAGGCGGATAGATGGTATTAGTTACAACAAACTGAACCTGCCGAGTTAATCTTCCGCCCGGTGAATTCATTGCGAAGCTTACCAGCAAGCTGAGGACGCAATGTATTGAGTGATTCTTAGAGGCTGTTGTAACTAAGTGGCTTGCCTTCCCTGTACAAACAGGAAAGGCAAGATATTCCAGGGACAACGATGAGCCTATCGTTTAAAGCGGGGTTATTGCTGGTCGTATTGGGGAGTCTGCTGGCTATTTATGCCGGAACCAGGATCCAGGGGCATAGACTTCCTTAATAAGGTGTGGAAATCTAAACCCTGACGCGATAAAGGCCGGATTGCGAATGGGGTTCTGTATGGAACTTAATGACGGGTCACTTCATATCGAAGATAACATCACAGACGCGGTCTGGAATGATGTGAAATCATTGTTATTGGGCCTTGATGACATAGCATTAATTTTCACCAATGCCACTGTTTCCACTGAAATCATCGACATACCTGACTCCGTAAGTTCAATACAGTTTGAGGACTGTGACTTCAACGCACCAACTGAGCTATCTGGATTAAAAAATGGCAGAAGCGTTATTTTTAAAAATTGCAAACAAGATTTACTCATAGGTAACGTTACAATAAAGGAGATTGTTTGTAATTACTTTGAAATATCACAGGAAGGGATGAGTGATTCACCCGGCTTACTAATACCTGATATTAATGAATGTATTTTTAGTTCATGCGTATGCGTTGGAAAAATGCCAGCCGCATTTAAACATGTATCTTTTATAGATAAAATTAGATTCGCCAAAAATACTAAAACACCGAAGATTGTCGCAGAAATCACGGCCAGTGATGAGGAAGAAGAACACGAACATTTATTTTTTTATGATTGTATTTTCCAGGATTACACCGAAATAAACATCAACATCCACGCAAAAATTTCAATCCATCTCGAAAGCTGCCTTGTAAACAGTACTGGTGAAGAGTTTTATCCATCAATAACATTTCCTGCCAGTTCTGAAATTATAACGATAAAAATAGTAAAATCTAATCTTCGTAAATTAGGTTTATCCTTGTTTATGTCTTCCATCGAAAACCTGTCCATAAATGATAGTACTTTAGGAGCCTTGCAATTATCCACGATAGAAAACGATGAGAAAAACGCCATCTACGGCATAGCAATTACGAACTCCATTGTTGATGAGTTAAGTTTACGGTACCGGGATGTCGTACATGCGTTGGTATTAACTGATACCATTTTCAACACCGCACCTCAGATGTTTGGCGCGAAAATTTCCGAAGGAAGCCTGTTTCCCAAAAGGAAGTATTTCATGCGTAGAAAGGGGGAGCATGATGCCTCATGTTATCGAACACTCAGATACATCATGGAATCACAAAGAAACCGCGATCTGGAGGGCATGTTTTTTTCACTGGAACAAGAGAGCTTACTTAATACGAAAAATAAGCTACATCGATTATTCAGTATCAGTAATATGTATTATTTATTGTCAGATTACGGCACCAATTATCGCAGGCCATTACTCATCTTTCTGTTATCAATTCCATTGTTCACCATAATTTACTCGTTAATCAGATCTCATACTATCGCAGTTGAGTTACCGATAGACTGGAAAAACATCACCAACTCCTTAATATTCACGTTGAAGCAAACATTTCAACCTTTCGATAATCTTAAAAACACGCAAGAGATACAGAAGGGTGACTTAATAAAAACGATATTGTTATCATTCGTGGCAATAACGAACACCTTATTTTCTTTCCTGCTGCTTACTTTATCAGGATTAGCAATAAGGTGGCGTTTTAAAAGAGGGTAAGGGCAAATTGTACTGACTTTGAGCAACAAGTTACGCCGCGAAAATATATCTTAGTATTATTATGTTTTATGTGATTAATTTCGCTCTTTAATTGATCAAAAATGTTTAAGCGGGAATGCAAAAAGTAAACAATTGTGATGTCTGTTACATGGGTATATACTGCGCAGCCGTAATATAACTACATATATAGCGGTGCGCGTATTATGAATAAAACTTTTATCACAGCAATTCTTGTCGGTTTACCAGGGATAGTCAGCGCGGCAAATACAGCAGACACACTCCCTGGTGAAGTGGCAAAAACAAACTCACCCAGCGTGACTAATAAAACGTCTCAGAAGAATAAAGAAGGGCAAATGGTCGTAACCGCTGCCGCCACAGCGGACAGTGCCGCCGATAGCCAGGCCGGTGCCGGTTTTACCACCCCGGATATTAATGTCGGGCCTCTCGGCAATTTATCCTGGGTGGATACGCCTTACTCGACCACCACCGTCACTCATCAGATGATTGATAATCAGCAGGCGAAAAGCGTCAGTGAATTGTTGAAATACTCGCCCAGTACGCAAATGCAGGCGCGTGGCGGGATGGATGTGGGCCGTCCACAAAGCCGTGGCATGCAGGGTAGCGTGGTGGCGAATAGCCGCCTTGATGGTCTGAATATCGTTTCAACCACTGCCTTTCCGGTTGAAATGCTGGAACGCCTGGATGTACTGAATAGCCTGACTGGCGCACTTTACGGGCCTGCAAGCCCGGCGGGCCAGTTTAATTTTGTCGCTAAGCGTCCCACCGAACAGCCTTTACATCGCGTCACACTCGGCTATCAAAGCCGCAATGCTTATAGTGGCCATGTCGACCTCGGTGGACATTTTGGCGATGATGATAAGTTTGGCTACCGTCTGAATCTGTTGAATGAAGATGGCGAAGGGAATGTTAAAGACAGTACCTTGCGCCGCAAACTGATCGCGCTGGCACTGGACTGGAATATTCGCCCAGGCACCCAGTTGCAGCTTGATGCCAGCCATTATGAGTTTTTGCAAAAAGGCTATGTCGGCGGTTTTAGCTATGGTGAAGGTATTCAGCTGCCAAAAGCCCCGAGCTCGAAAAATAAAAACTATACCTTACCCACCGCCGGTAATGACCTGACCACCGATACCATCAGCACTCATCTGATTCATTACTTTAACGATAACTGGTCGGTTAATGCTGGCGTTGGTTACCAGCAGGCGGATCGTGCAATGCGCACAGTTTCCAATACGCTGACCGATAATGCCGGCACGATGAGTCGTTCGCTGAGCGATTCTGCTGCTGCCGGGCGTTTCAGAGTATTGAGCAACACCCTGACATTAAATGGTCATGTCGATACTGGCAGCATTGGCCATGATCTGGCCTTTGCAACGACAGGTTATGTCTGGTCAATTTATACTGCCAAAGGCAGCAGCCAGCGTTATAACCTGGGTACCACTAATTATTACGATCCCAGCGCGATGCAGGAACCGGGCGACGGGAAAATTATCACTGATGGTGCGCGTTATAAATCCAGCGTCACCACCCAGCAAAATATCACCGTGGGTGACACCGTCACGTTCAATCCACAGTGGTCGGCAATGATGTATCTCAGCCAGTGTTGGCTTGAGACCAGTAACTACAATAATTCCGGGCAAAAAACCGGGGTGATCAGTCAGGACGGTTTAAGTCCGAACCTGGCATTGATGTATAAAATTACCCCATCGTTGATGGCCTATATCAGCTATGCCGATTCCCTTGAGCAAGGGGGAACCGCCCCTACGGGTGAAGGGGTGAAAAACGAAGGCCAGACGCTGGATCCGTATCGCAGCGAGCAATATGAAATTGGTCTGAAAGCCGAAGTACAGGGGCTTAATCTGGGTGCTGCGCTATTCCGCCTTAAACGCCCGTTCGCTTATGTTGACCCCACCGATATGGTGTACAAGCAGCAGGGTAATCAGCTCAATAAAGGGCTGGAACTCACTGCCAGCGGCAATGTGTGGCAGGGCCTGAATATCTACAGCGGCGTGACTTTCCTTGATCCCATGCTTAAAGACACCGTATCGGAAGATACCAGTAATAAGCGCGTCGTGGGTGTTCCGAAAGTGCAGGCCAATGTCCTTGTTGAGTACAGCCTTCCTTCTATGCCAGAGCTGGTTTACAGCGCCAATGTGCATTACACCGGCAAACGGGCTGGTAACGACCTGAATACCACCTGGGCTGACAGTTACACCACTCTGGATCTGGGCTCCCGTTACACCATGAAGCTGGGAGACGTGCCGACCACGCTGCGACTCACCGTGAACAACGTGACCAACGAACACTATTGGGCCTCGATTTTCCCGGGTGACACCGATGGCAGCGGGAGTTCAGCCAGTGCCTTTGTGGGTACCGGGCGTGAAGTGCGTGCTTCAGTCACTTTCGATTTCTAATCTCAGGAGCGGTGCCTGCGTCACGAAGGCACCGAATCACCATGCTTTCATTGATTCGCCGCTTGTTCATTGTCTTATTGTTTTTGCCTGCCACTGTTTTTGCCACCACCACGCCACACAGTGACATCCGGGTTGCTTCGCCCTGGCCGGCGCAAAACACCATTATTGCTATGCTGGGCTACGGCCAAAATATCGTTGGCACTTCCGCCATTGCCCAACGCATCCCGCTGTTCCGCCAGATCTATCCCGGCATTGATCAGGTGCCAGTGATCAGTGTCACCAGCGGTCATGAAGTCAATCCGGAACAGGTTATTGCTCTTAAGGCGCAATTGCTGATCATTCCCTCCAATATGCATCTGACACAACCAGAGGTTTTGGCACAAGCCGGAGTGAAAACGCTGGAATTGAAGGCCAACTCGATGGCTGCATTGCGCGAGCGCGTGACACTGACAGCGCAGGCTTTAGGGCCGGATGCTCAGGCAAAAGATAATCTTTACCAGCACTATTTCGACCGTAATGTGGCATTGATTCAGCAACGGTTGAAAGGTTTACCCGCCAGCGAACAGGTCAAAATCTATCACAGTATGGGCACACCTCTGACGACCAGTGGCCGTCCGTCATTAAATCAGGACTGGATGGATTTAGCCGGAGCGCACAATGTCGCGGAAAGCTGGTTTGGCCCCAAAAGAAATGCCAATGGTGAAGTCCCGCTGGAGAAAGTCGTCGCGGCCAACCCAGATGTGATTGTTGCCATGAATCGCCGGGATGCTGAAGAATTCCTGCATTCTTCTGCCTGGCAGGGAGTATCCGCGGTGCGGCTTCACCGTGTTTATGTCAATCCACAAGGCATGTTCTGGTGGTGCCGTGAAACCAGTGAGGAAGCAATACAAATCCTGTGGCTGGCGAAAACGCTGTATCCGGCACGTTTCAGCGATATTGATATGGTGAAAGAAACGCATGATTTTTATCAGCAATTCTTTGGGATTTCCCTCACTTCACAACAGATTGATGGCATTCTGAACCCAGGAGCTTAGACACGACGGAGATAAGAGTGGGGCAATCAGAACAGACATGGAAGCATGTACGTCTTGTTCACAGATCGAATCTTCCTTCATCGTTAACAATATCTGTTCGATCTGCCATAAAATCTGCGCCAGCTTTTTCGAGTTGGGGGAATGAACTCCAGGTCGGGCGGACCGGACGCAGAATGATGCTGTCACCTTCACGGACAATCTCCAGCTCGCTTACGCCTTCGAAATCAAGGTCACGTGGCAAGCGTATTGCTCGATTATTTCCGTTTTTAAAAATTGATACGGTTCTCATGACGTTCCCCAGGTTGGTTGACTTCAATACAGAGAGTCTTTCACATATGCTTATGTATATCCAGATGCCTTGTATATGTGCAACATGAGTGATCTCAGGAAAAACGACATGCTCTTAACACGGCAGGCGACGCTACGTGAAATCTGAGGAAAGAGCAGGGCCATGATGGCAGAATTTTGCCATAGCGGCGTCAGATTGGCACATGCCGTAGCGGCGCGATTTATCGCGCAATCCAGTGCGCGGTGTCAAAAAACCGCGCGATAAATCGCGCCGCTACGAGTGGGGGCATTCCGGGTGTGCATCAGGACGACTAATTTAACATAACTATCATTACGCGCATCAACAACGCAACCCGGAGCAGACAACGCGGTTACCAAAACCGCGTTGTGCGAGTTTATCTGGTTGTAAGCGCGTTATTCATCATCGCCGTAAAATTGTCGATGATGGCATTTTCTGCACAGCCTCGTTCCACCGGACTTCCCTGGACCTCGAAAATCGGACGATCATAAGCTGCATCGTCCGGCAGGTAACCTACCCGATCATTCACTATGGACATCAGTAGCAGATTTTTTACTGGCGCCTGTTCAGCAAGATGACGGCCAATTGCCGTGACCACTTCGCCAGAAACACCGGCCAGCGCCGTCTGGTTCAACATGATCAAACCGAGGTGCAGATTAACTTTATCCACTTTTTTCTGATTCATATTTCCCATGTCTGGCGCGCCAGTGCGCATCGGGCAGCCAACGACGCGTTCACTGGCCGTTAGCGATACTGACGAAGTCATTTGCCGGATGCTGTCCGCCACCCGAACAATTTCGTCACCTGCCATCGCCCCCTGTGCATTAACCGCTTTCCATGCGAACTCCGCATCATTGCCCCGGCCTGCCTTTTGCCCGGCGTTAAAAATTCGCGGATTCTGATCGCCAACCGTGCTGAGCGTCCAGAGCGAAACGACATCGCCACCGAGTTTCTCCTCCACGTAGTCAGCGGCCGCACCGGCCAGGTCACCACTGACCTGATTAATACCGAGGCTCACAACGGAATGAACTGCATAGTTAGAAACTACGGCGATCGGTTTACCAGCGGGGGTTGCGAACTTCATCACCCACAGCGTTTTATCGGATGGACCGTTCGCATTGAACCCAATATCCCATCCTTTGGCGCTGTAACGATCGCGGTTAACATTAATATCAAGCTGACCGCTGGCGACACCAAATCGAGCGGGCTGAGCCCGGCTTTTCGCCTTTTGCAGTGAGGCGATCATCTGCTGATAAAGCCACTCACTCCATTGATTCGAGGCCGGGGTGCCGTCATGTGCCAGCGCGCCCGGAGAGACATTGCCCACGCGAGGAGCACTGTGATCATGCGTTGCAGTAATAAATACATGGTCCGCAGGAATGCCTGTCTCCGTGGCAATACGCTGACGCACTTTCGTCATATCACCGACCTCAATAGCGTCGAGAGAAATTAACGCAACTTCCACACTGCCATTATTAATCAATACCGTCCGCATATGAATAGGATCATGGACCCCGGTAAAATCACCGCCCATAGGATTCATATCATGCAGATTTTTCGGTGTAATATCTGTTTTCACCGCCCCGACAGTTAATGGACCACTTTGCGCTGCCTGGGCAATATTCTGTCCAGCGGCAAGGACGAACGCTCCGGTTAAGACCAGATTCCATAACAATTTCTTTTTCATTATTTCTCCACAGAAAGATATCTGACGAATAAAACCCCATCAGGCTTCAGAAGCCATAGTAGATACCGAGTACCAGTTTATTCCCTGTGCCAGCAAACAATCCGCCAACGTTATTGGTGTAGTCATTATTTTTCATCATATTTAAAAGGAAGTCGGCATACACACCCGCATGCGTATTTAACGCATAGCTGGCACCCATTTCGATATAATTAGCCATTGCAGCTTTCCCTCCTTTAAAACTTCCGCTACTTTCCAGATCTCCCCCTTCGGTATAAACCCAGGACAGCGAGGGGCGCAGGCCAAATTCTGTCTGATATTGACCAATAACCTCATAATTACGCGTTTTATTGGCGAAGGTATCATTTGCCTGCAACGTCAGGTTACGAGTCTCGGCATAGACGGTGCCAAAATAGAAATTACCCGGTTCCCATTTCATGCCGACTGCCCAGGATTCTGCATGGCTCCCTTTTCCGTCTGCTTTTTGTAAGGTCGTCCTGTCTGACAGGCTATATCCGCCAATAACACTGAATTTCCCCAGGCTATAAGAGAGCGTGCTGCCAATGCCGTCACCGTTTGATTTGACGAACGTCGTATCATTTTTTCCCTGAAACTGCACCGTAAGATGCAGATTTTCATCAAGTCCAAGCAGATCGGTGTTTTTCCATGTCAGGACACTGTTGGTACGGTTCATCATGTAATTATCATCAGCAGCCCAGGTTTTTCCTGTCACAGATGGGGCCATATCGGCATAGGATTCGACGTTGTACATCACGCCGAAAGTACGCCCGTAGCTGAGATAATCATGCTTCCCGATTTGCAGGCCAGCGTAAGCCTGACGAACCTCTTCAGTCTGACTACCCTCTGCTGCTGAGGTATAAAAACGGTATTCAACAAAACCAAAACCTTTTAAAGTGTCATTGATCGTGGTTTGCCCGTTAAAACCAATTTCAGAGAAACTGGTATCTCCGCGACTGGCTCTTGCCCCGCTGGTGACATTACTGAATTCGCCAATCACCACACCAAATAAATCTAAACGATTATTATCTTTATCATAAACGACGGCTGAAAACGCATTGGAAGAAATAAAACATAGCGCTACAGCCAGGATCTTTTTATTCATTTCCATACACCAGAAAAAACGATTTTGAAATGGGGTGTGTAAAACACACCCCTCCCAGAGATTTTTAATTTTTTATATCACCCCGAAAAAACCAATTCTATTAACCCACTCCTCCTTATACAGAATAAAAACACGGTACGATCTGCCAATACGAGCAATGAATCACTCATCACTCACTTATTTCATTTCAGTTTATATTTATTACATGATTGGTTTTTCTATTTAACACAGGAAAAACTCGAAGCCAGATTAATATCACCCTTCCCAAGGTATCGCGATTTTTGTGGATAAGCACATAAAGGCCGGCTGCGTACCACTTTGCCTTCGACTACTCTGAGTGCAGTGATTTGCACAGGAGCTTTGTCATGTTCAAACCAGTCATTAAGTGCATCAATTTTATTAAATGTGTCGCAGCCATCACCACTGTGACAGTGAGCCATGCCTGGATTGATAAACAATCTCAGATAATCATTAACCTGTTTCCCTGAATGTTCAATCAGGCCGTTGTAATAAGCCACGGCATCCTGTGGATTATGAAAATCATTCCAACCGATAAACATCAGAATTTTTCCTCCTCGTTTAAAGAAGGGCTTCAGATTGGTATCGACCCCCAGCCGACCATTGAGCACGTTTTTTGCGTTGACAATATCTTTATGCCAGTCGAAATTTTTCCAGTCCCACTGAGGATTCTGATATACCGCATAACGGAACAGGTCCAGCGCGGTCTGATGTGGCTGACGCAGATAATCGTCAATTTCCAGTTCACTGCCTTTAGCTGGCCCCTGAAAAATACGTTCTCCCGTTTGCGGGTCGGTCGGACCACGATAGATAGCTTCCATCAATGAAACCTGTGGTGCCGTAAGACAATCGCCTTTCTCACCCGGCTTGCACATCAGCTGCTTAGGCTCAAATCCACATTTATCGGGTTCTTCCACAAACCCCTGCTTCTGGCCAACCGGGCTGGCACACTGCTTAAGCACCGCCTGATGAACCCGTTCAAGTTGCTGGCGTGTCAGGTTCATCTCAGGATGTTTGTTTACCAGCCACATCGGCCACAGTTGAGCAGCATTAAAATTAAGTAATGGATTGGGTGGTGCACCCACCACCATGCCATCGTAATCTTCGGGGAAATTCTTTGCCTCAATCAGCCCTTCTATGCCACCCAGTGAACAACCAATCCAGTATGAACGCTCAGGTGCCTGGCCGAAGAATGCCTTGATAATGGTTTTCGCATCGCGGGCCATTAAATGATGTGCGCGCCAGGCATAATCGGTAAATTTTTCCGGGTGCCCGAGGATAAAGCGGCCCCCCTTCTGTGCCGGATTGCCTTCATCATGACCGTTATCGGTACTCGCAGTGGCATAACCTTTTTCCAGGCCGCTCAACATAACCGGGTACATGAAATAGCCACCCCAGCTGAAATTGCCGGTGCCCATGAACTTACCATTCCAGTTTCTGAGCGGTAGCCAGACCTCCATTTTAATTTCCGAATCTGCCGTGGGGCGCTGTAAAACGCTGACCCGGCAAAAATCGGGGTTCGTTGCCAAAGTTGTCTGTCCGGCGGCATTAATACCCGTTATTTTTTCCAGCAATGCCATGGGCCCCGGTCCATCCGGAATTTTAAACTGCCCTTTTTTTACGATTTCGGCAGAAAGGATTTCCATACCAGGGAAAGCCTGTTTTACCAGATTATCGCAGTTCACCTCGTTCGCTTTAGCCTGAGCAAAAAAGGAAACCGAACCCCCGATAACGCCCATCATGCAGCAGATCAAAACCCGGCTGGATGAAATAGATACTTTCCCGCCTCTTCTTTTTTTGCTCATAACTCAACTCCCTATGACAGTGTTCTGAAATCAGGCCATTCAAAGTGGTACCAATGAGTACCATTTTTACTGTTTTTTACAATGGGATTTATTTTTTTAGTAGAGAAGGATCACAAAATTGATGGGTGTAAAAATTCCCGCCATGCAAGATTTCTTCTCAACATGTTGATTTTAATCAAAATGATCAAGATGAGGATTTTCAAGCCGGGATTTTCACTGCAAAAAATGGGGCTATCTTCAGTGAGCAACATGAGGGGAAAGGGAAAACAATCACACAAAAAAATTATCAGTTAACATTAATGCCTTTTAAAATTATGTCTAATGCTGCAATGATATGTTTTTTTCTGGACGGGAAGTCATCCCTTGCGCGCCGCTTTGGCGTTAATGCACCAAAAACAACATCCATGATCATAGAACATATTACACCTAGCTTTTCTGGTGATTGGGGTGCTAATTGCCCAGCAGCAATTTGCGCTTCCATCCAGTTAAGCAAACGTTCTCTATGATGAATTACGCCACTGGCATACATGGCATCAAAAATATCCGGGTGTTCAATGCCGTCTTTCAATAGCATTGTCAGAAACTTATACCTTTCATTTTCCTTATCAACCCATGAATCATTCTCCAGATGGAATATTTTTATTAACCCATCCTCCATCGTCATGGTTTCATGCTGTTGCGGAATATCCAGCACCTTATCTGCATTTTGTGCCACGACCGCCATATATAAATCCTTTTTCTCTGGAAAAAATTTATATATTTCCCTTTTTGATATCATGCATTTACTGGCTATCATATTGGTGGTTGTGGCAGAAAATCCATTTTCTATAAAAAGAAGAAAAGCATTATCCAGCAAGACATCTAATTTATCCTGTTCTTTTTTTCCCGTTCTGGACATCCTTTAACCTTATTACGTGATCAGATATGGAACATTTATACACTAAATCAAGATGTTCGGCCATAGCCCAAAAGACTTATCCACTCGCTGTTCTCGTTATCGTTATAGGGCACTCCCTGATTGACATATCTGTGTAAATAACATTATGGTACCGACAAGTACCATTTGGAAACTAGCTGAGAAATCGAGGCTATCTTTAAATTTCGAATGAGCCTTTTTAACGGGAGCAACGATATGCCACATCGCAACGCAGATTTAGCAACAGGGTCTTGTCCCATCAGTGATCCCGTGTTCCTCAAGGTGATCTCACGTATGAACAGCGAACGGCGCCACCCGACGCCTGAGACTTTTGCAGAGGGAGCAGCCTGGAACCCATATGCTTTTGCTGAGTACGGCTTTTCAATCCATCCAGAGCAGGGAAATCTGATTTACCTGCTCTGTCGCGGCATGCGTGCACGACGCGTAGTTGATTTTGCGACCTCAGTTGGCATGTCCACTCTCTACTTTGCCGCCGCGATGCGGGACAACGGTGGGGGTCTGGTCATTGGTTCTGAATTTGTCGAACAAAAAGCTGAAATGGCCAGACGCAATCTTTCAGATGCTAACCTTCAGGGCTATGTCGACATCCGTATTGGAGATGCCAGAGAAACGTTGCAAGAGTTGGGCGGCCCGGTGGATTTTGTGCTCATTGATGGCTGGCCAACGGCTGAAGGTCCTTCCCTGGCACTGCAGGTACTTAAGGTAATCGCGCCACAGCTACGCATTGGTGGCTATATCCTGAATGACAATGCGGAACCTGACTTTCTTGAGTACATACGCGATCCGGCAAATGGATTCATTTCCGTAACGCTCCCGATTAAACGCGGCACCGAGCTGGCACTGAAAATAGCCTGACTTCAGGCTGCTCATCTTCAGGAGTTAAATTTGACATCACGACGGACTGTTTTGAAAACAGGTGTTGGGCTGGTCGCAGCAACACTGCTCAAAGTAAAACCCGTTATGGCCAGTTCGAGCGAAAATACCCTGCTGCGCGCAGGTGTCGGTCGCAGCAACGTTAATTTGACAGATCTGTTGCCAATCGGGGATTTCACTGGTGAACACGACGCGCTTTTTATCAGAGCCTTGTTGCTGAATGACGGCCAGCTATCGCAGGCAATGGTGGTGGTTGATCTGACATCGCTTGCCCTGTCTTTGGTGGCAGATATGAAGGCCATTGTGCAGGAAATAACCGGCATACCCGCTTCACAGGTCATCATCATCGCCAGCCATAGTTTTTCCACGCCCCATATCCCCGACACAACACGGGGGGACAGCTTATCCCCTCAGGATAAAAAGCTGATTGAAGCCTACTGCGATGCCTTGCGTATAGCCATAAAGCAAGCTTTTTCCGGTCTGGTGCCAGCAAAAATGGGTGCGGGAGCGGGGTTTAGTCGTATCGGGGTAAATCGGGATGTTGAGACAGCATCTGGGTGGTGGCTGGGGGCAGATGAATCAGGATTCAGCGATCCCCACACAGGGGTTGTGCGCATTGATGGTCGCGATGGTCAGCCGCTGGCGGTGTTGATTAACTATGCTGTCCAGCCTGCCGTTATGGATGCTTCACGAAATGCAGCAGGCGGGAGACTCATCAGTGCCGACCTGGCCGGATTTACCGTGAGCCATGTAGAAACCTATTTCGGTGCAGGCACGGTCGCCTTTTACCTTCCCGGTGCCGCAGGCGATCAGGTTCCCTATCTCCAGGCAAACCGCCATGTTAGCGGAACGGATGGCAAACCTGCACGAAAGGATGTCCATGAAGCGGGTTTTGTTATTGCAGAGATGTTGGGAGAACGGCTGGGCAATGAAGTCGGAAAAGTGTGCTCAGCGATCAAAACCGGTCCAGTAAAGCCGCTCGCACTGTTCAGGAAATCAGTATCCGTACCTGTGGTGAATTTTTCTGCTAAAAATGCGCCCACAGGTCCGCTCAGTGCTTTCCGTTACACCCCGGCTGGGTATGCCGACATGCCAATTACCTTGATGCGATGGGGTGACATTGTATTCGTCTGTGTCCAGCCGGAGCTCAACGCAGTTACCGGCGCCCTGATACGCAATGCCTCACCTTTCCCTCATACATTCATCGTGACCATGGCTGATGGGGCAGCAAAATATATGCCTGACAAACAGAGCTACACCCGTTTTACCTACGAAGCTCGCAGCTCGCCTTTTGCGCCAGGTGCAGCTGAGAAGGCAGCCGCTTTTATCGTTGCACAGCTGGAAAACATCAAAGAGATAGCGGGCTGATCAATGTGGCAGACAAGTCATCAACCCCTTGTATTTTATCATTATCATATTGAGTAAAAAGAGATGGCAGGAATATCAAGAAGAAGCTTTATGGCGGTGGGAACGGCTCTGACGGGAGCTGTCATGACAGGTATGGTCAGTGGTGCCAGGGCATCCGGTGGCGGCAATGGGTTCATGGCAGCCTCTTCATCCCTGGGCGACGGTGAAAACAGCAAAACGCTTTCTCCCGGTCTCCAGCGTATTTATGCCCTGACGGAAGTCACCGGTGGTGGCGAAAAGGTATATGGCATCGCTGCCGAGTATGATACCGATATTGATGCAGCCGGGCTTAATGCTGCCAGTTTCCACGCTGCTGTGGTGCCTGCAGCAGCAGGATATTTTCCCGGAATGCCTCAGGCAGCGGATAAAAATGCTACACATGCGACGGCCATTTCGAGAGAAATTGACCGTGTCTACACCAACTCCGTCCCGGCATTACAACCGGCTGGGAAAACGGTTGCGGGAAAATACGTGATCATCGAGTTTCATCACGACACGGATCTGAGCCTGCCGACGAAAGACAGCGACAGGGTCGAACTTATTCAACTCGGGGTGGTAAAAACACTTTCCGGAGTGACCTATGCTGGCAGTAAAAATATCTGGAGTAACAGTGGTCAGCGCGGCAATAACGTCGTAACCCGCGGTCTTGACGGCTGGGAACAGAATCACTGGTGGTGGGATGACTCACGTTCAGCATGGCTGGAGTACAGCATTTTCCTCCCGTCATCCTTCCTTAAACCCGGCGGCGAGAAAAAATCTTATCCGCTGTTGCTCGCGGTGACCCATTCCGGTACCAGCTATGATGGCACCTGCGCGCAAACACTGACCGAACAATGCATCGCCAGCATCTGGGGCTTGCCTGAAGAACAGGCACGTCATGAGTGTGTGGTGATCACCCCTCGCTATGAACGCACGACGATGAATGATTATTGGGAACACACCAGCGACGTTGAAAACACACATCGCCTTGTGCAATCACTGCTGAGCAATACCTGGAATTACGGTAATCCAAATCTTGATGATCGCCGGGATAAAGAGCTCAAAATTGATCCTAAACGGGTCTACTGCACTGGCTGGTCAATGGGGGCAATGACTTCGTTATGGCTGATGGCGAAATATCCGGGCACTTATGCCGCCGGTCTCATTATTGCCGGACAGCAGCGGCCCTCTGATGTTGTCACCCTGGCTAACCAGAAAGTACTGATTATTACCGGTTCAGATGACACTAAAGCTACTCCGTGGAATGAAAAATGCGTCCCCGTATGGGAAAACGCAGGTGCTAAAGTCGTTCGCCCATCTGAGCTCCTGGACCCGACATTAATCTTCCCGGAAGATAAACAGGATAAACTGACCGAACAAATGAACGGTTACCTCAGGCAAAACGGCAACATCACCTTTCTGACATTTGCGGGTGTTGATCATATGGGATCGGCCAGGAAGTTTTTCTATATCAACGCGGCCAGAGAATGGTTATTTAATCACAGTTTATAATCCACTCCCCTTCATAAAAGAGGGGGAGTCAGAATCAACACCACCGATATTTCGATGGTTGTTTAGCCGTTGGTTACCGTGTTATTCCGCTCTTTTAAGTTCGAGGCGTTTGATCGGACCGACAATCACCACAAAGCTGAAAATGGCGATCAGCGCATGAATGGCGACGAACACCAGCGCCCATTCAAAGTGCCCGGTTGCTTTGACGATGTAGCCAATAACCACCGGGGAAACAATCCCTGCAAAGTTACCACACAAGTTGAAAATGCCACCGGCCACACCCGCCATCTCTTTGGGTGCGGTATCGGACATCACCGCCCATCCCAGTGCGCCAATTCCTTTGCCGAGAAACGCTAAAGACATAAATAAAACAACCAGATAAATCGAATCGACATAGTTACAGAACACCATCACCATTGACAGCAACATGCCGAGGACAATCGGTGTCTTGCGTGCAACGGAGAGAGATTTTGTGATGCGCAGAATACGATCCGAAATAACGCCCCCCATCAGCCCGCCCAGGAAACCGCAAATCGCCGGTATGGCAGCAATAAACCCGACTGTTTTGATATTCAGCCCTTTTTCCATCGCCAGATACAGTGGGAACCAGGTAATAAAAAAGAAAGTCAGAACGTTAATGCAATACTGACCAAGATAAACCCCCAATAACATACGGCTTGTCATTAATTGTTTTAAGGCGTTTAAATCAAATCCGGCTTTTGATTTGGTGTTACTTTGGTCCATATCCACCAGTGCCCCACCCTGACGGATATAATCAATTTCTTCGCTATTAACCCGGGGGTGATCCAATGGATTATGAATTACTCTTGCCGCTGTAAAAGTAATCACAATTCCCAGCACGCCCATAAAGATAAAAATCGATTGCCAACCATAATTGAGTGTCAGCCATCCCATTATCGGGGCGAAAATAGCCGTGGCGAAATATTGTGCGGAATTAAATACTGCAGCGGCAGTAGCACGTTCTTTAGACGGAAACCAGGCAGCAACAAAACGGCTATTGCCCGGCATCACCGGCGCTTCGCACAGGCCGACAAGGAAGAGAAGAATGGTGAAGCAAACAACGGCACCGAGACCATGGAAAATTTCCACACAACCTTGCAACAAGGTAAAAACGGACCACAGACACAAGCCGCACAGGTAAATCTTTTTCGAACCAAAACGGTCGAGTAACCAGCCACCGGGAATCTGCGCCAGACAGTATGCCCATGCAAACGCCGAGAATATCCATCCCATCTGACCGGGGTTGATACCCAGGGCAGATGTCATATCTTTACCTGCAATTGCCAGCGTTGAGCGATCCCCCACACTCACTGCCGTTATGATAAATAAAATAATAACAATATGCCATCTGACATTGGTTTTCCTGTCATGCGATATGTCATCAATTTCATTTAATTGAGCCATGTGACACCACCTTAAACTTGTTAGAAGATCAAAAATGCAAATAATGAATTATTCAGGGCACAGGAATCTGATTAATTTATTATTTGTACTGTAATGAAATGTCTTTCTACTTTGTATAATATGGGGCCATGATTTAATAACAGTTTCTTTTGATAAGAAGAAGATATGATTCCTGGCGAAACAAGACAATGTGCATTTGCATAACAAAGTGATTTATTTTTTCTGTTTTTATGTTATTTAAATAATTTATTTGAAGTGGATCACAAAATTTAATTAATATTTGAGGGCAGCCAGAGGGGGCATCGACTTACACCCTGCTGGTTGTTTGTTATTTGCTGCCAGATTGTTATAATTATTGAATGCTTTCTTTCGTGCGATCCGAATATTAATAATTATAACCGCAGGTAAGAAGGAAATATATTGGCAATCATTTAATCAAAGACAATCATCCCGTTCAGGATGTTGCAACATTGAGACGGATTTTTGCGCGCTAATATGAAATACTTAAGCGCTATTTGGGCAGTTACAGTGGTTTGGTTAAGTTCCCTGAAGAAGGAAAACCTGCGGCAATGCTAAAACGGATAGAGTATCAGATAGAGAAGTACAGCTTCATGGAGCTAAACGAAACGCCTGACCGCACCCGTCAGTGGGCCGAAGTTCTTGAGGAGTGCCGTCAGTTGCAGGCGGGTGCGGAAGAAAGGTTGCGTATTGCATTGCTGCATATGGATTACGTCACCAGTTTTGAGTTGCCTTTCCGGCTGTTGCTGGTACGAACCCCGCAGCTGATTGCCAGATTGCGTGATGAGCTGCTTATTACCCGTAAAAGCGCTACGTTCAACGGCAAACGTTTTGGCTGTACCTGGAGCCTGAAATCAGACTTAAGCAGCATCCCAGATGAATTCCAGTACCGGCTGGTAACCCGTATCCGGCGAATAGATTCTGCCGGAGCAACAGCCGCCCCTTACCAGCAAATCGCCAAAGAGACAAAAGCGCCGCGCGAACGTCTCAAACGCGCACTGGAAGAAGGATTATCGGTATCGGCGCTGGACGGTTTATTCTGGTTTGGTCAACAGCGTATCGCCGCCGATGTGCTGAATCTGCGCAAGAAAGGGATGATCATCAGTACATCTGAAACTGAAGTTTTCGACAATCTTACCGCTACGACCAGGCTTGTTCCCATTTATAGCGCCGGGGAGAATAAATGATGCCCTGCTCCCCGGTCGCGTAACCTGTTTAAATATCGACGCTGCTGACTGTCTCAGTTGCCTGCTCAACGGTTTCCATCGCCTCGAACAGCACTTCCGCAGTGACGTTAACCGGCATCAGGTGAATGGTCTCTTTCGCACGCAGGGTATGGGCAATCATCGCATCAATTTGTGCTTTGTCTGAGATATCGATACCCAGTTCGCGCAGGCTGGTTGGCAATTTCAGCTGACGATAGAAGCTCAGCAGCATTTGCAGCTCCTGCTCGTCCTTCATCAGTGCGACCTGAACCAGAATCCCGTACGCCACTTTGATACCATGCAGAATGCTATGCGTTTGCGGCAGTACCGTCATACCATTGTGTACCGAATGAGCCGCAGCCACGCGGGTGAAACGTTCGCCCAACCCGCCGATTAATCCGCCACCGGCAATCACAGCATCCACCACAGCGATAAAACGCGCGGTCAATGTTCCATGGCATTGATCGGCTAATACGGTTGCACTGTCACTGAGCAGCAACTCCCTGAGTCCGTGCGCCATATTGAGTGCGGTACGTGCGAGATAAGGCACTGTAGCGGCCTCGGCACTCCCCACCAGAACGCTGGCCTCATACCACTTGGCTAACGTATCGGCGATCCCCGCCAGCAGGTAAGGCGCTGGCGCTTGCAGAATGATTTCTGGCTCAACTAAAACCAGATGGTTCGCCTGTTTAAAGATCTCATAGCCGATATTCTCCCCCTGTGGGTTATACCAGACGGAGAGCGGCGTCCAGGCTGCGCAGGTCGCCGCAATGGTGGGAATCAACACCACCGGTAATTGCATACGGGCTGCCAGCGCTTTCGCACTATCCATCACCGTGCCACCACCAACGCCAATAATGACTTTGCAGCGCGGTCCGGCCTGTTCAGCCAGACGGCTTATCAGCGGTTCATTACAGTGCTCACGGATACAGGCTTTACCGGCAGATTCAACCGTAAATGCCTCTGGCAACCAGGCCTGAGCGGCCTGCAAGGCTTGCTCGCCATACAACCACATCGCGTGCTGTAAGTCAGATTCGCTGTAGAAATTGTTTAATTCACGGATCGCGCCCGGAAAGCAGTAATAGTTAGCCGGCCCCGGTACTACCTGAATTTCAGTAAAAGACATTTTTTCTTTCCTGGATAATTATCGTATTAACGCTGCACAACATCGGCATAATCTTCAGCATCGATGTCATAGCCAGCAGGCTCCCAGCGGATCGCAAACAGTGCCAGCAGACCCAACACCGGCGACAGGGCAATCACCCAGAACAGGCCGGTGTCCAGACTTGCGGTCAGAAGCGGGAATAAAAACAGCGCGATAGTGGTGGCGAAACGGGTGATGGTCTGATTCAGCCCTACCCCAACCCCACGTATTGATGCCGGGTAGCTCAGTGAGGCATACACCATGGTCTGTGCACCAGGTCCAAACCCCTGTCCCAGCAGAAATAGCGCCAGATAAGCGCAGCATAAGGCCGCCTTCAGCTCATCATCAGGTCGTCCCGCCAGCGCGAGTCCCAGCAAGGCCACTAACTGACACGCGTACCCTGCAATACTCATCGCTCGCGCACCAAAACGCGGCACCAGCCTTACGGCAGCCAATCCACCGGTAAAAGCGAAAAACAGATTGAGCGCCAGCGAAACTAAAATGGTGGTCAGCATCGACTGCTGGAACAACGTGGAAACGATGATCGGTAACCCAAAAGCAATGGCACCGTAAGCAAAAGGTGACACGAAAGACATCACACTGGTCAGGATGGTACGGCGCAGGTAGTGGCCCCGCAGCAGTAAACCGTAGTTCTTCCAGCTCGCTTTATGTCTGATAGCGGTTGACGAACCTGCTGCTTCCGCCTGTGGAGCGGCCACTGCCGGAATGTTGTAGGACACCCGCAGAATTTGCGCTGCCTGCTCCAGGTCACCCTGATTGGCGGCCCATACCGGAGATTCCGTCATATAACGCTTACGAATCGTCAGGATCACCAGCGCGGGAACCGCACCAAATCCGACAATATAGCGCCACAGGGATGCAGTCTGACTTTCCGGCAGCCAATAAAAGAAGGCCAGCACCAACAGGTAGGAAACCGAGATGGCGGCGTACCAGGTCGGACACCACATCGCGATGCTGGCGGCTTTGTTGCCCCGCCCTTTTAGCCGGGAAAACTCAGCCAGAAAAGCCATCGCTACCGGGAGGTCAATGCCGATACCCAGCCCCATAATAAAACGGCTGATGCCGAGCACTTCGGCATTCGGTGCCAGAGCACCCAAAATAGCGGCAAAGACAAAGAAAAACATATCCGCCATAAAGACACGATAACGGCCAATCTTATCAGTCAGATAACCGCCGATCAGCGCGCCGACAATGGCACCCATGGTGATCGCGGAGACCACCAGACCAATGCCTTTTGGGCCAAGACCGAATTCACGCGTGATGTCTTTTACCCCGAAGGCCAGTGCACCGAGATCGTAGGCATCAAGAAAGATACCGCCGAGCGCAATGGCAACAATGATGCGTGCATTGCTGCGCGCCTGGGTGGAGTTGTTGACTAACTGGCTGACATCGGAAGCGCTGCGGATGGTGTGAACAGCTGAGCCTGGTGATTCAGTCTGCTCTATTTCATTAGTTAAAGTTAGTTGCGTCATGTTTACTATTTATAGTTGTCATCATCTAGATGTTTGGATGTCCAGACGGACAGATTTCCACATTCATCCAGATCTGGCAACCTTTTTGGCGTGATTAGTTATGAAATATCGTTATATGACAGATAAATAACCAGAATTTAACATTGACTCAATTTGTCACCCCTTACCTGGAATGGCTCATCTTACAGGCAGTTTTTTGAGAGGAAGTGAACTGAATGGATGCAAAGATAGAAAGGATTGGTATCCATTATGGCGGCAATAAATACCGCCATAATCATTACATTTTTTTGGCAGTGCGTAGGCGATGACCTTATCTCAATTTCCTGTTATTCCATCATCAATTTAGCTTTGCTGATTTCTGAATCATTATCGCTCGACGAATTAACATAGAACATCACGACAACCGACATCAACAATGAAATAGCCATAAAGGTATAGGATGCGCCTGGCGAGTGAGTGAGACCATTTAAATAACCGACTAACCATGCTCCAAGAAATGCCCCTAACGCGCCACAGCAATTAATCAGCCCCATTGAAACGCCTGCCACATTCTTCGGTAATATTTCCGGAATAAAAGCGAAGAAGGGTCCATAGGGGGCGTACATACAAGCCGCAGCCAATACCAGCAAACCGTATGAAGTCCAAAAATGCTGGGAACCCATCAGCCAGGAACTAAAGAAGGTTATCGACGCAATCATTAATAATGGCCAGATAAATACCTTCCTGGTTTGAAATTTGTCCGATAACCAGGAAACCAACAGCATGGTAACAATGGCGGCAAAGTATGGCACTGCGGTGAGCCAGCCAACGGAGACAATATCAATGGTGGCGGCCATTTTCAGGATGGAAGGCATCCACATCATAAAACCATAAACACCCACACTCCAGAGTGCATGCACGAAGCACAGCATGACCACTTTTTTTGACCGTAAAGCCTCGCCATAATTGCGCATCGGCTTAATGTTCTTTTGTTCTTCATCCAGTTGGTTTTGTAGAACGCGCTTTTCCTCAGCATTTAGCCATGTCACCTGCGACGGCTTATCTCTGACCAAAACCCACCAGACAAATGCCCACAGCACTGCAGGGCCACCTTCAATGATAAACATTTCCCGCCAGCCCCAGGCGTCAATCAGGTATCCTGATACGATTGACATCCATAGCACAGTCACAGGATTCCCTAAGACAAGGAAGGTATTCGCTCTGGAACGTTCTGTCCTGGTGAACCAGTTACTGATATAAATCAACATCGCGGGCATCACCGCCGCTTCCACAACCCCCAATATGAAACGGATAACCATCAGCATGGGAATATTGGTGACGAATCCCGTCACGGTCGCACAGCAACCCCACAAAATTAAACTAACGAAAATGAGTTTCCGCACGCTGCGATGAACGGCGTAAAGGGCACCCGGAACCTGAAAAAAGAAATAACCCAGAAAGAACAATGCGCCAATAAGCGATGAAGTCGCATGAGATATACCCAGATCTTTCTCTATTCCCGATGCTGCGGCAAATCCATAGTTTGCCCTATCCAAATAAGCCAGGCTATACGTTATAAAGATGACTGGCATTAAATACCACCATCGTTTAGCAGGTAATGCAATATTATTCTTTTCTTTCATCAGTGCGCCCCTGGATATGAAAGTCACGATTGGAAAACAAACATGACAACTTAACAAAGTCACCCAATCTGTTACCCGTAACCCTACAGGAATCGCAATGATGAAAATTGTGATCGATGTCTCAACCATGTTTTTACACCCTGTCCTGTCACTTAATTTTGGTAACAGGCCTTTGTAACATTACGCAACAACAAAACACGTCAACTTAAAACAGGCTTTCAGCAATAAAGATAAAAAAATACCAGCCACGAGAGATTCGGCTGGTATTTTCCTGTGACAGGAATTTTTCAGAACGATGCCGTCACTCCGGCAGAATAAATTCGAACTCGCTTAGGCAGACGCTTTTAATTGCTGGATAAAGCGGCTGCGCCAGGGTTTGAGTACCAGTAAGGCCAGCAATGCGCACACAATATCCAGCGTGATGGCGCAGGCGAATACCAGGCTCCAGCTGCTGGTATGTTGATACAGTAATGCCGCCAGCGGGCCGCCAAAGATTGAGCCAATTCCCTGCGAGATATACAACCATCCATAGTTAGCCGTTGCGAAACGGGTGCCAAATGTATCTGTTAGCGTGGCCGGGAATAATGAAAATATCTCTCCCCAGCCAAAAAAGACCACCCCGGACAGCAATACAAACAGCAGGGGATCATCTTTGCACAACAGCCATAACGCCATGGCACAACCTTCCAGACCAAAAGCAATGAACATCATCTTTTCACGACCAATACGATCGGAAATATAGCCGCAGACCGGTCGCGTCAGGCCATTCATAAAACGGTCAATGGTCATTGCCAGCGGGAGCGCAGCCATACCCAGTACCGTGACCGAGGTAATACCAAAATCGCCAGCAAAGATGGCCATTTGTGATGTCACCATCAGGCCAGAAGTCGACATCATGGTCATCATGATAAACATCAACCAGAAAAGTGGCTGACGTAACATTTCTCTTGAGGTGAAGTGTTTGCTGCTGACATTGTCAGGCGATGCAACACCCTCCGCAATGGAACGATGGGGTGCCCGCAACCCCTGGCTGGCAATAAAACCCACCACAGCCATCATCAGGCCAAACTGCCATAAGGTATTTTCCAGCCCTTTCACTGCCAGAGAAGTGGTGATCGGAAACGTCGTCAGCACCGCCCCCATACCATATCCTGCTGCCACCATGCCGGTAGCAAACCCCCTCTTCTCAGGAAACCAGCGCACCATCAGACCAACGACACCAATATAAACAATGCCGGTGCCTAATCCTCCCAACACACCATAATAGAGATACAACTCCATCAGTGATTCCATGTGCGCAACCAGCATCCAGCTGAGTCCGGTCAATACGGTTCCGACAGCAATCAATTTACGTGGACCAAAGCGATCAATAAGCTTGCCCTGGATGGGTGAGAAGAAAGTTTGCAGAATAATCAGAATTGAAAAGGTAATCTGAATTTCGGCGAGCGGAGCATGAAGTTTTTCCATTAATGGGCGGGTAAATAATGCCCAGACATACTGTGGACTGGAGATCGATATCATGCAAAGCAAACCTAAAGCCAATTGACTCCATTTTTTCTTTTGACTAACGACGACGTCATTAGTCAATGCTGTATTGGTCATATTATTGCTCCGACTGACAAGTGAGTCAGTCAGCGATGCATATACCATGCCAAAGTGCGTGCGTTAAACACACGCATCAAATGGCGTTAGCGCAGCTGCGCCGAGTAGTGTTCCACCGCGTCATCCAGAACCAGCATATGCCCGGCGTAGTGGGTAAACAGGTAAGCGCACCCGAGGGCGGGCAGCACCTGCTGCGGTGTGACACCGCACGCCCAAAACAACGGCACCTGCCCGGATTTCACCCCAGGGAAGACACCGAAGTCAGGTGCTGCCAGATCAGTGATACCGATCCCGGCAGGATCACCGATATGCAACGGCAAACCATGCGCAGAAGGATAGGCAGCGCTCAGCGCCACCGCTTCATCCACTTTATCTGCCGCGACGGGGCGCATACTCACGGCCACGTATCCCTGCATGCGGGCGGTGGGCTGACACGGAACCTGCGTCAGATAAACCGGTGGTGCGGCAAGGCTCACCGGGATGCCAGCACGGCGCAGGGCACCATCCAGCGAGTGGCTGCATCCCAGCAGGAACGCCACGGCATCATCCTGCCAGACATCGAGCAGATCATAGGGTTCATCCACCAACTGTCCCTGTTGCCAGACCCGATAACGGGGAAACATGGTGCGCAGGTCAATGCGGCTCGTTCCCATTAAAATTTCGGTTTCCCCCGGTTCACTGACCGCTAACACCGGACAAGCTTTGGGATTGCGCACACAAAACAGCAGGAATTCATAGGCGGCGGACTGTGGTAACACCACCAGATTTGCTTGCTGATAGCCATCCAGTAGCCCAGCGGTGGGCTGACGCCATTCACCGCGCGCTATCGCGGCGCGTAAAGCGGCTGGGGTGCTAAAAGGGGTCATTTCAGCACCTCATTATGGGTATCTTTGAGGCGCAGCAAAGTCCATAAGCTCAGTAACGCCGCGCATGCCATAAAGATGCCCGGAACCAGCAGGAAACCGGTTTTATTGATCAGCAGCGTCACTAAATAAGGCGTGATGCCCCCTCCCAGAATGGCCCCCATATTGATGCTGATCGCCATGGCGGTGTAACGCATTGCTGTCGGGAACTGCTCGGCATAAGTGGGATATCCCACCGACTGCACAATCGGCATCGGCAGCGTAGCAATGAACATTGCCAGCGCGGCCAGCCAGATATTGTGGTGATCCATCAGCATCATCATGGGGATCACCAGCACCACATAGCCGATAAATCCGACGCGCAGAATGGCGCGACGGCCATAGCGATCTGACAGACCGCCCCAGAATGGCATCATGCTGGCCATCGCCAGGCTGATACAGGCCATCAGCCAAAACACCTGTTTTTTGTCAAAACCCAGCCAGGAGGTCAGATAGATATTCATAAAGACGAGGCCAATCCAGTAACCCGCGTTCTGACCAAACGTCAGCATGATGACACGTAACATGGCGGGCGTTTGGGTACGGAAGACATCGCTGAACGGACGTTTTTGAATTTTGTTGCTGGCAAGAAACGCTTTAAAGGCCGGGGTTTCTTCGACCTGATGGCGAATTAACGCCGAGAAAATCACTAAGGGTATGGTCAGCAGGAAGGGAATGCGCCAGCCCCATGCCGCAAGCTGAGTATTGTCCAGCAGATTGGTGGTCACCCCGCACACCAACGCGGCGAACCCGCCACCGAGCGCCACCCCCACCGGGGTGAATGCGCCATAAAAACCGCGTCGCCCGGTGGGGGAGGATTCAGCGACAAATGCCGCCGCACCGATGATTTCAGCCCCGGCAAAGAATCCCTGAATCAGGCGCAGTACCACCAGCAGCAGCGGGGCCGCAATGCCGACAGCGGCGGCGGTCGGTAACAATCCAATGGCTGCCGTCGCGCCCCCCATGCCGAGCACGGTCAATAATAATACTTTGCGTCGACCGATACGGTCGCCAAGTCTGCCAAGCAGAACACCACCTAATGGACGAATTAAGAACGCGCTGCCAAATACCGCCAATATCGAAAGCAGTGCAGCAGTATCATTTCCACCGGGGAAAAACAGCGGGCCAATAATAACCGCCATAAAACCATAAATGCCGAACTCATAATATTCAATGGCGGTGCCGGTCATGGAAGCCATAGCAGCACGACGGGCGACGCTGCTCTCGCGATACTGTGGCCGGGTGTGCCCACGAGGTAAGGTTAATTGTGATTCAACTTCATACGACATTTGTCACCTGCCTTATAAAACAATGAAATGGAGGTTCAATCTCAGCCGGGCGGCTATTCTTTTTTCTGAACACTGTCATTGATCTGGAGCAAGAGAAATGCCATTTGTCGAACTGATAAAAATGTTTCGTGCTTAGTGCCACTGAAGGATAAAAATGATGGATGGATGAATTAAATGATTTTTATTTTCATTTGCGCGGTTATTTTTCCGCTTATTTCCCCCTCTGTTGATCCGTTAAAAGGGAAATAAATAATACTTAGCAGGCGATCATTTATTCCGCTGCACGCTATGCAGGCAATATCCTCATTTTGGTGCAGCCAGATAACAGGGATAAAAAAACCGGTCATTGACCGGTTTATATTTACCGCAGATAAAATACCCCTTACGTGCACAACGCATTCAGCCATTCAGCACGCTCAATCGCCAGTTGTTGTGCCTGATCGACGCTGATCAGCCGAAACCGTATTTCATCGCCAGGCAGCATTTGTGCCAGACGGGGCAGATCAACGCTGGCGACATGGGCAATTTTTGGGTAGCCCCCGGTGGTTTGCGCATCGGCCATCAGGATGATTGGCTGGCCATCGGGTGGCAATTGCAGGGTGCCGTAATCCACCGCTTCCGAAGGCAGTTCCATGGCCTGTTCCCGGGTAATCACTTCCCCCTCCAGGCGGTAGCCCATACGATTCGAATCCTGTCCGATGCGATAAACAGCAGTGAGAAAACGTTGCTGCATATCAGCAGCGAGTTGCTGCCAGTGACGTCCGGCCATCAGGCGAATGGGTTGTTGCGCACGGGGGAACAGTGCGGGCGCGTTAAAAGGCAACACGCGGGGCGTCGCGTTGGCAAAGGTATTGCGGGTAATCAGATGGTCACCCTGCCGCAGATAGCGACCGGCAAAACCGCCAAATTGCGCCATCAGGCAGGTGCTGTGGCTGTTCATGGTGGGTGAAACGTGAAAACCACCATGCACGGCCAGATATGCTCTCGCCCCCTGTCGGCGTTGACCAAACCCTAGCACCGCCCCCGCAGGGACAGCGACCGTTTGCTGCACCGGCACCGGCTGGCCGTCAATGTGTGGTGACAGATCGGCTCCACAGATGGCGATAACGGCACGACGCCAGAAGCGTAGCCGCGGCCCCAGCAGGGTAATTTCCAGTGAAGCGCAGTCCTGCTGATTGCCAACCAGCAAATTGGCAAGGCGGTGTGAATAACGATCCATCGCACCACATATCGGAACACCCGCCTGCTGAAAGCCGTAGCGTCCTTCATCCTGCAAACTGCTGGCCATGCCGGGGTGTAACACCTCAAGCGACATAGGGCATTTCCTCCAGCGCTTTGAATTCCGCTTCATCAATGGCCCGAAAGCGCACACGATCACCGGCCTGCAACAGACATGCCGGTTGGCGTTCGCTGGAAAACAGGGTCAGTGGCGTTCGCCCTATCAGGTTCCAGCCGCCCGGTGAGGTCAGTGGGTAAATCACCCCCATCTGGTTGGCGATACCGATCGATCCTTTGGCGACAGAAAGACGCGGTGTGGCGCGACGCGGCAAGGTAAAGATCGCATCCAGCGCCCCAAGGTAGGGATGACCGGGTAAGAAGCCTAACATCAGCACATCGACTACTTTCTGCTGGTGACGGCTGATCACTTCTTCAGGAGATATCCCGCAATGCTGCGCTATCGCCATCAGGTCTGGCGCGTACTCGCCCTGATAGCAGACAGGAATGACCATTTCGCGTCCCTGCTCCGTTTCCTGCGGGGAAAAGCGACTCAGGATGGCATCCAGTCGATTTACCAGCTGGCTGTAAGGTGACAGAGAATGATCGATACGCCACAGCACTTCCGGCTGATAGTGAATGCCCAGCGAATGTGCCGCAGGGACGATATCACGCACGCCAGGCAGTGGATTCGCTTGCAGAAATCGCGCGAGCTGGGAAAGCAGAGAATGGGGTGTGGGATGCCCGGGTAAGGTGACAATCATGCAGCGTTCACCCGAGGGATCGCGCCGCCACGTTAATGTTTGCTTGACCATAGTGTCCCGTGATCTGGCGAGGCGAACCTCGCCCTGGCAGTGTCTTAACGAGCGAACAGCTGGCTCATATCTTTAAACGCTTTAAATTCCAGCGCATTGCCGCACGGGTCAAACAGAAACATGGTTGCCTGCTCGCCCACCTGCCCTTTGAAGCGGACATAGGGTTCGATCACAAATTCAGTTTTGAAATCGCGCAGACGGGCAGCCAGCGCTTCCCACTCTTCCCAGCTCAGAATAATGCCGAAATGCGGCACTGGCACATCGTGGCCATCGACAGGGTTGGTATGAGCATGATCCTGGGTCGCGGTTTTAGGATGTTCGTGGATCACCAGCTGGTGACCATAAAAGTCAAAGTCGACCCACTGGGTGCTGGAACGGCCTTCGCTCAGACCAAAGACTTCGCCGTAAAAGCTACGCGCAGCAGCCAGATCGTAAACAGGAATCGCAAGGTGAAAAGGACTTAACGCCATGTTGTGCTCCAGAATCAGGGTTGTATTGGTGTCGTTGTGATTCTGTGATAATAAGGATAAAATTTTTTATTAAAAGCGAATATATTTTTCGTCAAACAACAATTTTTTCGATGAGTGTGGATATTATGCTCCGTGAGCTAAAGACCTTTGTGGCAGTAACTCAGTTAGGATCTTTTGCTGCCGCCGGGCAGCGGATTGGTTTAACGCAGTCGGCAGTCAGTGCACAAATTCGCAGTCTGGAAGAGGCGCTGGGGATGCAGCTGTTTGACCGTTCCGGTCGCACCGCCATTCTGAACGCTGACGGCAATCGCGCATTACCGATGGCCGAAGAGATTCTGCAAATCTTCTCCCGCATGGCGCAGCCGGAAAATTTAAATGATTACCGCGGCTCGATAAAAATTGGCGCGATTTCTTCGATTCAGACCGGCATGTTGCCACGGGCATTGACACAGCTGCACGCCACCGCGCCAGGACTGGAAACCAAACTGCTGCCGGGGGTTTCTTTTAACCTGCTGACCCAGGTTGAAGCGGGGAATATTGACCTTGCGGTGGTGATCAAACCAGGATTCCCGCTGGCGAAAGAGCTGTGGCATAACACCCTGGTGCGCGAACCTTATGTGCTTATTGCCCCCGCCACGCTTACGGGCGATGAACCGCTGCCGCTGCTGCGCAGTCAGCCGTTTATTCGCTATGATCGCACCTCGTTTGGTGGGCGTCAGGTCAGCATGTTCCTGCGCGAACATCGTCTGGAACCGAAACTGGCGCTGGAAGTGGATGAAATCGATGCCATCGTAAAAATGGTCGAAAACGGTTTAGGTATCGCACTGGTTCCCTGGGCCGGATTGTGGACGGAGCGGCAGTGTGCACTGCGGGTGATCCCCCTTGGCGACCTGACGTTTTATCGTGAACTGATCGTCGTCACGCGCTACGCCAACCATAATGCCCCGTTACATCGTCTGATCATCGAATGCCTGCAACAGGCTGCCACCCCGCAGGGAGAATCTCTGATTCCTGGCGGCTAATGTGCCGCGTGCAACATTTTGCACATATGTGCAAAAAGGTCGCAAAACTGTAACATTGCGCCGATATATTCCTGTCTGTTTTCAACCGACAGGGATGCTTCTGTGTCTTATCCAACCGAAACTCACCCTCGCAACTTAGCGTGGACCCGACTCCGCCACGCGTTGTCCATCATCAGTCAGGAACCGGCGAATCTGCTGGGTGCGCTGCTGCTGATGCTATTTAGCTGGATCATTCTTGCCCCGGTGGTTGCGGTACTGCTGAATGCCGTGCTGGTACAAAGCGGTGACGCAGGTCGCACCGATGCCACTGAGGGCGCATTCACCACTTACTACCTGCTGCGCACCCTGACCTCAAAAATGTCGGATCTGCTGCTCTGGACGCCATTGCTTAATACGCTGGCCGTGGCTCTCAGCACCGTAGTGGGTGCATTGATCGTCGGGATGACGCTGGCCTGGCTGATCAATCGTACCGACGTCGCGGGCAGAAAGTGGTTCGCCACCCTGCTTATCGTGCCGTTTATGCTGCCTTCCTGGACCTTCGCCCTGGCGTGGACCACCATTTTTAAAAATCATGCGATTGGCGGCCAACCGGGCTGGCTGGAGGCGATGGGGATCCAGACACCGAACTGGATGGCCTATGGTTACTTCCCGATTGTGGTGATCATGGTGCTGCACTACGCGCCGCTGGTGATCCTGATTGTCGGCAATGCCCTGAAGCGCATGGACAGCCAGATGGAACAATGCGCCAGGGTGCTGGGCGCATCCCGCAGCACCATTGCCTGCAAAATTATCATTCCCCTGATGCGCCCGGCGCTGTTGTCTGCCGCGTTGTTGATTTTTGCCGACTGTATCGGCGAGTTCGCCCTGCCGTATATTCTCGGCCTTCCGGTTCACTTCGATACCCTGTCCACCGGGTTATACCGGGCGATCGGTACGCGTCAGTCCGGCGTCGCGGCGGTGATCGCCACGGTGATTATGCTGATGGGCATGATCACCCTGATTCTCGATATGAAGATGCTGCGTGAGGCAAAACGCTTTGTCACCGTTGGCGGTAAAGGTGTGATGGAACGTCGCCGCCCGCTGGGATCATGGCGCATGCTGGCCTCCGCCATGCCGCTGGGCTTTGTGCTGCTGGGGGTGGCGATTCCGCTGATCACCCTGTTTCTGTCAACGGTAATGACGCTGCCGGGTCGCTTCACTGCCGATAACTTTACGCTGGCGTACTGGATTGGTCATAACCTCGATACCGTCGCCCTGCGTAACGGCATCCTGCTGACGCCGGAATTCTGGCATACGGTGTGGAACACGCTGCTGATCGTCGGTTCAGCCTCCATCATCTGCGGGATACTGGGATTGCTGGTCGGTTACGCGGTGATGCGCTGCCATTCGCGCTGGATCGCGGCGTTGTTACGTCAGTTAACTTTCCTGCCGTATCTGGTGCCCGGCATCGCGTTTGCCGCCGCCTTTCTTTCGCTGTTTGCCGTGGCCCGAGGCCCGGTTCCGGCGCTGTATGGCACGCCGCTGATCCTTATCCTGGCGCTGATTGCCGAAAAAATGCCTTATGCCAGCCGTTCCGGCATTGCGGCCATGACCCAATTAGGCAAAGAAGCTGAAGAAGCGGCGCGTATCGCGGGTGCCGGGTGGTTCGCGCGTATTTCCCGCATTGTCATCCCCATTCAGGCGGCCCCGCTGGCCACCGGGATCCTGCTGCCGTTTATTTCTGGCATCAAAGGCGTGAGCCTGTTCGTGATTCTCGCGACCCCCGCCACGGATGTACTGACAACCTGGTCCCTGCGTCTGATTGACTACAACTACCAGCAGGCGGCCAACGCCGTGGTGCTGATGATTGCGCTTATTTCCTGGGCTGGCACGGTGATGATTCAGAAAATCACCGGGACTGGTCTGGCTGATGGTCTGGAGAACTAACATGCCCTCAATCCATTTAACCCATCTCACTAAAACCTATCCCGGCAGCAGCACACCGGCGGTAAATAACATCAACCTGACAGTCAAAGACGGCGAGTTTATGTGTCTGCTGGGGCCGTCTGGCTGCGGTAAAACCACGATTCTGCGCATGATCGCCGGGATTGAACATGCCAGCGGCGGCGAAATCATCATCGGGGACAAAGTGGTGGATTCCGTCATGCAGGGAACCTGGCTGCCGCCGGAGAAACGCGGCATTGGTTTGGTTTTTCAGAGCTACGCGCTGTGGCCGCACATGACCGTCGAACAAAACGTGGATTTCGGCCTGCGCCTGCAAAAAATCCCGGCGAAAGAGCGCGTTGCCCGTTGCCGTGACGTGATGGAAAAACTGCGTATCGCCGATTACGCCGGGCGTTATCCGGCCCAGCTCTCTGGCGGACAACAACAACGCGTCGCCCTGGCGCGTATGCTGGCGGTTAACCCCGGCGTCCTGTTGCTTGACGAGCCGCTGTCAAACCTCGATGCCACGCTGCGGCTGGAAATGCGCGCGGAACTGCGCCGCTTACATGCCACCTTCGGCACCACCATTGTCTTTGTCAGCCACGATCAGTGGGAGGCGATGACCCTCGCCACCACCATTGCGGTGATGAGCGCCGGGCAGATGCAGCAGGTCGGCACGCCGGATGAAATCTATGCCACCCCGGCTAACCGTTTTGTCGCCGAGTTTATCGGCACGCCCAGGCTGAATATGATCCCACTTGATCAGCCGTTAAGCCCGCTGGCGCAGCATTTACAGCAAAGCTTTTCCCTGGACGCACCGGCGCAGGTCTGCGGGATCCGGCCAGAAGAAGTGGTGATAAGTGAGGAATCGGTCTGCAACAGCGTGCCGATGACCATCGATAACATCATGCCCACCGGCGGCAGTTGGGTGATTGAACTGGTGGCCGGTAACGATCGTTTGTTTCACTCCACCCAGTTGCGCCCGCGCTGGCAGGCACAGCAGCAAGTGCATTGCCAGCTACCCGCTCACTCCCTGCATTTCTTTAACCATCACGGGCAACGTGTTCCCGCGATTTAACCCTGATTATTTAATTGATGATGGAAGCAAAATGAAACGTCGTTTAACTGCCCTTTTCGTCACCAGTGCCCTGGTCAGCGGCCCGCTGGCCCATGCGGAATCCTTCGATTTGCAGGCCCTGATCGCCGCAGCCAAAAAAGAACAACCCATCACCGTCTATGCCTCCACCGGGAAAATTGTGCAGCAGGCGAAAGCCTTCAGCGAGCAATACGGGATACAGGCAACCGGGGTAAAAGCTGATGCCCCGCAGATCATTGAAATCATGAGCCGCGAAGCGCAGGCAAACAATGTCAGGACCGATGTAGCCATCGTTGAAGATGCGCCAGCAGGCATGACGCAGCTGATCAACAAAGGCTATGCCCAAAGCTGGGTGCCGGACGATCTGCGCGGCAACATTGCCGCCCGCTATCAGCAACCGCTGACCGTGGTGCTGGCACCGAACGTCTTTGCCTACAACACCGAACATCACACCAGCTGTCCGGTCACCAATATCTGGCAGCTCACCGAGCCGCAGTGGCATGGCCGGGTAGCGATGCAGGATCCCACCAGCAAACCCGCGTATACCGACTGGTTCAGCCAGATGGAGACCCATTACGACCAGCAGATCCGCGATGCATACCAGCAGGAATTCGGCAAGCCGCTGCAAACCGATGAAAAATCGGCCACTGCCGCTTTCGTTAAGGCGCTGGCGGGCAACGGTGTTTTGCTCACCCATTCCGATAACGATGCCGCATCGGCCATTGGCGCGCCGGATGGTAAAACGGACTTTGTTGGCCTGGTTTCAACGGCCAAATTTCGTGACAACAAGCTGGGAATGAAACTGGGCCTGTGCAGTGGCATGAAACCCTTTATTGGCTGGAATTACCCGAGTCTCGGCGTGATCGCCACCGGCAGCCATAGCCCGAATACGGCTAAACTGTTTATTCATTATCTGTTAACGGCTGAAGGCATCGCCCCACAGGGCGTGGACGGCAAAATGTCCACCAATCAGACGGTAAAACTCCCGGCGGATGAAGCCTCCGGCATCGAAAAATACCGGGCAGAACTGATGGAATACCTGACGGCAACCGCCAAAAACGACTGGAAAAGCCGTCAGGACTGGCAGGATATCTGGAGCCTGAACTATCAAAAGTAGCGATTGACCAGACCCGGCAATCACCTTTTTCCCCTTTATCACAGGCAGATAACCTTGACCACTATCGACATAGAACAACGTGAAGCGGCGCTGAAGCGCATTATCATCGAGGCGGGAGAGACCGCGCTGCGCTATTTTCAGTCGCGCAAAGCGGGTGAATATCAACTCAAAGGCCATCAGGATATTCTCACCGAAGCGGATACTGCGGTTGAAGCCCTGGTGTTGCAGGCTATTAATGACGCCTTCCCTGACGATCTGGTGTTGGGCGAAGAAAGCGCCCGACCACCCGCCAGCGCGGAAAGTTTATGGGTGGTAGACCCGATTGATGGTACGGCCAACTATGCCCGCGGCATTGCCCATTTCTGCGTGTGTATCGCCTGGGTTCACCAGGGGGTGACCGAGCTGGGTGCCATTTACAACCCGGTCAGTCACGAGCTCTACCAGACACGCCGTGGCCACTATGCGGTAAAAAACGGCCTGGCGTTACACTGTAACGAGATTAACGATATGCAACGGGCCTCTTTAGAGCTGGGCTGGTCTTCGCGCCACAGTCAGCGTCGTTATCTCGATGTGATGGCGGCGATGCTGAACCAGGGAGCCAGCGTGCGTCGCGCCGGTTCCGGTGCACTGGCGCTGGCATGGGTCGCAGAAGGACGCACCGATGGTTATGTGGAACTGCATATGAATGCCTGGGATTGCCTCGCCGGTTTGCTGCTGGTACGCGAAGCGGGCGGCCAGACCGGGCCTGTTCCCGGCGATGCGGCAGGTATTTTCAACGGTCTGCCCGTGCTGGCCTCCGCGCCGGGGATCGCTGCATCCGTCGCGCGCGCGGCAGGCATCCCGCTGGACACAGCGGCAACCACACATTATCCCCGTCCGGCCCTGAGCCTGATCGTCAGCGATTTTCCCGGCTGGGACGTGGATATCTATATCGGCGGTTCCAGCGGCGTCTGCGATGCAGCGCTGCTGGCAGAACATGATATTGGTATCGTGATTAACTGCGCGGTGAATCTGGATATCGACTGGGTGACCACCCCGGAAGACCAGGCCGCGGCGCATCTGCTGAATCACGGTGCCGGGGCGGTGCGTTATTACAAACTCGGATTGATTGACGGTGACGGCAATGCACCGGAAATGCTGCATGCCGGTTATTATTTGATGCGTTCCGCGCTCCAGCAGCAGATTCCCGATAAACCCTCCTACCGCAACCGCAAAAGGGGCAACATTCTGGTTAACTGCCGTGGCGGACGCAGTCGCTCGGTCGCACTGGTGGCGTTGTTTATGCATCTGGAATGCCCGCAACGCTATCCAACGCTGGAAGATGCCCTTGCCGTGGTCCGTGACAAGCGTCAGCTGCATCCGGATGAATGGTTTGAAACACCAAAGCCGTCGCTGACCCGGCTGGCCGAGCATGCCATTACGCTCGAAAGCGCGCTCCATGCGGCAGGTTTACGTCATGAGCCATAAAAATACGGGTTTTGCCAGCGCCACCGAGGTGGCGCGCCTCGCTGGCGTTTCCCGTTCAGCGGTGTCGCGCACCTTTACCCCCGGCAGCAGCGTCTCGGCGGAAACCCGGCGCAAAGTGCTCGCGGCCGCAGAGGCGCTCAACTATCACGTCAATCATCTGGCGCGCGGCCTCTCCAAAGAAGCCAGCCGCCCGGTGTGTATCCTCGGTGGCAATCTGTCGTCACCGTATCAGGCCAGTTTGCTGGAGCACCTCACCCGCAGCCTGAATAAATATCGCCGGGCGGTGATGGTGATCAACACCGATGACGGTGAGGACAGCGCCAGAGAAGCCCTGCAACAGACGCTAAATTACCGTTCTACGGCCACCATTGTGCTATCAGGTAAGCCTCCCAGCTCACTGATTGAGATATGCCTGCAAAGCGGACAGCAGGTGATTGTGATCAACCGTATGGGGCAGTTTGCCGGGGCCGATAGCATTGAGATCGATTACAGCTCGACCATGAATGAAGCCTTTAACCTGCTGGTTAACGCGGGTTGTCAGCAGATTGCGCTGGTTTCCTCCTCTGCGCGCTCGCCAAGTATGGTGATCCGCGAAACCCGCTTTCTGGCGGCAGCAGCGCAGGCCAATACCGAGGTCGCGCTGGTCAGGCCCGGTAACACCAGCTATCAAAGCGGTGTTAATGCCGCGCGGCAATTACTGAGTCAGACGACGCGCCCGGATGGCGTATTCTGCGTGACTGACCTTCTCGCCTGCGGGTTTATGGATGCGGCGAGATATGAGTTTGGTTTACGCATTCCCCAGGATATCAGCGTGATTGGCTTCGATAACATCGAACAGGCCAGCTGGCTGGGTTATCAACTCACCACCTTTTCCCAGCCGCTGGCAGAGATGGCCGAAGCTACCTGCGAGCTGCTGCTGTCTCCCACCTCCGCAACGCCGAGCCGCCGGGTGTTTCAGGCATTGCCGGTACTGCGTAATACGTTAACCTCCTGAAACGGCAGCCGGGTTAAGCTGGTCAGGGATGGTGCAGAAAAAGTCAAGGGCACAGCCGTGAATACAATGCCAACAACCGTGTATGCCCCCTCAGGAATGGATATTCAACCCACTAAGCTGGGTTGTTTCCCCCGTCTGTCGCATAGCAGCTGCAAATCGTCCTTGCGATACCAGTCCCCGCAGGGAAGCAGGTGGAACATCAGCTCGCGCAATGCGTCGCGATGGCCGGTCAGTTCTTTACGCACCACACTGGGTTTGACTTGCAGCAACCGAATAAATGTTCGGGAAAAAGAATTCTGGCTCTTGAAGCCATACTCAACGCTGATGGCCGCCAGGCTTTTTTCTGTGAAAGCCAGATCATAAGCGGCATTCACCAGCCGCCTTGCCCTGATGTACTCCCCCAGTTTCCAGCCGCTGACCTCAGTAAAACGGCGTTGAAAATGCCAGTGGGAATAGCCGCTTTTCTTCGTCACCCTTCTCAGTTGCAGATCCTCACCGAGGTTTTTCTCAATCCAATCCACCATATCCACCACAACATTGCGGAACTGAAGGTCAGTGTCGGGATTTGTATTGAGAGTCGCCGGGTTCATGGGGGACGGGTTCCTGTTTTGGGTGTTAAGCGTGTCGGGCATGACCGTTATTATTATTTTGTAATCGATTACTTTCAAGATAAAAATAAACAGTGGCTGACGCCATTGTTTATCCCATCAGGGTGTCCCCGGCTGCGCAATGTTGCCCCTCGTTGGCGGTGCGTCAGGACGAGCCAGCACCATGCAGTTTCTCAGTCGCAACAAAATCCGACCCGGAAAGCGGTTGTCTTGCTGGGCTATTATAATTTTTTAATTCAGGGATAGCCGGTAATAATGATATTAACGATTTGAACACCTGCTCAGACGTAATATTACTGACATTATTATCGTTACCCTGAAGAATAGAATGCGGTACTTTCCACGGATGCCAGTTGGCCGGATCGCTGTTACCGTACATGGCAACCACCGGTAATCCGGTCGCCGCACCAATATGTACCGCCCCGCCATCACTGCTGATCATCGCATGGCAATTTGCCAGCACTGCTTTAAGATCTTCTAACGAATCGGTATAGATCGGCGTTAAATTTATATCTTTACAGGCGGAGGTGATCATTTCCGCTTTAATATTATCGCCAGGGTGCGTCAATGATCCCTCTTCACCTGGCGACCACAGCAAAACAATACGAAAGGGTGTTCTGTCGGATATTTTCTTCACCAGTGAGATAAAACTTTCCAGTGGCCAACGCTGGCATTTCTTGCGCGAGCTGATTTGTATCGCAATCAACATCTGATTTTCCTTGTTATTGATCAGGCGTCGATAATGGTCAACAAGTTCGGTTTTGGGATAAATATCAAGCTCCTCAGGCTCAGAGGCACCATCAAAAACACCTTTTGCCAGGTTGAAAAACACCTCTGCCACGTGGAGTTTACTGTCCTGGAGCGGCAGCAGTGTGGTAATCCGCGGATGGCTATCCTTACCAAAGGCGACAATTTCTTTTGCACGAATAATGTTAGCCCACTTCAGCGAATGTTTATCCCATATTGATTTAGCGATAACTACGCAATCATATTTTTCTCTGTTGAGTGCAAGACAAAGTTGTAGCCTTTCCCATAACGACTTAAGCGCCGAGACTCGGCTTTGGCAATGTTTAGTTTTACTGTAAACCCAGACCTTTCCGACATACGGATTTCCATCAAATACCGGCGAAGCATAGCTATTGGTCAGAATATCTATTCTTCCTTCATTTTTCCTGGAAAGATACTTTATTAGCGGCGTTGCAAGCAAACTATCACCAATATTATCCCGACAGATTACCAGTATCTTTTTATTCTTCATATTGCTCACCATAGAAACACATTATCATGCCTCCATGAAGACATTGGCGTTTCGTGATGGTTGCATAGCGGAATGAATTTTACGGTTTCCTGACAATAAAAAGATCAAAAACCAGGAAAAGAAATAGCTGGGAAGAATATTATTTAATCACTGGAATGAGCCGTCCCTGGCCCCTGTTCAACAGTCGGAAGCGTTATTGCAATTCCGGCAGATTATTTTCCGTCTCCAGTGGAACGTCATCGCCGCTAAAAGTCGCCGGTACCAGGCGGCGTCGATTAACATCGAGGTTAAAAACATCAAAACGATTGTAGTAACCGACCACATCATGCAGTTGCTTGACCTCGATGATCTTCTTCAGGTCAAACGTCGCCCAGGCAATGCCCTCTTCATTTTGCAGCGTGTCACCAATCGGCGTGCCTGTTGGATCAACAAACAGGGTGGCGGCCTGTGGGGTGTTTTCCAGAATATCCGCGACGGAGCTATCCCAGTTAGTGAGCATGGCTTTCATTTCATCATCCATCACTGAAGCACTCATGATGCCAAAGCATTTTGCTTCAAATGAATGCGCCCCGGCACGAATACGATTGGCCGTCAGATTATCGAAATTCCCCCCGGCGGAAGGTCGCTTAGTCGGCCAGATCGAAGGCCATTGCGAAATGTGAATCTGTTCCCCCTGAGCCATCAACGAATAACGCGCCAGTGGGTTAGTATTTTCGCCGCATATCAATCCGCCGACGCGACCAATACGGGTTTCGCACACCTTCAGACCGGCACCATCCCCCGGTGCCCAGACCATTTTTTCATAGAAAGTTGGCACCAGTTTGCGGTGATGATTAATAATCTGCCCACTTTGATCGATAAGCACCGACGAGTTCCACAGGCATCCCACACTTACCGGGCTGCGCTCACTGAACCCCATGCAGATCAGAATATCGTGCCGGGCAGCAGCATTGCACAGTGCCTTGATTTCAGGACCATCAATCAGCAGACTGTTTTCTGCCATTTTCTCAAACCAGCTGTGGTTATGGATCGGTCCCCAGAGGGCCGCCCATACCGGGAATCCAGGAATAAAGGATTCAGGGAACACCACCAGCCCGGCACCGTTACGGCTGGCTTCCGCAATATACGCCAGCGCTTTTTCCAGCGTGGCCTGGGCATTCATGTAAACCGGCGCAGCATGCACCGCAGCGACTTTCACTTCAGGTAAAAACATCATTCAGTCCTTATGTAGACAGCCGGATTCATTCACGGCTGAGAGTTCATTTCAGCTGCGGTCCCAATTCCCTGCGAACCGCCAGTTCCGGCCATAAACGCTCGGAGCGTTCGTCACGGAATAGCAGCGAGAAGACAATTACCAGCAGGAAACCCGCAGGTACTGAGACGATGCCCGGATTGCTAAGCTCAATCAGCGGCGCTTTCAGGCCAACAATGCTGGTGGCGTTATCCGGGATTGCCTCGATTTGTGTTTGCAGTGCCTGACGTGCCGCTAATGTCGACGACGCATGCGCCTCATCCGCGACCAATGTTTTTAGCTGGCCTTCCAGTACGGCGCGCTGATGCAGTGGGTAGCTCATTGAGGGTGAAACCATCACCATGACGATGGCCAGCACGGTGCCGCCGACGATACCGGCGATCACCCCAGCGGTGTTACAACGCCGCCAGTAGAGTGACATCACCAGCGCCGGCAGATTGGCGGAAGCCGCCACCGCATAACCCAGACCGACGAGGTGCGCCACGTTTTGGCCTTTTGCTTCGATTCCGGCAATGACCGCCACCACGGCCATCAGTAGCGTGGCAATTTTCGCCGCCGCAACCTGCTGGCGTTCGGTGGCGACGCCATTCTTCATCGCACCCACATAGACGTCATGAGCCATGGCAGAAGCAGCGGCCAGCGTCAGCCCAGCAACAACCGCAACGATGGTGGCGAAAGAGATTGCGGCAACCAGCGCCAGCAGGAAGTTGCCCGCAAAGCTTTCAGCACCTCCCCCCAGATATTGAGCGAGTAAAGGTGCCGCCAGGTTGCCACCTTTATCCGCCGCTTTGACCGCATCCGCACCGAGGTAATGTGCACAGGCAAAACCAATGACGATAATGAACAGGTGGCAGACACCGATAAACAACATGCTCCACAGCACTGATTTTCTGGCATCGGTAGAATTACGCACCGCAAAGAATCGCATCAGCACGTGCGGCATGGCTGCGGTGCCCAGCAGCAGCGCCAGTCCCAGAGAGACCTGTTCAAGCGGTTTTTTCAGGTAAAGCCCGGCTTCTAAAAACCGCTGCCCCGCCTCCTGCGGTGAAAACGAAGGATCGGTGACCAGCGACATGACATATTGTTGCAGACGATGGTCTGCCGTCAGGGTGTTGAGAAACGCCAGGCCGTTAAAACCAAAAGGTAACCAGGACAACACCACCAGGATAAAGCAGCAAGAGATCAACAACACGGCTTTGGTCACCTGCACCGCAGTCGTCGCACGCATGCCGCCAAACGCCACGTAAATCAGCATCAGCATCCCGACGGCGATAACGGAGACTTCATACGGGATGCCAATCAGTGCCCTGACGATCACCGCGCCCCCAACGATCTGCGGCACCATATAAAACAACGCTACGATGACACTGGATACCGCTGCAACAAACTTGGTGGCGCGGAAACCATTACGCCAGGCCAGCACATCCCCCAGCGTGTAACGGCCCAGGTTACGGCACGGTTCCGCAACGAGGAGTAACACCGGGATGAAGGCGACGAAGAAACCAATCAGGTAATTAACCCCATCAAAACCATAAAGCGCGATCAACCCGGATACCCCCAGAAAGGCGGCAGCCGAGAGATAATCCCCGGCAATCGCCAGCCCATTCTGTAACGGTCCAATCTGACCACCGGCGGTGTAAAAGTCACCCGCTGAACTGTTTTTACGTGAGGCAATCCAGGTGATGGAGAGTGATGCCAGGAACAGAACGGTAAATATGGCAAAGGTCATATATTTGTGACCCTGTCCAACCATGGTGTCGGCAGCATTTGCCGTTGCAGAAAACAGAGAAAGTATCGATGCTGCTATCAGCCATTTCATTTTCATTTCGCTTTACCGCCTGCCAGATAATGTTTGATCCATTTTGGGTCGTCATAGCGCCCCATCTTTTTTGCGTAGCACCATGCCACCGCCGCGCCCAATGGATACTGAAGGATGACCCATAACAACCCGATATTGAATGAACCCGCGATCTGGTATTTCATCACGGCTGGCAATAACGTGTTAAGCAGTGGTAATGAAAAGAAAAAAATAAAGGTGACCAGCACGAGAAAGGTAATTACCCAGCCTTTATTTCTCACATGCGATTTAAACTCCCCTGAAGAATAGATCTTATTAATGCTTTGTTCTGATGTCGCTATTTCATTGTTCATTGTGAATCCCCCCGTCTGTACGAAAATCCTAACAAACGGGATAACCCTGAGGAACTGGCGATTTAGCACTCGCCCTTGCATTTTTGCAAAGGTGATATTGCACCAATAACAGGAATTGCTGCCGCATGATAAGATTTATCACCATTACAGAGGCGAAAAATAACCCCATTCTGTTGATAGAATTGGGGTTTTAATTTAATGCGTTATCATCAATCGGTGCACTTTGTCAGTGCAATGACATCATGTTAAGCGAATGCCGGGATCGTTGGGATAATCATTTCCGAACATCTCCAGCAGAAATGCGATGATAGCTTTCATCTTTGGCAGATAACGCAGCTCGCTATGAACGGAGAGCCATACCACCCGGTTCACTTCAACCGATTCCTTAAGTAGCGGTTTTAGTCCAAATCGCTCCGCCTGCATAAATTCCGGCAGCATGGCAATGCCTGTTCCGCTGGCAGCGGCAAACATTTGTGCAACCAGGCTGCTGGAGCTAAAGATAATATCCGGATTAATAATCGCCTCATCCAGCCAACGCACGGTATCCAGCTGAATCAGATCGCTGATATAACTGATAAATTTATGATGGCGCAACTCAGCGATATTCGCGGGAGCACCGTATTTTTGCAGGTAATCATCATGAGCATACAGACAGAGCCTGAACTTACCCACCGGCAGAATATCCAGCCCTTTACCATCATAGGGATAAAAGCTGAGAAAAAGATCGGCTTCGCGACGATTCACATGTACCTGATGCGATGAAGTTAATAACTCCACCATGATATTGGGATATTTTTCATTAAATTTACCGATCTTTCCGGCCAGATAGAACGACGCAATCCCTTCCATGGTGCCAATCCTGATTTCTCCGGCAGGTAAATGACTGACACCGGCTTTATCCGTCTGCATCATCGCCAGCGAATGGGATTCCATCGATTCGATAAAGGACAGAATCTCTCGCCCTTTAGTGGTGGCTTTCAACCCGGCTGGCAGCCGTTGAAAAACCGGGGCAGCCAGGGATTTTTCAAGGCTGGCGATATGGCGCGATACGGTGGATACGTCGATGCGCAACTGACGTGCCGCCGCTGACAGGCTGCCACAACGATAAACTTCCAGAAATATTCGCAGATCATTCCAGTTGGGCATTGAAGGTTGCATCAGTTTTCTCAGGCTATTGTCTGGTGTGAATTCAGTATGTTGATAAAAGTATCAGCTGAGATTATCGCTGCGAAGCAGTTGTTGATGCCTTATACCCACAACACTTCCCTGTGCTGTTTCGTATCAGGGATGAGTTCTGGTGTCCAGGCGCAGCTGGAGGAAGGTCAGATCGAGCCAGCGTCCAAACTTGGTTCCCACCTCATTCATCCGTCCGACATCGGTGAAACCGAGTTTTTTATGCAGTGCAATTGAGGCTTCGTTGCCTGATTCGATCCCTGCCACCATCACGTGCTTGCCCTGTTGCTGAGCCAGTTGGATAAGCTCAGCCATCAGCGCCACACCCGCACCTTTGCCGCGAGCCTCTTTGTGGACATAAACAGAGTGTTCTACCGTATGACGGTAGCCATCCCACGGACGCCAGTCACCATAAGAGGCATAGCCCAGAACCTTCCCCTCCTCATCAACGGCAACCAGTACCGGGAAGCCAGCGTCCTTTCGGTCGCGCATCCATTTAATTCTATTGAGAAAATCAACAGTTTTCTCATTCCAGATGGCCGTCGTATTGAGTACTGCGTCGTTATAAATGTCAGCAATGACTTCTGCATCACCTTCATTTGCGGTTCGTATTTTCATGATGGACACCCCGTTTCTCTGTCACTAAAGTAGATGTATTGTTCACTATCCTATTTATCCATTATGTTAGACAACATGTCCAGCAAAGAAGACGATGTAAACCAGCGCATCGGGCAAAAAGTGAAGGCTGAAAGGGAAAAACGCGTCTGGTCTCTGACAGATCTTGCTGAAAACTCGGGCGTATCAAGAGCAATGATCCACAAAATTGAACGCGGTGAGAGCAGCCCTACCGCCACTCTGCTGGCGCGTCTGGCGGGTGCTTTTGATATGAGTATGTCCCAGTTAATCGCTCTGAGCGAGGTTCAGACCGGTACGCTGGTCAGACACGATCAACAGGCAGTTTGGCAGGACCCGGAGACCGGTTACATCCGACGCCATGTATCACCCGGACAAATCCCCGTTGACCTGGTGAGTGTCGAGCTCCCGCCAGGGGTTGCCGTTCCGATGCCTGCAATATCTTACCTGTCACGCCGTCAGTTGGTCTGGGTGCTTGAAGGTACGCTCACGTTTCAGGAAGGCAGCACCGTTTTTGAGATGCATAAAGGTGATTGCCTGGAGCTGGGCGATCCTGCCGATTGTGTTTTCAAAAATGCCACTCACGCCCCCTGCTTTTATGCGGTGGTGGTGCTTAAATCTTCATGACTTTATACGGCATACCCCCCTGCTGATAATACGCTTAAATTTTCATTCTTAACATTTCCCTGAGGGTGATCCATCCAGCCACCCTCTATATTCAGGAATATCTCCATTTTCCGTCATTTAATCCTTTCCCGGATTGATGTATTTTGCGCCGCCTTTGAGAGATGCGCTGATATTGGTAAGTCCGGGGAAAGTGTTATGCCAGAAAATACAGTAGATATTTCTAAACAATCACTGAGATTAAAAGAAAATCCAACAGTGATTAAGTCAGCACTAAAATGGATTATTCCGGCAACGATCGCCGCGGTCGCCATTCCCGTCGGCACAGGTTACGCCGGTGTGGGTAACGTTGCATTAACGTTCATCATACTTTTTATTGCCAGAAAAAACCGGCTGACCTTCTGCCTTGCCTCTCTCATTCTGCTACTTATTTCTTTTTATATTCCGGTAGGTTACAACTTTGGGCGAGTTAGCTACCCTTATGTGGTGTCAGCATTGCAGAGCAACCCTGGGGAAAGTCTGGAGTTCCTGCAAGGGGTGAGCTTTACCGCCTGGTTGCTGTTTGTTATGGCAATCACCTCACTGCTGCTATTTTTTGTTTACGGTGGCGACTTTGGCAAGAAACATCAGGTAATCTATTTAATCCTTTTCATCATTGTTAATCTTAATTCCTTTCCAAAACGGATGGCAGAAGAAGTTATCACCTCCATGCACAAGGCCAGTCTTGAATTAAAAAAGTTAAGAGCATCCAATTTAATCCCGGATGATTTCCCTGGCCTCAGCCATAGCGGAAGATACAAGAATGTGATTGTTATTATTGGCGAGAGTGTCACGCGGGATTATTTATCCGTTTATGGTTATCAGCATAACACCACGCCGTGGCTGAATACGGCTCCGGGTCTGTTTTTTACTGACTATATTTCCACTGCACCCAATACCTACCTGTCATTGCCTCGCACGCTCGCGCTCAGTGACGGGGTGAAAACGCAGGAAAACAACAACATTGTCGCCCTGGCAAACAGAGCCGGTTTCAATACATTTTGGGTCTCAAATCAGGGTTTTCTCGCCACTTTCGACACACCTGCAACGCTCATCGGCAGCAGAGCTAATCATCAGGCTTTCTTCAAGACAGGAGACTTTGATGAGAACGATACGGATGATATGGCCCTGCTGGAACATTTGCACAGCATCGTCAATGCAAACCACAGCACCGATAACGCTGTATTTCTCCATATGATCGGCTCTCATCCTGACACCTGTTCACGCTTAAATGGCTATCCGGTTACTCTGCATATCAGCCAGCAGGAAAGCTTCAATTGCTATCTCGCCACCCTGCAGAAGCTGGATACCTTTATGGAGCGCGCGCATAACATTCTTGAACACAGCGGCGAATCCTACGCGCTGATCTATTTCTCCGACCACGGCATGTCGATTGATAACAGCGTTCGCCCGGTGCGTCATGGCGTTGACGCACAGCAAAATTACAATGTCCCGTTTTTTATCCTCACCAGCGATAACAACCAGCACCTGATTGATAACACACCCATCAGCGCCAGACATTTTATGGCGCTTTACTCATGGCTGACCGGTATCCATAGCGAGCTGATACCCGCTCAGTCGCCTGCGCAAGTTGCCGATCAGGAGAGAACGGTATTTAACGGGGAGAGTCTGATTCCTTATAATGATCTGAAAAAAAGTGAGGTAGTTGAATAGATACAACTGATCTCCCCAACTTTCACGCACTCAACATCCGGCGCAAAAACTTCCCGGAAAAGGTCTTCGGCAACGAACGGCGGAAGTGAATCTTGCGCGGCAGGGCATAGCGGCCACAGCGGCTGATCAGACGTTCGCGTATTTGTTGCTTCAGTGCCGCTTCCTGTGGTGCATTTAGCCCATCGGTGACGACAAAAAGCGCCACCATTTCACCCAGCAGGTGATGTGGGGTGCGGGTGGCAACCACCTCAACGATACCGTCCAGGCCCGCCAGGGCATTTTCTACTTCCGCTGTCGCCAGACGCTTGCCGCCGATGTTGATCACGTCGTCCATGCGCCCCTGAATGACGATGTTATCGCCCACCTGCACGGCACAATCATGGGTGGCATAACTCCAGCGCCCATCACGTTGCAGCCAGTAGCGTTGATCATGCTGCGTATCATCCTGCCAGAGGGTTGACATGCCACCCGGACCAAGCGAGCCATTTACCACCAGCAGTCCTGCCTCACCCGCCGCACACAAAGCGCCACTGGCCGCATCAACGATCGCCACTGAGCGGCTGAACACCGGCTTCAGACCGCTGCCCGACCCCGCCAGCAGTGGCCAGCCGGATTCAGTCTGCCAGTAGTGATTTTCGCATGGCACGCACATCTCCGTGCTCACCCAGTCATGCGTTGTACTGTCGAGCGGTTCGCCTGCCAGATAGAGCGATCGTAACGCCGCCAGGTCGGCACGCGGCGTCCCCTGCTGGCGTGCCATGCGGATCGCACCGGCGATGGTTAACATACGGGTGATCCCCAGCTCCGCCACCATTTGCCACCAGCTTTCTCCGGGGGCATTCACCGGGCTGGCTTCACACATAACCGTGGTGATCCCCGCCAGCAACGGTGCATAGACGCCGTAGCTATGTCCGGTGACCCATCCCACATCCGCCGTGGTAAAGAAAATTTCGTCATCCTGAACCTGAAACAGGTGATGCAGGCTAGCCAGCAGCGCCACGGCGTAGCCACCGGTATCGCGCACGATGCCTTTCGGCGCGCCCGTGGTGCCGGAGGTAAACAACAGGTGTGAAGGCTGAGAAGCCTCTACCCAGGCACAGGGCACCTCGCGCCCCTGATGTTGTGCCAGCTCACGGCTAAAATCCGCACTCACCATATCCGCCACGCGTAACGTGGCGGTGGGTGCAGGGATGGAGGGCAGGCTCTCACGGCTGCGCTTCTCGCTGCTGTGGATCAGCAGCACCGGTTGGCAGGCATTGATACGCTGGGCCAGCGCTTCGCTGGTGCTGGCAGAGTAAACCACCACATGCACCGCCCCGAGCCGGGCGCAGGCCAGCATGGCGATGGCGGCCTGCGGCATCATCGGCAGCGCAATCAGCACCCGATCCCCCTGGCGGATCCCCCAGCTCGACAACAGGCTGCTCAGGGCGTTGACCTGCTGCCAGAGCTCAAGGTAGCTGAGCCGATGGGTATACCCGAGATAATCACGATGAATGATGGCGCAATGGTTTCCACGGGTCACCAGATGGCGGTCGAGCGCGTTATAGCTCAGGTTAGTTTTCCCATCCGGGAACCAGCGACAGCGCGGACCACCATCAATGCTGGCTACCAACGCGCTAAAATCCTGTTGCCAGTGCAGGCGTTGCGCTTCCTGTTGCCAGAACGCGGCATCCTCAACGGTGATCATTGACATATACCGTCTCCGCAGCGCCCTGATGCTGCTGCACAATCGCTTCCGCCAGCCATGCGGCATCTTCCCCTACACCTTCAAAGCGCCCCGATCCCCAGGTCCACAGCCACGGCAACCCAAGAAAATACAGACCCGGCTGTACCGAGACACCACGGGTATGCCGTGGATAGCCTTTGTCATTGAAGGCAGGCGCGTCTATCCAGCTGAAATCGGTATGGAACCCCACTGCCCAGATAATGGCGGTGATATTGGACAGATCGATATGGGTGGCGCTTTCTTCTGGTTGCCACAGCGGCTGATAGCGCGCTTCAGCGGGCGCGTCGATACCCTGTTCAGCGATCCAGACATCAATGCTGTCTTTGATTTTCTGCGAGGTGGCGTCAGCACCGTCGAGGTTAGCCTTAAGGTCATCGGCGGTGAGGAGTGTGCCGTCGCGGTATCCCAGCAGACGGCCATACAGCTGCATGCCCTGCAAGGCAAAGGCGCGCAGATCGATATCGCGCCCGCCATCACGGCCCGTGACATAGTGGTTGGTTTTGCGCCGTGCGTCTTCACCGAGCGGATGATCGTCAACGGTCAGACGGTAATGCCCCATATCATCCAGCCAATCCACCACGTCGCGACCACGGTAAAAACGCGCCACGCGCGGTGCGCTGCCCACGCACAGATGGACGCGACGACCGGCCAGATGCAGATCCTCTGCGATCTGCGCACCGGATTGCGCCGATCCCACCACCAGTACGTCTCCGGCGGGCAATTGCTGCGCCGATTTATAGTCAGCGGAATGCACCTGCATGATGCTTGCTGGCAGTTGTGCGGATATCGCCGGAAAGCGCGGACGATGATAATTGCCCACCGCGATCACCACCTGGTCAGCGGTGAAAACCCCGGCAGAAGTCAGTAACTGAAAACCCTGCTGCGTTTTCTCTACGCGCAACACGTTAACCCCTTCACGCAATGGTGCATTGAAGCTACGGGCGTAGCGTTCAACATAATCGATGATTTCATCGCGCAGCATAAAGCCGTGCGGATCGTCGCCGTCATAGGGGAAGCCAGGCAACTTACATTGCCAGTTAGGCGTCACCAGGCAGAAGTTATCCCAGCGTTGTTCGCGCCATGCCCAGGCCAGTTGATGGCGTTCCAGCACCAGATGCTGGATGTTTTTTTGCGTCAGGTTCCAGCTCATGGCGAGACCCGCCTGCCCGCCGCCAATAATGACGACAGGATAATGATTGTTGTTCATCGTAATCTCGCTTGTTATCAGACCGGGACGGGGGTGATTTTTTCCACAATGACTTGCTGCTGCGCCGTAAACTGCCGGGCTTTTTGCACGATTACCGCAGACTGATCCTGGGCGCTGGAGCAGTAATAACCGAACTTCGCCTTCACCCTTTCACTGGCTTCGTCCAGCGCGCGGGTACTCAGGGTGACGAACTCATCCAGCGTATAGGGATGGTTCACCTCCAGGTGTTTCTCAATGGCGGTGGAGGGGGAATAGCAGGTATCTTTGCTGCCGTCAGGCCAGCAAACGACAAAATGCATTGCAGGCATCGTAAGTTCCTCTATTGATTGTTCATGCCGGTAAGCGGCTGTTGCGCCAGATCCCAGTAACAGCCGCGCTGCTGCTGGTACTGCATGATGAGTTTTCTCTCCGGGGTGAACTGCCCCACCGCAGCACAACTGATGCCGTGCCGGGCAAAGCGTTCAGCTACCTCGTCGCGATGATATGGCTCCACTGCCAGCAGGAATCCGAAGCTGGGGAAGGCACACAGCCACTGCTCCAGTTCCACGCCTGGCGGGATGGGGATCTGCGCCAGGTCCAGCTCGGCACCCAGCCCGGCGCTCTCCAGCATCATCACCAGCGTGCCCGCCAGCCCGGCCTGGCTGATGTCTTTCGCCGCCTGAAGTAATCCTTCATCGGCCATCGCAGGCAGCAGCGACAGGGCCTGGCGCAGAGCCAGAGGATCGGCATGAGTCGCCGCATCCCAGTTGTTACCGGGTGGGTGCCAGCGCCCCTGTAGATTGGCAGCCACCATAAGCGTCTGACCCGGTTGTACGGCAAAGCTGCTGAGCGGATGTGTTGTCTCCCCCAGCACCGCCACGGCCAGCTGTGGCTGATCGCTGCGCAGATTGGTGTGGCCGCCAACCACAGGCACCTGATACGCGCGGGAGGCCGCCGCCATTCCTTGCAGGATCTGCTCCGCATGGGGTAACGCGTCATCCCACAGGGCGTTAACCACCGCCAGCGGGCGTCCGCCCATCGCGGCAATGTCACTCAGATTGACCATCACGCCACACCAACCGGCAAACCACGGCTCTTCCGCGACAAAGCGGTTAATAAATCCCTCCATTGCCAGCAGTTTGTAGCCGTTGCCATCGGGGATCAGCGCACAGTCATCGCCATTCGGGTACGGGTTAGGCCAGGCATCGCGCAGCTGCTGCGCCACCTGCTGGATATCGCGCTTGTGGGCGATGCCGCTAAAGGCGTGCAGCCGTTCAATCAGCGCAGCTAAGTCATGATTCATCGCGCTACCCCCGTCAGAAAGGCGGGCATTTCCGTCGGCTTGCGAACCGGGGTATTGATCACCATGCCACTGCGCGGGTCGTGACAGGGGGGATAAAAGTTGAGATCGGCCTGCATCCGCGCATGGCGGACCCCGCGCAAATCCAGCCACTCCAGCGTGTGCCAGTGCATACGGCGAAACAGTGGCTCGTTCTGATGCTGCACCTGGGCATAAAATTCGCGGCAGCCCAGCGCATGGGCGCTGCACACCGCCAGGCGGATCAGCGTCGGCCCCAGCTGGCCCTGGCGACGATAGGCGTTATCCACCGCGAGGCGCGATCCCATCCAGATCCCCGGTGCCCGTTCATGGATACGCACCGTGCCCACCACTTCATCGTGCCAGCCGCCCACGCTACCGAGTGCCACCAGCAGCCGGGCATGTCCATCGATATCATCCAGGTCATCGCCCTCAAACAATCCCTGTTCCTGGCAAAACACGCGCTGGCGCAGCGCGTAAGCCTGTCGCCGTTCCCACGGCAGCGTGACCCATTTGATGGTGTAACCTGCGTAGTGATTCATCATGCCCCCTTACGCCATCGCCTGTTCAAAGCTGGAAAGTGAGGAGCAGGCACCGCAGCGACCGCAGCCCGCCTTGATATCGCTGGAACGCAGGCTCGCCTGGCTGAGCATCTGTCCGAGCGGCTGCAAAATGGACGACATAAACTGGCTGTCAGGGGCCGGATGATGTTCCAGCGGTGTGCCGCTGATCGGGACAAAAGGCACCACAAACGGATAAACCCCGAGGTCAATCAGCGTCTCCGACAGCGACAGGATAGCTTCCGGCGTATCGCCCAGACCCGCCAGGATATAGGTACTGACCTGCCCCCGGCCAAACACCGCCACCGCATCGGCGAATGCCTCAAGATACTGATCCACGCTCACCTGGGCCTTGCCCGGCATAATGCGGGCGCGAACCGCAGGAGTGACGGCTTCGAGATGCATACCCAGCGCATCAATCCCCGCGTCTTTCATGCGTCGGAACCATTTCGCATCTCCCGGTGGTTCGCATTGTCCCTGCAACGGCAAATCCACCGCCGCTTTGATGGCGAGCGCGCTTTCCACCAAAATGCGGGCACCACGATCACTGCCGGAGGGGGTTCCGGTGGTCATCACCATATGTTTCACCCCATCCAGCTCCACGGCCGCTTTTGCCACTTCCGCCAGTTGCTGCGGGGTTTTACGCGCGATGGTGCTGCCCGCTGCCAGCGACTGCCCGATAGCGCAGAACTGGCACGCCTTCGCGCGATTTTCATAGCGGATGCAGGTTTGCAGCACGGTGGTCGCCAGCACGTCGGTGCCATGCAGCGTGGCAATCTGCGAGTAAGGTATGCCGTCGGCCGTCTGTCGCTCATAAAAGCGCGGTTTATGGGCGACGCTGATCTCCCGCACCGGAATCAGGTTGTTGTACAGCCGGGTGGCACCGGACTCCTCGTGTTTCACCTGCCAAGGCGACTGGCGCGCGGAATGGGTGTAGATCGGCACCATCACCGTCACACCATCGATATTCATCGCCTGATGGTCCGACGGTCCGGCGCCACCGTGACGGCTGACATGATCCTGGCGGGGATTAATGACATTCACCCCCTGGGTCAGCAGCTCAGTGATCAGCTGCTGGCGCGTAGACGGTACGTTCTGCATCGTGGCCTCCTCCGGTTTCGGACTCATTATCACGCGCCACCACATAACGGGCAGGCGTCGCATCGAGGCGCAGGCTGAGTAATTCCGGTCGGGCATAGTGGCCGACAGAATCCATCATGCGTTTGCGTTTGGTGATCAGGGCCATGTCCAGATCGGCAATCAAAATCCCCTCACCTTCGGTCAGCGGCGGCACCAGGTGGCGGCCTTCCGGCGAGATGATGGCGGTGTTGCAGCCACCACGCAGCCCCTTTTGTAACACCGGGTCGCTGGTCAGCTCGTTGATTTGCTCCTCGGTCAGCCAGCCGGTGGCATTGATGACAAAGCAACCGGACTCCAGTGCATGATGGCGAATGGTGACGTCCATCTGCTCGGCAAAAATCGGCCCCACCAATGAACCGGGGAACTGGCTGCAATGGATCTCCTCGTGCTGAGTCATCAGGCTGTAGCGCGCCAGTGGGTTGTAGTGCTCCCAGCAGGCTAAAGCCCCGATGCGCCCAACCGCCGAGTCCACCACCTTCAATCCGGCACCGTCTCCCTGTCCCCAGATCATCCGTTCGTGATAGGTCGGGGTGATTTTGCGGCGTTTCAGCACCAGTTCCCCGCTGGCATCAAATACCAGTTGGGTGTTGTAGAGTGTGCCGTGGTCACGTTCATTCACCCCCAGCACCACGACGATGTTGCGCAGGCGGGCGCGTTCGCCCACCGCATGGGTGATCGGGCCGGGCACCACCACCGCCTGGTCATACAATTTCAGATGGGCCGCTCCGGCGGTCATCGCGGGCGTGATAAACGAGAAGTAGGGGTAATAAGGCACAAAGGTCTCGGGAAAGACGATGATCTCTGCCCCCTGTGCAGCTGCCTGATCGATCGCGTCCAGCACCCGGGCCAGCGTTTTGCTGGCCTCATGGAGATCTGGCGCAATCTGGGCGGCGGCGGCACGAATAATGCGTGACTCAGCCATAACGCGCCTCCGCTTACATCGTCCAGGTATCGATGATCACCGCGTTGTCACGCACGTGGAGCAGCTTCAGATCCAGCACATCCAGCGGGTTGATCGGGCGTACCCCTTCCAGCAGTGAAGGTTCGCCATGACCATACAAAGCCTGCAGGGCAAAACGGCAGGCGTAGACTTTGCCGCCTTCAGACATAAATTTGGTCAGCTGGTTGCCATAGTTCTGGTGACCGGGAAACGCTTCGGCCCCGATGGTGGGGAAACCGCGCTGCACGCCAAGCAGCACCCCTGGCCCATACAGCAGGATGGAGGTTTCGAATCCTTTACGTTGCAAACGGGTGGCCTGCAACATGTTGACGAAACCGATCGAACCTTCAAAGGCGACGGTGTGGAAGGTCACCAGTGCCTTCTGGCCCGGTTCCGCCTTCACATCCTCAAACACTTTCTCTTCGTAATCGACAAAGAAATCACCCGTCTTATGAGCTGGCAAAGTAACTTTTGGCATAGCACGTTTCTCCCGGTTTTATCAGGGGGGAGCCTCGCTCCCCGTCATGGTACATCGCAGGTGATGCACAGAGACTGGAGCAAGGTACGTGCCAGCGGGGATTCAGGGGTATGCAATCAATGGTCCATCAAACGCTCAAATTATGCGCAAAAAAATTTTCATCGCGTAAACACTCTCATAACATGCCGCGCCAGATCGCGCGAAATCACGTTGAGATGCACTGAATTGATGCCAATTTGCACCAAAAATGCACACAACTAAAATCATCATGCAATCAATGATGCAATCAATGGATAAGGTGATTGCAGATTAACGCCAGCCAGGCAATAGTGATGCTAACTTCGCCGTTTTGCTGGAATGGTATGCATGCTTAATAAACTTGGCAGTCGCTGGAACAGTTATCAGAACCAGAACACCCAACGCCCGGCTTATCTGTTGATTGCCGATATCATCGCAGACGGCATCAACAGCGGGGAGTTTCAGCCACGCGATCGCCTGCCGCCGTTACGTGAACTGGCGCTGCTGCTGGCGCTCAATTACACCACCGTGACGCGCGGCTATGCGGAAGCCAAACGGCGCGGTTTGATTGACTCGCGACCGGGTCTTGGCAGTTATATTCGCGGCAAGGTGCCTGCTGTCCCACTCAGCGGGGGTAGCAGCTATGAGATGACGATGAATTCACCGATTGAACCCGGTGAGGAGCTGGCACAGGCCATCAGTGAAGGGGCGATTAACCTGTTCGCGCAGAAAAATATTCTCAGCCTTCTGCGTTACCAGGATTTTGGCGGACAGGCCGACGATAAAGCGATGGCAAAAGTCTGGCTGGAGAAGCAGTTGCCCGCCGTCAGTCTGGAGGAGATCCTGGTCGCTCCGGGGATCCACAGTGCGCTGGTGGGATTGCTGACTCTGCTGTGCCGCAAGGGTGGCAGCGTGTGCGTCAGTGATTTGATCTATCCGGGCCTGAAAGCCATTGCCAGTCAGTTGAATATCACGCTGCAATCCCTGCCCTGCGATGAGGATGGACCGCTGCCGCGCGCCTTTGAACATCAATGCCAGACCGGCAACATCAGCGCGTTGTATATCAATCCTACCATCCAGAATCCCACCACCCTGACCTTGCCACTGCGCCGCCGGGAAGCGCTGGCCGATGTGGCGTCACGTTACAGCGTACCGGTGATCGAAGATGAGGCCTATGCTGCGCTGGCAACACAACATATCGCTTCGTTCAGTGAGTTAATTCCCGAGCTGACCTGGTACGTCACCGGCATGTCCAAATGTTTTGGGCCGGGGCTGCGTACCGCATTTATCAAAGGTCCGGGTAAGCGCAATACCCAGCTGCTGGCGGGTGCGCTACGCGCCCTGAACGTGATGGCCAGCCCGATTACCAACGCGCTGGCGACCCAGTGGATCAGCGATGGTACCGCCGATCGGGTGTTGCTTTCCGTGCGTGCCGAATCGGTGATTCGCCAGAAAATGGCCAGTGAAATTCTGCACGATTTCAGTTATCGGGCCACGCCGCAGGGATTCCATCTGTGGTTGCAGCTGCCGCGTCATTTCAACTGGAATCCTGCCGAGATGGCGGTAAAACTGCGCGAACTTGGCGTCAGTGCCGTTTCAAGCGCGGCATTCTGCACCGATAATAATCCACCGGATGCGCTGCGTATTTGTCTGGGTGGCTCCTGGTCACGGGAAACCTGTGCGGAGAATTTACAGACCATTGCCCATGTCATGCTGAATCCTCAGCATTATGGCAGCGTGATTCTTTAAGCATGTTAATGGGTTCGCTTGAATAATGATGATGATGCTGGCAACATTAGTCGCCTATCTTAATTAAATCGGGTAAGTCAGGATGACCCTACCTAATTTCACTGCGATCAGAATATTTCTCGTGGGGTTATTGCGAAAAATAAACTGGGAAGCTTTTTCGGTTATCGTCGCTTTAGGCATATTTCTCTGGGGCAATCACTCCGCTTCAGTGGATAAAGAACAAAATGCCATCGAGGAAGTGCAAAAGATAAAAATCATGCTGCACTCCGAGGTGGAATATAACCTGCAGGCGGTGGAAACCGGGGGCTATGAGCAATCCCTCGTCGAGGGGCTGGAAGTCTGCGTTCCTTTACCCGACAACGATAGCGAGGCGATAGAGCGGCTCGACGTTGTCGCGGGCTATTTGCACGATGATATTTATAAAGCCACACTGCCTAAGCTACAAAACCTCCCCCCTGAATATGTTGACAGGCTGGTGCGCTATTATAACGCTATCGGCAGATTTAAAGATTTAAGCGCTGCGTTTAAAAGCAGTGGCGGCAATCATAGCAAGATCAATTTGTTTAAAAGTGAATATTATGCCCTGGTGACGCAATCCGCCACGCTGGAAGAATTACTGCGGACGAAAGACGCGTCATGATTGTGTGCACGCTTTTAACGCCCCCTTCTGAGCCATTACCGTTCTGGATAATAATGAGATGAAACTATTTACCCCTAAAGCTATCGCTCTGCTGGTGACATTATGTTGTTGCAGTGCTTCCTATGCCGGGGAAAGTCTGGCTGATCTGCAAACTAAAGCCACTAATGGTGATGCGGCTGCACAAACCACCCTTGGCATCGATTACCTGAACGGTGACGGTGTCACGCAGGATTACGGCAAAGCACAGCAGTGGCTGGAAAAAGCGGTGGCTCAGGATAGCCAGGAAGCCTGTCATGCTCTCGCCCTGATGTACACCTATGGACAGGGTGTGACGAAAGATCTTAATAAAGCTGTCGAACTGTATAAAAAAGCCGGTCCGGCGCAGCATGGCGATGCCTACAATAATCTGGCGGTTATCTATTCGAAAGGATTGAATGGCAAAGCGGACCCCGCCCTGGCGATGAAGTATTATCAACTGGCTGCCGATGCCGGCAATAGCGAGTCGCAGGCCATAATCGGCTGGAAATATGCTACCGGTGACGGGGTGGCAAAAAACACCCGGAAAGCGTTTCAGTATTATGAAAAATCCGCCGCGCAGGGTAACTCTCAGGGACAATATTTGCTCGCCACCGCCTATGACGATGGTACCGGGGTGAAACGTAACGATGCACTCGCCGTCTCCTGGTATAAAAAAGCCGCAGATAACGGCAACACATCCGCAATGAATAACCTCGGCGTTATGCTTACCGATGGTGAAGGCGTGAAGCGAGATTACGTCAAAGCGCGCTTTTATCTGGAACAGGCGGTAGCGAAAGACTCAGCAGAAGCCAGAGCCGGGTTGGGTTATTTGTATCTCAATGGGCTGGGGGTAAAAAAGGACTATTACAAAGCCACCGAACTCTACAGCACGGCCTGTGACCGCGAGGTTGCGGGTGCTTGCGATACCGTGAAGGACATGAAGGCGAAAAAAATGTATCGCGTCAGAACGGCCAGCTCGTCTGCCTCCGCGCCAACCCAGCGCCTGATCGCAAAATCCATTGATGATGGAGTCAACGCGACATTTACCTGGCAAGGTGACGATGCCACTTTCAAAGCCAACGGACACGCAGAGGATTGCTCATTTTTGAAAGACTTTTCTGAGCCAGCAGGCAATCTCGCCACCTCTTTTGTCTGCACCGGGAATGTCCAGATCGTGCTGAAGCAATTCAAAACCACGAAGAATGCCTACATCGCGGTGACCACTAACAACTTTAAAGATGAAGTGAAATCGTTCGCCGTCAATGTTTATACCGTGGATGCAGCAGCGCTCGCTGCCGAGTGATGGCCATTGCGCGATAAATCGCGCCGCTACGAATCCCCCCGCTGATCGTAGCGGCGTGATTTATCACGCGGGGTTTACCGGCTCCGTGCGGTTATTGGAAGCCGCTGCCAATTAAGATTTATAACGCACCGCCTCAATCAATTTCGAAAAAGCCGCCGTGTGCTGTTTACGGCTGGGGTAGTAAAGATAATAACCGGCAAAAGGTGCACACCAGTCATCCAGCGCCACCTGCAATTTCCCTTCATCAATATATTGTCTGACGCAGTCTTCAGGAACATAGGCGACGCCCATCCCGGTTAACGCGGCATCCACGCGCGAGGCGAGGTTATTAAAAATCAGCTGCCCTTCAACTTTAACCCGAATTTCTTTGCCATCCTTGTTAAATTCCCAGTTATAAATCCCCCCGAGTGTGGGCAACCGCATATTGATGCAATTATGGTTCTGGAGTTCATAGGGAGTTTCAGGCATCCCTTTCTGCGCAAAATATTCGGGGGCAGCGACCACTACCATGCGCCAGTCCGGGCCGATACGCACGGCCACCATATCTTTCTCAACCTGTTCGCCCAACCTCACCCCGGCATCAAAGCGGCCGCTGACAATATCCGTCAGGGTGTTATCAACCGATAATTCAACATTCACTTCCGGGTAGGCCTGTAAAAAAGGTTTCAATAACGGCCAGAGGGTTGATGCCAGCGCGTGCTCCCCGGCGGTAATACGGATATTGCCGGAGGGCTTGCCCTGCTCATCGGTCAATTGCAGCAAGGCTTTTTCGATATCGATAATCATCGGCCCCACGTTCTGAATTAACCGCTCGCCTGCTTCAGTGGGAGCCACACTACGGGTGGTGCGGGTTAATAATCGGGTATTAAGTCGTTCTTCAAGCCCGCGGATGGAGTGGCTCAGTGCCGATTGCGAGACCCCCAGTTTGGCAGCAGCGCGGGTAAAACTCTTCTCGCGCGCCACCATCACCAGATAGATGAGGTCGTTAAAATTTTCCCTGAGCATCGGTTACGCCTCTTTGTCATCTTTTATCAGGCCACAGCCCTGAAAAGCATACATAAATTGAAATATATGTGACTCACTCACAAATTGACCAGTAAATAACTGACGCAACGTGACGGAAGCCATGTTCTAAGCCAGTTTTCACTTCAATGCTTAACCTTTTAGAGCGGTACTGATGAGTTTTTCTCATTACGTCTGGCGGGGTTTGCCCGCTAATAAACTGTCATGACGATTATCCCGTCGTTCGGCATCTTTTATGAATCTGCCTCATAAGGTCAATCCCCGCTAGCTGGCTAATCATCGGCGAGAATTCTGTTAATTTACAATTGTTCTCCGCACCTGCCTTGATAACTTCTCTCAGCAAGAAACCGACTATGACGACTCCTGTGATGGACGCTGTAACACAACGGCGTGATTTACGTTTGTTGATTATCCTGAGCGCACTGATGTCATTTGCCTCAGTATCAACCGACCTCTACCTGCCTGCGATGCCACTAATGGGCAAAGACTTACACGCCGCCAGTGGCGGGATTGAACTCACCCTTTCCGGGTTTCTGATTGGCTTTAGCCTTGGGCAATTAATCTGGGGGCCTGCTGGCGACCGTTATGGTCGACGCATCCCGGTAGGACTGGGACTGGTATTGTTTTTGATCGGCTCGATTGGCTGCGCCTTGTCTACCTCAATCCCGCAAATGGTCAGCTGGCGAGTGATTCAGGCCGTCGGTGCCTGTGCCGGACCCGTACTGGCACGGGCCATGGTACGCGACCTGTATAGCCGCGAACGTGCCGCACAAATGCTGTCGACGCTGATTCTGTTTATGGCGGTTGCGCCATTATCCGGCCCGATTCTTGGCGGACAAATCATGGCCTGGAGTAACTGGCATATGATTTTCTGGTTTATGGTGCTGCTGGGCGTGGTTGCCATCATCGGGCTGGCTTTTCTGCCGGAGACGCTTCAGCCGGAGTCACGCGCTACCACCCCGCTCTCCTGGGCCATGAAGGATTACGGCAACATACTCAGGGATAAACGGGTGATGGGTTATGGCCTGGCAGGAGCCTGTTACTACGCGGGGTTTTACGCCTTTATCGCGGGTACGCCTTCTGCCTATATCGATTATTACCATGTCTCGCCACAGGTATATGGCCTGCTGTTTAGCGTCAATATTATTGGCGTGATGGGTGCCAACTTCCTTAACAGCCGCACGGTAAAACGCATCGGCAGCGATCGTCTGTTTCATCTCGGTAGCACCATTGCGGCATTGGCCGGGGTGATGTTCGCAGTGGATAGTCATTCAGGCTGGGGCGGCATTAGCGGCCTGATCCTGCCATTCCTGGTTTATGCTGCAATGAACGGACTGATTGTGGCCAATTCGGTGGCCGGTGCCTTAGCCGAAGCCACCACCAATGCCGGTGGCATCTCATCGTTAATTGGTGCTATGCATTATGGCTCCGGCATCTTTAGCTCCGCCGTACTGGGATGGTGGAAAGATGGCTCACCCTGGCCGATGGGCGCGGTTTTAGGTGCGGTTGCCATCACCGGTTGCGTTATCAGCTGGGGGCTGAAGCGTCATAACCACCTCTCCTCGATCGCATCACACCAGTAGCATCATAAACTTATGAAAAATGCTCATAGGTACATCCCACTTATGGCATCTAATGCCCGGTCCGCAGCTTTGCTATGGTTTAGTTGTCATCCAGAGACGCATAACCAAGGAATTAAGCATGTTAAAAATTATCCCTAATGGCTCCGTACCCTCACGCAAAGGCCCGGAAGAGTATTTCACCGGCACGGTGCGTCTTGATGCGCCATTCAGTGGCACCGGGTCAGCACGTGTGGGCGGCGCAACCGTGACCTTTGAACCCGGTGCCCGTACCGCCTGGCACACCCATCCGCTCGGCCAGACGCTGATCATCACTCACGGCCAGGGCTGGATTCAGTGTGAAGGTGAAGAGACCGTGGTGATGAATCAGGGTGATATCATTTTTATCCCGGAAGGTGTGAAACACTGGCACGGTGCTACCCCTGACAATGCCATGACACATATCGCCATCGCCGAATCTGTCAACGGCAGCCCGGTTGACTGGATGGAAAAAGTCACCGATGAACAATACAAAAAGTAAAAAAAACCTCTGAAACTGCTCAGAAAACCTGCTGCCCGGTCACCTGCCGGGCAGGATACTTTTCCAGAAATAACAGTCACCTGACAGAGTGACGCACCAGAAAGTAGCCTGGTTCTCTCCGAATTTTCCAATAGTGCCCCAAAACTGTGCTACAAAAGCATGGCTGCAATCTGATGACATTAACCCGGGGAACGAGATGAAAAGCGTAAAAGCCACATCAATTCGTGAGGTGAACGATAAGCTGCACAACGGTGAATCCAAAGAAGTTGTTATCGATTTCGATATCAGCAGTGATGACTTCTTTGCTCTCTCCGATTACTGGTGCGAACGTGGGGCAAAGATCAAAAAAGAAGGTGATCGATTTAAAATAAAACTGGGCAAAACCAGTATCCCTGAGCCTCCCGAAGCAAAAAAATAATATCATCCTGCCTATCGCTCATTGGCGCAGGGACGCGTCAATTTCATATCTAACTTTCTGGTAAACCCGATTTTTATTTAAAAAAAATTTAAGAGCCTTCCGTTCGTCAGACACCAACGCTGTAATCCAGCCGAACTGGAGGAGCTAATCATGGAAAACATAGCGGTAAAAGAGAACATCAATTTGCACATCTTAGAAAAAAGTGCTGTTAAATGATTCAGAGTCACTCCTGAATCATTTAATCAAACTATATCAGTCAGCAAGAAGGGCTTGCCTGGTTTTCTTATTCTTTTTAGAAGGCGGTGAGGCAGTCGATGAAGATTCTGCTGATATCTGTCTTTCCAGCTCCTGCCTGTCCGATTCTTCTTCCACGGGTGCAAGTATAGGCTCAGGATTTGTAGCCAATCCACCCCAGCCACTTTCTTCTAATTCATTAACGATACCGGAACCGATAGTATTTATCGCCTTAAAGGCAGCCAGATAATCTTCAAGAGCATCTGCATAAATACCTTTCTCACATTGCTCCAACACAGAAAATAAAAGGTCCTCATATTCTTCTTCTACACCGCTCTCCAATAATTTAATAGTTTTATCCCAGAGTTTATGTAAGTCTTTAACCAAGGCAGGACGGGATATATTATCAGAAATATCTCGCCGAAGTTTACCCTCACCTATCATTGAAGAAATGTTATGACCAGCGGAGCGGGCCATACTGGCAGCATCACTACTCGCCCCTTTGATAGCTGCATCAGCCAAAGTGCGAACAAAAAGACTATCAGTAGCAACATCTGATGATCCAGGTATTGGTTCAATACGGACTTGTCGTGATTCCCATTCTGCTGCTTTAACCGCATTACTTTCATTTGCTACAGCAAGCATATCTGCGGCTAATCTATTTAAATTCCTCACATATAATGGCTCAGGTCTGTGTTGTTTTGCTGTGGCAATTCTATCAGCAGAAACTTTACTCTTCACGTAATTCCGTCGAAAAGCCACAATTGCATTCTTTTGCTTTTCATATCTTTCATTATCTTCCAATTGAGTTTCTCGCAGCATTTCGGGTGTAATCTCCCGATGACCAAACTCGTCCCCACCTAATTTCTGAGCAATCTTTTCAGCTTCATTCCTTATCTTATTAAATGATGCAATTTTCCTATGCTTAACAGCCATTAAATTACCAGTTTCTAAAGTATCACTGGATTGTTTATAAAATGCGAGTGGCAAGTGATCTCGTAACTTACCTTTTCGCGCAGCAGTGAGTTTGGGGAAAACAGAACGTTCATACACGCTATCGACCCTTTCATAAAAGTTGCTTTTCTCTGAGTTCGCTCGTTCTATACTGGGAACGCAGGAACTTTTAGACATGGAATCAATTAAATCAGATCGAGTGCCCTCATCTTTCTGAGCGAGTTGTTCCATTAAGCGGGTCAACCTTACCCCAGCAGGTTTCAACATAAGTTGAGGAATGACGGCCATAATAAATTCTTTAGCTTTTGCTGGGAACAAAGCAGAACAGATATTTTTGGCAGAAACAGAGCCATCTTTTAATAAATCAAGCAGGTCATTTGCGAGGTCTTCAAGTAGTAATCCACAACTTGTTACCGACTGACCACTGAGAATACCCTCAGCCAGACGTTTCGCTACATCCGCTTCACCCAGCCAGTTGAGGAAGGTATCTGGGCCAAACTCTTTGGCCTTCTTCAGTGCCTTCTGCATATCTTCAGCGGGTCAAGAGAATCGAGTGCATCTCTTACTGGTGGAGATAATTCCTTAGTAGGTTTATTTGTCGGTTCCTCTTTTTGTTCTTTATCATAAATGTATTCAGGAAATATCTGTATTTTATTCCCCTCAACTACTGCATCAACCCACTCAGGAGAAACTGGACTTATCCACCTCATATTACACATTATAAGTTTCCCATCACTTTCCCACTCAACCATTTTCTCTCTGAATTTGGATGTGTAATCACTTGCTTTACATGCAATATTTGCCCATGGGTCTACAACCCAGCACTTGCCATAATCCGAAAAATGAACGGAATCTTTGGCTCCAACTGGTGGTTGTCCGACCAGAGTAAATGCATGCAATCGATTATCAGCAATTTTATACCTTCTTGCGTACCCCCCCGCATTTATTAATTATCTGCTCAGCAATGCCAGACATTTCATCACAATTACCCATCCCTAATTTCATAAACGGTGTGAGGTCAAAAGGAGTATCACTTGAATATACCTTATCCTGCAAGGCATGTGCCTCGGGGTGTGCTTGACGTTGACGATTAACACTTTCCGGCACCTGTGGTTTCATTTTATTATAACTTTTCAATGCATCTCTTTTGAAACGACTTCTTATTATAGTATTTGTTGTTTCGGCCAGATATTCATTGTGGTTTTCATCTAAGGACCTAACATTTCCATAGCCATTAATATTTGGCATTCTATAATCGTCAGATAATAATGAGTCGTTGGATGAACCAGGCAAGTTATTTCTATTTTCATTTTCGCTCCGTTGGCTCTCTCTTTGATTCTTGCAATCACGAACGAAGCGGGTAATATTTGAATTACTTGCATAAATCGGATCGAGCAATGAATTTATCAATGAATCCGGTATCATAGATAAATCTATGCCACTATCTCTAATTGAATCAACCAACCCATTAATTATTTGCGTTTGTTGGTTAGGTGTTAACTGTCCATTGTTAGTTACAACGGAAGCAAGGCTGACATCATCAGATCCATTTAAGTATCTTTCAATCTCAACATCTGTCCATTGCTGTTGCAAGCCTGAACTCACTGCCGCGCTAATATCAATATCGCTTAAGTCGATACCAGAAAAATCAATAGGTGACTCGGGATCAAAATCTCTGATTAACTGACCAAGTGCATTAGATCTCTGGTTAGTAACTAATTCACGTTCATAATCACCCAAGTGATCAGGTATCGGTTGTCTTAACAGATTCAATGGCTCACCGCCTGAGGATGTTGAAGGCGATGAGTATCCCTGATTGAAGGAAGTTGAAGCTGTACTGTCTGAAAAACTATATGTTTGATTACTGTTGACTGTTGGATTCATTTCATTTTACCTTTAATTTAATTAGGTAAAATGTATTTGAATCATTTTTTTCAGCTTTCGTTTCCTGTCAGGAATTTATAGATTCTGTGCAAAAATAGCCTATTCGCTAGCTATAAGAACGCGTCCTGCTGCCTGAACGGGACACGGAGATTTTTCAATCCTCCCCCTTCCAGCTCCAACATAAATCCCTCCGATACACTTTCTATTGATTAAGCCTCTGTTATCTTTGAGGCTTCACTTTTTACAGGACGCCTGGTAATGACTACCCCTTCTGGCGATAAAAAATACCTGCCTCGTCTGGCAGCCGTGGTAATAACGGGATTGCTTGCCGGGCTGGCAGGAATGCTACTCGCCATGATTTTACACAGCATTCAGCATCTCGCTTTTGGCTACAGCATGGACCGGGTCATCAGCCCGGAATCTTTTCTGCAAGGGGTGACGGATTCAGAACATCTGCGCCGTATTGCGGCGATTGTGACCGGTGGCCTCGTCGCCGGGTGTGGCTGGTGGCTGCTCGGGCGCTATGGGCGTAAACGGGTTTCGGTCGCTGCGGCTGTTGCGCCATCTGGTGCCAGGATGCCGATGGGGACCACCACCCTGCACGCTTTGCTGCAAATCATCACCGTCGCACTGGGATCTCCGCTGGGGCGTGAAGTCGCACCACGGGAAATGGGGGCGCTGGCGGGGGGATTTATGGCTCGCCGGGTAGGATTGGATCCCGACGAAACCCGCACGCTGATTGCCTGTGGTGCCGGTGCAGGCCTGGCGGCGGTGTACAACGTGCCGCTGGCCGGAGCGCTGTTCAGCCTTGAAGTGCTGCTGCTGTCGTTCAGCTGGGAGAAAGCGCTGGCCGCCATCATCACCTCCGCCATCGCGGCCTGGACGGCAACGCTGGGGCTGGGCAACGAATCGCAATATCACTTTACCTCTGGCACCCTGTCCCACTCCTTCCTGGCGTGGGCGATTGTTGCGGGTCCGGTGTTGGGCTGTGCCGCCTGGCTGTTTCGTAAAAGCACCGGTGCCGCGCGCGCCGGTGTGCGGTCAAACTGGCAGATGCCAGTTTTCTGTTTGCTGGCCTTCGCGCTGCTCGCCGTTCTCAGCCTTCATTTCCCCCAGTTGCCGGGCAACGGTAAAGGACCGATGCAGCTGGCCCTGAGCGACAATCTAGATTATCGCGATGCGGCGTTACTGCTCGGGCTGAAAATGGTCGTCATTCTGGCGGTGCTACGGGGCGGAGCCGAAGGTGGGTTACTCACTCCAGGATTGACCGTCGGGGGACTGCTGAGCCTGCTGCTGTGCTTCCTCTGGCAGCTGGCCTTCCCCGGAGGGGATAACGGCAGCTTTGCGCTGGTGGGCGGTGCCGCATTCCTCGCCGCATCAATGCAGATGCCGCTGACCGCCGTGACGCTGGTGATGGAGTTTACCCACATGGATCATGACTATTTTGTTCCCGCCCTGCTGTGCGCCGCTGGCGCTTTTATTACCTGCCGGGTACTGGAGAAAAAACACGCTTTCTGATGAGTGCAAATCTGCGGGCGATCTGTAGCGACGCAATTTATTGCGCGTTTTTATCCCAGCGTTGTTGCCCAGCCCGGTTCAGCCGCCAGACCAGGGTTTGCCGGGCATGAGCAATCCTTGGCTGTCGCAGTGCACTGGGCAGCCAGACCAGGTTATAACGAATGTCGGTATCCCCCACAGGGGCATGCAGGGTGACCAATTCGCCATTGTCGATATGCTCCTGGCACAAAAAAAGCGGCATCACCGACCAGCCAAATCCCTGCAGCAACAGACTGCGCAGACCGCGTAAATCCTGGCCGACCAGCGCCGGCAACAGGGTTTGGTATTTGATGCGATTTTTATCCAGCCAATGATCGATCAGCGAAAGTTCAAGGTTGTACGCCAGCAGCGGTTCCCGCAGCAGACCCGCCGCACAATCGTGGCTGGTATGGATCCGCTGTGCCACCTCGGGTGCGGCTACCGCCACCACCTTATCGGTAAAAATGACTTCTCCTTTAAGACGACTGTCCGTGACAGGATGCGCGGTGATCCCTAAATCGCAGTGGCCTTCAATCACCATTTGCGCCACCAGCGGGCCATCACCGGTATGCATATGCACCCGGATCCCGCTCTCCAGCAACGGCAGCAGCTCCCCGGCCAGTTTATCCGCCATAAAATCGGCGTGTCCGATGATCTGCAGGGTGCCACTGACATCCATCGAACGCGCCCTGGCCGAAGCAAGTGCCGATTCGGCGGTATCGAGGGAGTTGCCAATATCCGCTGCCAAATCCTCCGCTGCTGGCGTGGGCATCACCCCTTGTGGCTGACGTTCAAATAACGGTCGCCCGATCGCCACTTCCAGGCCGCTGATATGCTGCGATACCGCAGGTTGCGTCAGGTTCAGCGCTCTGGCCGCACCGGAGATTGATCGCTGACGGTAAACTTCCATAAAAGTGCGCAAACGAACCAGTGACATACGACCCCATAAATTAATTTATACCCCCACGAAAATAGCCTTGTTAGCCACGGAAAACCAGCGCGATTAAGCTTGTCGCATCTTAAGTAAACGTATTCAGACAGGAAAAGATGATGAACAACGCTCCCCATGATCAGCAGCTCCAGCACATCCTGGAAACGATGAAAAACGCCCATCTGCAGGCAGGTCCGGCTTCAGCTGCATTACGTCGTGACCGTTTGATGCGCAGCATCGCGCTGATCCGTGATAACCATGCTGCCATCAGCGCCGCGATCAGTGCTGACTTCGGCCATCGCAGCCTGTACCAGACCATGGCGGCTGACCTGGTCACTACCATCAACATGCTGCAACATTCCGCCGATAATCTGGCGCAATGGATGGAACCGGAAGCAGCCGACGTTCCCGTTCCGGGCATGCAGGCATGGATTGCACCGCAGCCACTTGGCGTAGTGGGCATCATCAGTCCGTGGAATTTTCCCATCAACCTCGCTTTCGGTCCGCTGGCGGGCGTATTTGCTGCCGGTAACACCGCGATGCTGAAACCCTCGGAGCTGACGCCGAAGACCTCCGAGCTGCTGGCTGAACTGGTTGCGCGCTACTTCGACCCACAGGAACTGACCGTGGTACTGGGTGATGCCGATGTCGGACAGGCGTTCAGCCGTTTGCCGTTTGATCACCTGGTCTTTACCGGCAGCACCGCCGTGGGTAAACACGTGATGCGTGCCGCCGCAGAGAACCTGGTGCCGGTGACGCTGGAGCTGGGGGGTAAATCGCCGGTGGTGCTGGATGTGGATGCCGATCCGGCGCTGGCAGCGGCCAGAACCATGACCATTAAAACCTTTAACGCCGGACAGATCTGTATTTCCCCGGATTATCTGCTGCTGCCGCAGCAGGCGGAAGCGGCATTCGTGACGGCGGCCAGCGACTTTATGCGCCAGGCATTTCCGACTGTCCAGACAAACCCGGATTACACGGCGATTATCAGCGACCGCCATTATCAGCGCCTGATCGCGGTGCTCGACGATGCGAAAAGTAAAGGCGCACGGGTGGTCAGCCTGGCGCCTGTGGGTGAACCGGATTTTGATGCCCGCAGCAGAAAAATCGCGCCGCATCTGGTGCTCGATGTCAGCGACGAGATGCTGATTATGCAGGAAGAGATCTTTGGCCCTTTGCTGCCAGTGAAAACCTATGCGACCTCCGCCAGTGAAGCCATTGCATACATCAATGCGCATCCGCGCCCGCTGGCTGCTTACTTTTTTGGTAACGACCCGCTGCGTCAACAGCAGATGGCACAACAAACAACATCGGGTGCACTGGTCATCAATGATGTCATGACCCATGCTTCTCTCGACAGTTTACCGTTCGGTGGTGTTGGCGCGTCAGGTATCGGTGCTTACCACGGCATTCACGGTTTCCGTCGCTTCAGCCACGCCAAACCGGTGGTGATTCAGGACGAGGCGGGCACCACCAACCTGCGGCTGCGTGCGCCTTATCAGGAAAAAACGGCCATCATCGCCTCTATGCTTGATCAGTAATTCACTACCTAACCTGAGGAGTTATCATGAAAGTTTTAATGGTACTGACGTCCCACGAAGAACTGGGCAATACCGGTAAGAAAACCGGATTCTGGCTGGAAGAATTTGCTGCCCCTTATTACGTGTTTAAAGATGCAGGCGCAGAGATTGTGCTGGCCTCTCCGGCCGGTGGACAGCCACCACTGGATCCGAAAAGCGATCTGCCCGATTTTCAGACCGCAATGACCGATCGCTTCAAAGCCGACCCGGCCGCGCAGCAGGCGCTGGCCACCACCGTCAAGCTGGACAGCGTTGATCAGGCAGCGTTCGACACCGTGTTTTATCCTGGTGGTCACGGTCCGCTGTGGGATCTGGCCGAGTCGGCCACATCCATTCAGTTGATTGAGTCTTTTGAACGCGCAGGTAAACCGATTGGCTTCGTATGCCATGCGCCGGGCGCACTGCGTCATGTCAAAGCCGCCAATGGCGAGCCGTTAGTGAAAGGGAAGCAGGTCACGGGTTTTACTAACAGCGAGGAAGCTGCGGTAGAACTGACTGACGTGGTACCGTTCCTGATTGAAGATGAATTTATTGCCCAGGGCGCGCATTACCAGAAAGGTGCCGACTGGATGCCGTTTGTGGTGGAAGATGGCAATCTGGTCACCGGACAAAACCCAGCCAGCTCCGAAGATGTCGCTAAACGCCTGCTGAGCAAACTGGCGAGTAAATAAAAACCACGTTCGCTCAGATGGCTGATGACCCGACTGCAGGCCGGAACACAATCCCGGCCTGCATAAACTCAGTATTGATAACCGGGTTTTTTAATTAACTCAGCTAAATGCGGTTTGATGATGGTGTCATAAACATCACTCTTCCATTGATCCGAGGTAATTTCATTCAATGCAATGGACACCGCATCATCTGTGGTGCCCAGATTTTTTATCAGCGCAGCGGTAATATCCTCTGCCAGCGCTTCAAGCTGCTGTTCCGTCAGGTGACGTGGCAAACATTTAATATCTACATGTGGCATTTTTTATCCTTATGAGTAATTTCACCTGCATTTTACTGTACCTGTCGAAGAGTTCCCCGGAAAATGAACCTAATCCCGCCCGAATTACGTTCACATCTTTTTCACGCATGGGCGTTGCCTCGGCCAGCGGGGGGATCCACTGCGCCATCACGGCAATAACTCGGGCTGTTTAATGCCAGCCAGTCATGACAGGTGGGACATGCAGAGGATATGGGTGCTGGTATTTAATTTACCAAATGCATGAAAAATGATTGTAGCCATTAGTAAAATGGCTTTGTAGTGTTATTGCCTGATATCAGTTATGAGTGATTTTAATTAATATCGCCACAACTCCGTCCATCGAACGCACAAATTATAGACGCACCCCGCATAATTACGTCCCGCCAGGAAAGGATTAAGCTCGGCTAAAACCGCATAAATCGATAAAAATGAGGCACATTCGGTCACGCATTCGATGGTAATATCCCGCGCGCAGTCTTTCGCATTAACAGAATAATATTGATTTTTTAAGGCAGACATAACGTGAAAAAGATCTTCAAACTTTCACTGGTAGCATCATTAATTGGTCTCTCGGGAATGGCCGCTGCAGCGCAGCAGGATTCAAACGGTTTCCTCGACGATAGCCACCTGGATGTGTTGTTACGCAATGCGTACATCAACAGGAATTATAAAGACGACGGTATTCGCACTCGCCGCGAGTGGGGACAAGGCATCATCGCCAATTTCTCCTCTGGATTCACTCAGGGACCGGTTGGATTTGGCGTCGATGGTCTGGCGCAGTATGCGGTTCGACTGGACGGTGGCCGTGGCCGTAGCGGCGCGGGCGGCATTGATTTCTTTGCTCAGGATAACGATGGCAAAGCAAAGTCAGATTTGGCTAAATTCGGTGCCACGGCGAAAATGCGTTTTTCCAACACCGTGCTCAGCTACGGTACGCAGCGTCCGGTTCTGCCGATCCTGACTGCCGATGATTCACGCCTGCTGGATGAAACCTATACGGGCTTCATGATCAACTCGCAGGAAGTTGCCGGATTAAACGTTTCAGCCGGTTATTTCACCGATGAACAGCAGAAAAGTGACGACAGCCACAATACCGGCCTGAAGTCTCTGAGCTTTGCCGGTGCCAGTTATCAATTTACCGATCAGCTGAGCGGTGCGTTTTACGCCTCAAATGTTGAAGATGTGATCAATAAGCAATACCTGGGTCTGAATTATAAAGCACCGATTGCGGCTAATCAGTCATTTGGTCTGGATTTCAACGGTTATAACTCACGCCTGAGCCAGGAATATGCCAATCAGCTCGACACCGGTCGCAGTAATACCATCTGGAGCCTGGCAGCCAGTTATACCTTCGATATCCATACCTTCAAAGTTGCTTATCAGCAAAGCAGCGGTAGCACCGGTTACCATTATGGCGGCTATCGTAATCAGGGCGGCGTAGGCGATGGCGGCAGCACCATCTGGCTGGCGAACTCTTACTGGTCTGATTTTAACGGTGAAGACGAGCGTTCATGGCAGGTGGCTTACTCCATCGACCTGAGCGGCGTCGGTATCAATGGCCTGAGCTATGACGTTGCCTATGTCCGTGGTGACAATATCAAAACCTCAGCGACCGATAATGGTCATGAGCACGAATTCTTCAACCAGTTGCAGTACAAAGTACCGGATGGTGCCGCGAAGGACCTGAAAGTCAAACTGCGCTTCTCCTCACTGCGCGTCTCGTCTGATGCTTCTGACTATAATGTCGGCGGTAATGAAGTTCGCGTATTTGTCGAATATCCGTTCTCAATCCTTTAATAATAAAAATGGCAGCTTATCGCTGCCATTTTTTATTGCCGCCACCTCCACCAGACCAATAACCGCACGGATCCGTAGCGGCGCGATTTATCGCGCAGTGCTGTGTACGGTGCCGAAAAAAACCGCGTGATAAATCACGCCGCTACTTTCTGGTGCGATATTCCTGGGTGTTATCGCGCAATCCGTTGTTAAATAATCTGACGGGCTTGAAAAAATATAAAGCGGGAGAAAATAACCATGATCCAATGTAAACGCGTCTATGACCCTGTCAGCGCTGACGATGGCTACCGGGTATTGGTCGACAGACTGTGGCCGCGCGGCATTAAAAAGACCGATCTTCACTATGACGAGTGGAGTAAAACGCTGGCCCCTTCAACGGCGCTGCGTAAAGCCTTCCACGCTGAAACCCTGGATTTCACCTCTTTCAGTGAAAGCTACCATCAGGAACTGGCGGCACATCAGGATGAAGGTCGCCAACTGGCAGGGCGGGGAAAACACGGCACCGTCACCCTGTTGTATGCAGCGAAAAATACGCAGCACAACCATGCGGAAGTACTGGCACAGTGGCTGCGTTCGCTGGATGAATCGGGTTAGCGGTTATTGTTCATTTTTACCAAACAATTCAGGTGCCCACAGGCTCGCATCCACCGGTTTGAACTGGGCACGAATGAAGTGCTCCTTCAGATGGAACGGCACCGTGCAGTCAAAAATGGTTTTGGTGGTGGTGCCCTTCGCCGTGACACGCGGATCATAAAAAGGCTGCTGTGTCGGGTCGAGCACATGCCCGGCAATACCAGGGACAAACAGGGTATCGAGATCGCCAACGTAGCGGGTCTGCAACGCCCATAACACATCGTCAGTATCGAAGATGTCGACATCCTCATCCACCAGAATGACATTCTTCAGCTCACGATAAACTGCCAACGCAATCAGCGCCGCCTGGCGTGTCATGCCATCGTCACCGGCATTCTTCTTCTCCACCTGCAGCACTGCCAGAAACTTGCCGCCACCGGCGCTGTGGGCATAGACATTTTTCACCAATCCCGGCAGCGCATCCTGGCACTCAATATGGATACTGGCTTCTGTGGGGATCCCCGCCAGGCTGACATGTTCCTCACCCGGCCCCACCAGCGTTTGCAGGATAGGATGGGTACGGGTGGTAATCGCTTTAACCTTTATCACCGGCAGCGATGGATTAGCATCACCGGTATAGCCGGGAAATTCCGGCATCGCTTTGCCGGTTTTGCTGTTCTGGTCTTCCGCCACACGCACGTCAGGCAGAATCTCCCCTTCAATCACAATCTCGGCACGAGCAATCGCCCGCTGCTTAACGGTTAAACACTCCACCAGCTCAACGGGTCGTCCCCGTAAGCCGCCCGCAACGCATAACTCGTTGAAGCCGAATGGCGTAGTTGGCGCTTCGAATTCGGCACCAATATAGATCGCCGGATCCAGTCCCATATTAATGGAGACCGCCAGAGGTTTACCTGCGGCTTCGGCCTTCTGTCGGAAGGCATCAATATGGCGACCCGGCGCAAAGAAGATGGAAAGTTCATCTGCGCTCTGCACGCACAGGCGATGGATGGTGACATCAACGTTGTCGCGATCGTCAGGGTCACTCCCCAGCACCAGACCAAGGCAAAAATAGGGGCCTGCATCCTCAGTGGTGTTAGTGGGGGCTGGCAGGATTTTGCGCAGATCAAAACCTTCGTCTCCAGCGCGATACACCACTTCCTGGCAGGGCGCATTTTCCCGCTCTACCACTACCGGCGGCGTGACGTTTTTGCGGGCTTCCGCCATCTGGATACCCAGCTCACGTACCGGCGCACCCAGCAATGCGCTCACCCTTTCACGGCTCGCCATTAAGCCAACCAGCACACGGGCATCGGGAAAGCCTTTTATCTTGTTGAAAGTCATGGCCGGACCGATGCGCGTCGGGCGCATCACCGTCCCACCTGCACCGATATAACGGTAAACCCCCGCCAGTTCGGCTTTTGGGTCCACTTCGCGATCGGTTTCAATATAGTGGCCTGGCATGGTTTTCAGCAGCTCAATCGCTGAGCGCAGATCGTTAACAGGGGGCACTTTCCAGCCCTGCGGATGCGGTTCACCGGGTTTAACAACGTGGTAAGTGGCAGGTTTTTTCTGTGGCATGGCGACTTGTCCTCAGGCGCGTTCGGCGAAGGTTTTCAGATGAAAAAGCACTTCACCCCAATAAGTGTTGCAGAACGGCAGATGTGGATCGTTCTCTGCCCACTCTCCGTGCGTCAATTCCACCAGCGTGCGGCCATCATCCAGATCGGAAAGGGTAAAGGTGAGGGTTTTTCCGGCGTGGCTATCGGTTTCTTCCTGTGACGTCTGCACGATCAGCGCATCCGTCTCCAGTTGATCGGTGCGCCAGCTAAAGCGGGTTTCAGGTTTGGGACGCAGCGTCAGTACCTTGCCTGGCGCAATCTCCCCCTCAACTTTCCCGGCATGCCATGCGGCCATGTGGTTGATGTCAGTTAGCGCGGCATATACCGTGTGGCGGCTGGCGGAAATTTTAATCGCGTGGTGAAGCGTGATCATCGTGATCCTCCCCTGGGGGTAATGGGATGAATCAGAAGTATAGAAACAGTTGCAGAACAACGTTGATCCGATTTAGACCGGTACCCGCCAGCCAGACACTGGCGGGTATAGACCTTATGGCTGGGTAGCCGCTGCCACGTCATAGCGTGGATAATCGGTGTACCCCCTTGCCGCACCGCCAAACAGCGTGGACGGATCGCTCACGGTTGCCAGCGGCAGATCGCGGGCTATGCGTGCTGGCAGGTCCGGATTCGCAATAAACGGACGACCGAACGCCACCAGATCGACCCATCCGGCCTGCAGATACGTTTCGGCTTTCTCAACCGTGTAATTCCCGGCAACGATCAGGCTGCCATTAAAGGCGGCACGCAGCGCTTTACGGAAGGAATCCGGGATGGTCGGCGCATCGTCCCAGTCGGCTTCAGCCAGATGGATAAAGGCAATGCCTTTTTCGCTGCACCATGCCGCCAGCGCGAGAATGGCATCCACTGCTTCAGGATCATCCATACCACGCTGGGTTATAAACGGAGCCAGACGAATCCCGGTGCGCTGCACACCAATGGCATCGCTGATCGCCGTCAGCAGCTCCTGAGCAAAGCGGATACGGTTGCGAAGCGGGCCACCATATTGATCGGTACGCTGATTTGAGGTGCGGCGCAAAAACTGATCAACCAGATAACCGTTGCCGCCATGCACTTCAATACCGTCGAATCCTGCCTGGATTGCATTGATCGCCGCCTGGCGATACTCATTGATCACCGTCTGAATATCCTGTTCCGTCATCTCACGTGGCACCGGGCAATCCACCATTTGTCCCTGCCCCTGCTCATCAACAATCCAGACCTGCGCGGCAAACGGCATGGCTGACGGGGCCAGCGGCCGTCCATCAGGATGGAACGATGGATGCGACATTCGCCCTACATGCCACAGCTGGGAAAATATTTTACCTCCGGCACGGTGCACCGCCGTGGTGACCCGATTCCAGCCCGCAATCTGTTCCGGCGAGTGCATCCCGGGCGTCCATGAATAGCCCTGGCCCTCGGGTGAAATCTGCGTGGCTTCGGTGATGATCAGCCCTGCCGAGGCACGCTGCTGATAATATTCAGCCATTAGCGCAGTGGGGATGTTGCCGGGCTGAGCTGAACGCGCGCGGGTCATGGGGGCCATAACGATACGATTTGCCAGCGTCATGCCGCCCAGCTGAGTTGGCTTCAGAAGCATTTTCTCTGCCATTCCTCATTTTCCTCTGTCAGATAAAGTGGCTTGACACTAAACCGTTCCGGGTATTTTGATAATGGTGATGAAAACTGAATCTCTATTCGGAAAAACGGAACAATATGGGCAAGCTGGAAGACCTGACATTACTGGTGCAGGTGGTTGAAGCCGGTGGGCTGGCCGCCGCAGGGCGACGTATGAACCTGTCACCCGCCACCATGAGCGCACGCCTGAAAGCGCTGGAAGAGCGTTATCAGACGCGCTTTTTCCACCGTTCCACCCGGGCAATCTCCCTGACCCGGGTGGGGGAAGAGTTTTATCAATCCGCGCTGCGGGTGCTGGAAGAGATGGAACAGGCCGAAGCAAAACTGGCACAACACGACGGTGTACTGAGCGGTACGCTGCGAATCTCAGCACCCTCGGATTTTGGTCGCCAGTATCTTTCCCCGGCATTGCTTGAATTTTCCCGCCTGCACCCGGAAGTCAGAAGCACGCTGCTGTTAAGCGAAGACGTTGAGGATTTAATCGCGCAGCGGCTGGATATGAGTATCCGCTTTGGCAATCTTCCTGACAGCAACCTGGTGAAGCGCGAGATCAAACCGAACCATCGGGTGCTGGTCGCGTCGCCTGATTACCTGGCAAAACACGGTACGCCAGGCCATCCGCTGGAATTACCGCAGCATCGTTGTCTGGTGATGGAACAACGCGGCTCACTGCTGAATATCTGGCGCTTTGCCGTGGAAGATGAAATCAGGACGGTGGAAATCAGCCCTGCGATGATCAGTGATGACGGCGCGCTTATCCGCCAGTGGGTTTTGGGCGGTGCGGGTATCGCCAGCAAGTCGTGGTGGGACGTGAAGCGTGACGTGGAAAATGGCGATTTGGTGGTGTTATTTGGCGATCACTTTATCGGTTTCAGCCGTTATGACAGCCGCCAGGTAGGATTGCAGTTTGTCTATCCACAGCGCAGATTCCAGCCACAACAGGTGGCGGCGTTCAGTGATTTTTTTATTGGCTGGCTGGATTAATCCACAGATATTTCTATTTATAATGTGGACGATTTGACACCTAAAACAACAATCCCGCCAGAAGGCGGGATTGTCTGAATGAGGTGGCCCTGTATAACAGGGCCAGAACGAACCTGGTGTCATCACCGATACGGTGGTCGGGAGAGGACGTAAACACAGGGCTGCTTCAGGATAATAACAGTCTCATGGTAAAAATTAAAGGAATGACTATGCAATGGAATGAACTGGAAAAATACTTTTCTGCTGCCCGGCTGGGTCGCTACTGCAACGCACGAGCAGGTGACCAGGTCAGGGCTGCATCCGATTATGCCAGTAACCTGCTTCTGGCCGAGGCGATGTTGCCAGTGCTGAATACGGTTGAAATAGCCCTTCGTAATGGAGTCCACTCTCGTTTAACTTTCCTTTATAAACGGCCAGACTGGTGGGCTGAATGGGATGAAAATATCGCCTTTAAATGGCAGAACCGTGAAATTGCCTCAGCAATTGCCAAACTTAACAGGCGGCACGAACCACGAACGCCGGACAAAGTCATTGCCGAACTGACATTTGGTTTCTGGTGTTCACTTTTTAACGCACAGTTACAGGACCTTCTCTGGAAAGACTTACGCCTGGTCTTTGCCCGTTGCCCGAAGCCTTTACGGCAAAGACACAACGTCTCTGCGGCGCTTAACCAGATCCGGGATTTGCGCAACCGCATTTTCCATCATGAACCCTTGCTGTGGCTGCAACCCCCTCTGCCAGACCATCACTCTAATGGTCTTATGGTGATCAGCTGGATAGATCCCTGTCTGGCTCAATGGCTCAAAGACCTTGACCGGCTACCTATGGTTTGGAACACATGGCAAGCTAGCTGAGTGACGAAAATATCTTCTGTTTTGTGTTTAATCAGAATCCGCATAATAATAACAACATGTCAAGTTAGTAATTTAACAAGATTTTAGTCACTTTTGCCCGATGTCACTTCCCATTTGTCCAGTCAATGAAAGACATTTTCGAACATGCCATACTATGACCATTCACTCATAGCTAACGACCCTGTTGTACTCGCCGGGGAGACACCGCTTTATGAAACATCTGCCGCCAACCGCGACCTTACGCGCCTTTGAAGTCGCCACCCGGCATTCAACCTTCACCTCGGCCGCAGAAGAGTTGCATATCACGCAAAGCGCCGTCAGCCATCAATTGAAAAATCTCGAAGACATCTGGGGATTACCGCTTTTTCAGCGTGGAAAAACATTAAGCCTGACGCCAGCCGGGGCGGCTCTTGCCCCGATTGTGCGTGAATTCTTTATGAATCTGGACGCCACCCTGGCCGATCTGCACGAGCAAAATGGCAGGTTCCGGCTGAGAGTGAATACCACTTATTCCTTTGCGCTGAAATGGCTGTTACCCCGCTTACCCGATCTGACGAAACAACACCCGGAAATCCTGGTGACGCTGGAATCCAGCGATAAAGTGATCAATTTTTCCGGTTCGGACTCGGACGTGGCGATCCGTTTCGGTAACGGGAATTATCCCGCATTGCATGCAGAATTTATGTTTCGGGAACAAATCTTTCCGGTAGCCAGCCCGGCGTTGCTCAGCCGTTTTGGCACCCCGCAGGAACCCGCCGAATTATTACGTTATCCCCTGCTCACGCGTGACGGTGCTGATCTGGTGCCCAAATGGGAGAGCTGGTTTAAACAGGTTGGCGTCAGCATTCCGGCACTGAAGGAAAACGTCCGGCTGGCTGATACCAATATGACGCTTGAAGCTGCACTGCTGGGCCAGGGCATCGCTCTGGCACGCAGTGGCCATGTGGAAAAAGAAATTGGCGATGGCAGCCTGATTCGGTTATTCGATACGCCCTTTCCTTCCCCCATCGCCTACTATTTTGTTTGCCCGAAAGGGCTGGAAACGCAGCCGCATGTGGTGAGTTTCCGTAACTGGCTGCTGGCAGAATCGCGCAAGGCACAGGATCAGTACCTCTGAAGCATGAGTTTTTATTCATACCTGAATGAGAAGACTTTGCTTTCATTCTGGCACTGAGCTGCATAGCATCAGCGCATACCTGATTATCTTGCTCAACCTATTCGCCAAATTGAGGAGTCCATCATGTCAGAGAATGCAGGGGTTGCGCTTATCGGCCCAGGGGCCATCGGCACCACTATCGTCGCCGCCCTCCATGAAGTGGGGCGTACTCCGGTGGTATGTGGCCGTACCGCTCACCCACAACTGGAAGTACGCTTTGATGGCGGGCAAATTGTGGTGCCGGGACCGGTACTGACCGATCCGGCAGCGATCACGCATCCGTTCAGTGTGGTTTTCGTCGCAGTGAAGACAACACAGCTGGAGGCCACCACCCCGTGGCTGGCTGCGTTATGCAACGAGAAAACGGTGGTTTGCGTGTTGCAAAACGGTGTGGAGCAAAAAGCCATGCTGGCAGATGCCGTCGCGGGTGCCACCGTGTTGCCATCGGTGGTGTGGTTCCCGGCGCAGCGCGAACCCGACGCTTCGGTCTGGCTGCGAGCCAAACCACGCCTGACCTTACCTGATACGCCAGCAGCAAAGCTGGTGCAGCAAACCCTCGCAGGGACGCGCTGTGAAGTCACCCTCTCTGATGATTTCATCTCCGTTGCCTGGCGTAAATTGCTGCAAAACGCGGTCGCCGGGTTAATGGTGCTGTCAGGTCGTCGCGCCGGGATGTTCTCCCGCGCTGATATCACCGATGTGGCCTTAGCCTATTTACGTGAATGCCTGTCGGTTGCCCGTGCCGAGGGGGCAACCCTGAGTGATGACGTTCCGCAAGAGATTGTCGACGGCTTCCATCGTGCCCCGCCGGATTTGGGCACCTCGATCCTCGCCGATCGCCAGGCAGGACGCCCGCTGGAATGGGATATCCGTAACGGCGTGGTGTCACGGCTTGGCCGAAAGCATGGCATTGCGACACCGATAAGCGACATTATCGTGCCACTGCTCGCCGCAGGCAGCGACGGACCGGGTTGAGTTTTTTGCTTACACACACGGAAAAGGCCGCCTTGCGGCGACCTTTTCCGGCACTTCCCTGTACGACCATCCATTATTTGTACAGTTCTGCGGTCATGTGAACACGGTTATTGGTGTTCGCTTCGGTAATTTTGTACTGCGCACCCTGCTGTGCTGCCTGAGCGGCGATTTTCGCTTCCGCACCGTCCAGTGTTGAAGAGGTGACGGAGATGCTCTGAGCAAAGCTGCCAAATGACATCAGTGAAAGAGCAGCGACAGCGGCGATGGACATTGCTTTGATAGTTTTCATGGTCTTAATCCTTAATTTGTCTGTNTNGAAGGCTGTGTGCCTTCGATGGAAGCAATAATAACCTTAGTTATCATTTCACGATTGATAATTAGTGCGATAACTGTGATCTGGCTAATTATCACTCCCGCGTTAACCGTTTATTTAGTCAGTTCAGCTGACAGGTAAGCACCGTTATCGACGCGTGCACCGGTGATTTTGTAAGAGGCACCCGCCTGTTTAGCCTGAGCAGCGATTTTGGCTTCTGCGCCATCCAGAGTTGAAGCGGAAGCGGTGATGCTCTGCGCGAAGCTGCCGAAAGAAACCAGTGACAGGGCCGCAACTGCAACGAAAGTTTTGATAGATTTCATGGTCAATTCCTCAGAGATAGTTTTTAGTGGGTGGGGCGTTGTGCCCCGATGTGAGAAAGAATAGACCTGTCGGCTGAGGAGTAAAAGCTGAGGGTTTTGCTGAAAGCGTTCAAAAAATTTGATTGAAATGTGTGCAATAAATTACGTCGCGACAACGATGGTAAAAACGATAGCGGCATAATTTTTTCTTTTTTTAGCAATATTTCTTTTGCTCATTCGTCTACCTCAACACAGGCAGTAATCCGCTAATGTGAAGAGAGGAATGACGATGAGAGATTTTGATATGCGTGGACGTCGGTTTGGTGGCCGTGGAATGGGTGGACACAGAATGGCTAAGCCATTGTTACTGGGTGCCGCACTGGTTGTGATACTTGGCTTGCTGGTGATGTCGCTGTGGAATGCGTTACTTCCCGCCATCATCGGAGTGAAAAGCATTGGCTTCTGGCAGGCGCTGGGGCTGTTGGTCCTGTGCCGTATCCTGTTTGGTGGCCTGGGCTTTCACGCTGGCATGTTCGGGCAGGCGCGTCGCCGCATGCACGAACGCTGGATGCAAATGACCCCCGAGCAACGCGAAGAGTTTATGCGTCAGCGCCGCGAAGGTTTTGGACGCCGTGATGCTCGCGGTCACTGTGGCTGGCGCGGGCGCTGGGATGACAATAACGATACCAGCAAATCCGCGGAAAACACCCCGCCTAAAACGCCGGAAGCTGAGTGACAGCCATGAAATCTGCCACGGCAAAGGAATCCCTGCTGATGTCAGCGATCGGTGCCTGCCGATCGCGGCTGAAATCCTTTATCAGCCGTCGTATACCGGTACGTGACGATGCGGAAGATATCCTGCAGGAAGTCACCTGGCGGCTGATGACGGTGGATCAGCCAGTGGAAAACGCCGTCGCCTGGCTGTTTCGCGCCGCCCGCAATGAAATGACCGACCGCTCACGCAAAAAAAGCGAGCTGCCTCTTTCTGCCTATTTTGGCGATGATGAGGCGGGCGACACGGCGGAAGATGAACTGGCGGAGACGCTTTTCGGTGTACCGAACACGCCAGAGGATGAATATCTGAAAGCGATGATATGGGCAGAACTGGGCGAAGCCTTAGCGGAACTTCCACCCGCGCAGCGGGAAGTGTTCGATAAAACCGAATTGCAGGGCTACAGCTATAAAGAGCTGGCAGAAGAGTCCGGGGTTAGCGTGCAGACATTGTTATCACGCAAACATAAAGCGGTGCTTTATCTGCGCACCCGGCTGCGCGATATCTATGATGAACTTACGGGTTAGCTCAAATCCGGCAAACCTTATGCAAAGACGGCAGTTGGTGTGCAGCGGCCCAGCTCTTACCATCGCATGACAATAAACGCCAAAAAGGACGTGTCATGCCCACTTTTCGACCGCTGCTGGCCAGCGCGTTGCTGCTCACAGCACTTATCTCCGCCTCTGTTCAGGCTGCCGAAACGCTGCGTATTGGTTACCAGAAATCCTCAACGTTACTGACGCTGATTAAGCAGCGTGGCGATCTGGATAAATCCCTTGCCGCCGAAGGCATTAACGTTAGCTGGCACGAATTTTCCAGCGGCCTGCCGTTGCTCGAAGCGCTTAACCTGAACAACGTCGACCTTTCCGCCGATGTCGCCGATACGGTACCCGTCTTTGCCCAGGCGGCTGGTGCGGATTTGACTTACTACGCGCGCGAAACGCCTTCCCCCAACGCGCAGGCGATTCTGGTCCCGGCGGACTCATCGATTAAAACGTTGCAGGATCTGAAAGGAAAAAGGATCGCCGTCACCAAAGCGGCGGGCAGCCATTATCTGTTGATCGCGGCGCTGAAACAGGCGGGGCTGGGATTTAATGACGTCAAAGCGGCCTGGCTGACACCGGCTGATGGCCGTGCGGCGCTGGAAAACGGCAGCGTTGATGCCTGGGTGACCTGGGAACCCTACGTCACCAGTGCGAAGGTGGAGCAGCACACGCGCGTGCTGACCAGCGGTGACGGTCTGGCAAGTTACCAGCGCTACTATCTGGTATCGACCCCTTATGCCAAAGCCCATGCCCAGGTGCTGAATACTGTGTATCAGGCACTGCAACAGGAAGCCGCCTGGCTGAAAGCCAATCCCGCCGCGGCAGCTAAAATCCTGTCGCCGTTGTGGGGCAACCTGCCCGTCTCCACCGTGGAACAGGCAAATGCACAACGCAGCTACCAGATCGAACCGGTGCATATCAGCAACCTCGCAGAACAGCAGAAAATTGCCGATGCGTTCTACGATGCGAAGCTGTTACCCAAACGCATCAATGCGCGTGACGTCGGGACCTGGCAGCCTGCCACCCATTAACGTTATAAAATGGCCGGAATCCGTGCTTCACGTTTTAACAAGCGTCCATTCCGGCCCTGCACTTTTCCGTCCTCATAACTCACCACGCCGTTGACCACCACCAGATCAATGCCCGGAGCCTGGCGGCAGGGGGCGCTATAAGTGGCAACGTCCTGAATACGGGTCATATCCACCAGGGTTAAATCGGCGAATGCCCCCTCACGGACGATGCCACGATCGCGCAGGCGAAAGCGTTTGGCAGACAGACCGGTCATCTTACGCACCGCCTCTGCCAGGTCGAACAATTTGAGGTCGCGGCAGTAGTGGGCCAGCACGCGCGGGAAGGTGCCCCACAGGCGCGGGTGTGGATTGGGATCGGCAGGTAAACCGTCGGAGCCCACCATCGACAGTGGATGGGCAAGAACCTGGCGCACATCCTCCTCACTCATCATATGGTAGATCGCCCCGGCCGGACGCAGGCGCTCCGTGGCCTGCCACTGATCGACACCCCATAGATCGGCGATTTCCTGCAAGGTCTTTTTCGCCATCTCCGGATGAGGCTCCGACCAGGTAATATAAATCTCCATCTTGCCGTCAACCCGCCAGGCATCCAGTGTGGTGGAGCTGCAATGGTAGGGGTAGCAATCACAGTTGCAGGATTGTTCGCTGGCGGCTTTTTCCAGCGCCGCCAGTGCCAGTGGCGCGCGGCCCCAGTTCCCCGCTCCGGCGCATTTAAGATGGGAAATGACCAGTTCCGCTCCGGCCTGGCGCGCAGTGGCGAATGATTCTTCCAGCGAGTCCAGCAAACCATCGTGTTCATTACGCATATGGGTGGTGTAAATCCCCCCCGTGACACCGACGATATCCACCAGCGGTTGCAACTCCGCCATCGGTGCCTGGCGGGCGTTGGTATAGGCTAAGCCGGAACTCAGACCGATGGCTCCGGCATCAAGCGCGTCCTGCAACGTCCCGCACATCTGCGCGAGTTCACTGCTCGTTGCCGGACGATCAAATTGCGTCATCACGTTGGCACGCAGCGCGGTATGGCCAATCAACGCCGCCACGTTCACACTCGGACTGGCCTCTTCCACCGCCGCGACATAATGCTGAAAAGTGGGATATACAAAAGCCTCTTTCTTCCCCAGCAGGTTCATCGGGTCGGGCGGCGCATCCGGCAGAACCACTGGCGACGCGCTGATGCCACAGTTGCCGACGATCACCGTGGTCACCCCCTGAGAAATCTTGGCGAGCATCTCCGGCTGATGAATCACATTGGTGTCATCATGTGTGTGGACGTCAATAAACCCCGGCATCAGGCAGCGCCCGTTGCCCTCAACCACGCGCTGCGCCCCCTGCCCGGTGAGCGAGCCGATGGCGACAATCCGTTCGCCCGCAACGGCCACATCCGCCATATAGGGTTCAGCACCGCTGCCATCCACCACGGTGACGGCACGAAACAGTAAATCAAAGGTCATGATTCAATCCTCCGGCCTGCGGCAAAATCCCAGCCTTTACCGGGCACCGCGCCCATCAGTTGTTGGGTATAAGGATGTTGCGGCGCGTCCAGTACATCACCGGCTGCGCCGTACTCGATCACCTTGCCGTGCTGCATCACCAGCACGTCATCACACAGCTGGGCGGCGACCCGCAAATCATGGGTAATAAATAAAATCGCCACCCCCAGCCGACGCTGGATGTCATCAAGCAGTTGCAACACCTGCGCCTGCACCGAAACATCCAGCGCGGATACCGCCTCATCCGCCACAATCACATCCGGCTCCATCGCCAGCGCACGGGCGATAGCGATACGCTGCCGCTGCCCACCGGAAAACTGGTGCGGAAAACGATCGATAGCGTCAGCAGGCAAACCGACCAGTTCCAGCAATGCCTGGCCACGCGCCCAGGCCTCGGCGAAAGAAACGCCGTGGTTCATCGGCCCTTCCACCAGGCTTTTGCCGATACTGATGCGAGGATTGAGCGAACGGTTCGGATCCTGAAAAATCATTTGAATGCGTTTGCGATGGGGTTTCAGCCCGGCGGGAGACAGCTCGGAAATATCGTTGCCGGTGATGCGTATCGCCCCTTCATCCGGCGTCAGCAGGCGCATGACGCAGCGCGCCATGGTCGATTTACCGGAACCACTTTCGCCCACAATGCCCAGCGTGCGGCCCCGTTTAAGGCTGAAGGTGACATCATCCAATGCGCGTGTTCCTGCGCGCCTTTTGCCAAACCAGCTCAGCAGCCCCCCTTGCGCCCGATAGATTTTCCCCAGCTCCACCACATCCAGCACCACCTGCGGGCTGATGGCTTTGCGCGCCGGACGCGGTGCCAGGCCGGGCACCGCCGCCAGCAGCGCTTTGGTGTAATCCTCACGCGGTTGTGACAGCACCTGCTCTAACGCGCCGGATTCGACGATATTGCCTTTGCGCATCACGCAGACGCGGTCCGCAATATCCACCACCACGCCCATATCGTGGGTGATAAACAACACGGCGGTGCCGTGCTTTTGCTGCAATTCACGGATCAGTTTGAGGATTTGCTGCTGGGTGGTGACATCCAGCGCCGTGGTCGGTTCATCGGCGATCAACAAGCGCGGTTCCAGTACCAGCGCCATCGCGATCATAATGCGCTGACGCTGGCCGCCGCTCAGCTGGTGCGGGTAAGCACCATAGATACGGGTGATATCCGGCAAATGGACCTGCGCCAGGGCATCCATCACGCGCACACGACGTTCTGCCGCACCCAGACCAGTGTGCGTCTGTAATACTTCATCGATCTGGCGTCCCACCGTCAGCACCGGGTTGAGTGCCGTCATCGGCTCCTGAAAAATCATCGCCATATGGCTGCCGCGCAGCGCTTTCTGACGGCTTTGGCTTACCTGCAACACATCTTCGCCATCGAGCAGGATGCGGCCACCGGTGACCTTCAGCGCGCCTTTTGGCAGTAAACCGAGGGTCGCCAGTGAAGTGACCGATTTACCCGAACCGCTTTCCCCCACCAGACAAAGCGTCTCTCCGGCACGGATACCGAAGGAGATATCCTGCAAAATCGGCACGCCCTGCGCGGTGTTCACCGACAGACGATCAACATGCAGCACCTCATGATGTTGTTCCGTCATTTATCGCCCCTTTTTTTCAGTCGCGGGTCGAGAGCATCGCTCACCACATCGCCCAGCAGGTTAATCGACAGGATGCACAGCGAAAGCAGCAACCCCGGCCACAACACCAGCGAGGGCTTCAGCTGGAAATAAAGGCGTCCCTCAGAAATGATGTTGCCCCACGTAGGGATTTCCGTGCCGATCCCCGCGCCGAGAAACGACAGAATCGCTTCGGTGAGAATCGCCGATGCGCAGATATAGGTACTTTGCACAATCAGCGGCGCCAGGGTGTTTGGCATCAGATGCCGGGTGAGTACCCGGAAGGTGGAGGTACCCGTCAGGATCGCCGCTTCCACATAAGGTTCTTCACGCGCCGATAGCACCCTGGAGCGGACCAGGCGCACCACCTGCGGGATCTCCGGCACCATTATCGCCACCATCACCGTCCAGATGCCCGCGCTGCTCAGTGAAACGATGGCGATGGCCAGCAGGATGCCGGGTATCGCCATCAGGCCATCCATCACGCGCATCACTATCGCGTCGAGACTGCGAAAATAACCGGCCAGCAGTCCGAGCGGCAGGCCAATCAACACGCTCATCAAGGTGACGCCCAGCCCGACCATTAACGAAATGCGTGCGCCATAGACCACGCGCGCAAACAGGTCGCGACCGTAGGCATCGGTCCCCAGCCAGTACTCCGCGCTGGGCGGTTTGAGACGAAACGCAGGTGACAACGCCTCAGGGTCATGGCTGGCAATCCACGGGGCGAAGATCGCCATGCAGACAATCAGCGTCAACGTGACCAGCGCAATGACCGATAACAGCGGGATGCGCGGCAGCGTTAACCAACGACGTCGGGGTGTTGGCAGCACCGCAGAAACAGGTTTAATCATGCTCATGCCTTACCCTCAGTAACGAATACGCGGATCGCTCAGCGCGTATGACAGGTCGATCAACAGGTTGATAATGACGTAGACCCCGCTGGTCAGCAGGATCATGCCCTGAATCACCGGGTAGTCACGGGCCAGCACCGCATCAACAATCAACCGGCCCAGACCGGGGATGTTAAACACGCTTTCCGTGACCACCACGCCGGAGATCATCAGCGCAAAGCCGGTGCCGATCACCGTCAGGATCGGGATCATCGAATTACGCAGCGCATGACGAAACAGCACATGGATTTCCGCTAACCCTTTGGCGCGAGCGGTGCGGATATAGTCTTCACCCAACACCTCCAGCACGCTGGCACGGGTCATGCGCGCCACCAGCGCGATATACACCGATGACAACGTCAGTGCCGGTAAAATGATGCGCTCGGCAAACGGCCACACCCCTTTGGTGATGCTGGTAAATCCCTGCACCGGCAACCATCTCAGCTCGATAGCGAACAGGGTTGCCAGCAGGTAACCAATCACAAACACCGGAATGGAGAAGCCCAGCACCGATGCCGACATCACCAGGTTGTCGACCCAGCTGCCGTGTTTCCACGCCGCCAGCACGCCAAGCGGCACGGAAATCAGGATGGTGAAGATAATCGCCACCAGCGCCAGACTCAGCGTCGGCTCCAGGCGTTGACCGATCATGGTCAGCACCGGGGTATGCGCCATCAGCGATGTACTGAAGTCGCCATGCAACAGTTGTCCGATCCAGACAAAGAATTGCTGATAAAGCGGCTGGTCCAGACCCAGATTGGCGCGAATCGCCGCCAGCTGCTGAGGCGTTGCCATATCACCGGCAATAATCGCCGCCGGATCGCCCGGCGACAGGCGCAACAACAGAAAAACAAACAGCGCGACCACCAGCATCACCGGGATTGCCGCCAGTACGCGGCGAATAAAATAACCAGCCACAGGAGCCTCCGAAGTTAGTGTTTAAATGCCTCTGGGTAGCGGCGCGATTTATCGCGCAATGTCGTGCACGCGACCGGAAAACCCGCGCAATAAATTGCGCCGCTACGGAATATGCCTTTGGCTTAATCAGTCGTCTTTCTCGACGTTCCAGAACACGGTTGAAGGCCCGGTCATCAGGTGGCTGACATGGTTACTCCACGCGGCGACGTCATAGAATTGCCCCAGCGGGATGTAGCTGACTTCGTCCATCGCATGCTTCTGGATCTCGACGGCAATTTCTTTCTGTTTGGCCGGATCGGTGGCGGTGGCAAAATCCACTTTCAGCTGGTTCATCTGCGGATCGGTCGGCCAGCCAAACCAGGCACCGTTACGACCACCGCCATCCAGCATCGGGTTGACCACCGGGTTCCAGATGGTTTCTGCGTTCCAGTAGGTGAAGAACATATTCCAGCCGCCCTGAGCGGGTGGGTTCGGATTGGCGCGGCGCGACACCAGCGTCTGCCAGTCCATCGGCTGCAAATCGACCTTGAAGCCCACCTTACGCAGCGCCTGGGCAGCGACCACCGGCTGGGATGCCTGGCTTGGTACATCGGTTGGCTGCATGATCACCACGGGTGTGCCGTCGTAACCGGCTTTCTTCAGCAGCGCTTTCGCCTCTTCAATATTGCCGCCGTTCAGCAGCGACTCGCCGCCCGCCTGGCTTTCCAGCGCCGTGCCGCAGCCGAATACCGATGCACACAGTTTGTAGTACTGCGGGTTGCCCACCAGCGCGTCGAGCACATCTTTCTGGTTCATCGCCAGTAAGGCCGCGCGGCGGATATCAGGATTGTTAAACGGCGGGTAGAGGAAGTTCATCCGCCCACCGGTCATGGAGCCGAGCTTGCTCAGGGTGCCGTACTTCAGATTCGGATCGGCCTGCACCATCGGCAGCAGGTCGATCGGCAGCTGCTCGATAAAATCGATATCACCGGAGGTTAAGGCATTAATCGCGGTCATGCGGTCAGGCATATTGATCCATTCAACACGGTCCACCTTCACCACTTTGCCACCCGCCGTGCCGCTGGCCGGTTCTTTGCGTGGTACGTAGCGTTTGAATTTTTCGTAAACCACGCGGTTGCCGGGATCAAACTCGCTGGCGACAAATTTAAACGGCCCGGAACCGGTGTAGTCGGTGATCATTTTGCCGTCCGGGGTGTTCGCTACCCTCTCCGGCATCATAAATGCCGCGACCGATGAGGGTTTCGCCAGCAGTTGCAGCACATAGCCGAAGGGTTTCGCCAGCTTGAGGGTGATGGTTTTGTCATCGGCAGCGGTGAGGCTCTCGACATATTTCATCATAAGCTGTCCGCCGACATCGTAACGCGCCCAGCGTTTTAGCGAGGCAACGCAATCGGTGGCGGTCACCGGTTTGCCGTCATGCCACAGCAAGCCATCACGCAGCGTGAAGGTGTAGGTCAGGCCATCGGGTGAAATTTTCCAGTCCGCCATTTGCGGCTGAGGCGTCTGCTTATCGTCCATGCCAATCAGGGTGTCGTAAATCATGTATCCGTGGTTACGGGTGATTTGCGCCGTGGTGGCAATCGGATCCAGTACCCGCAAAGAAGACGACATCACCACATGCAGGGTTTTCTCCGCTGCCATGACAGAGGGCGCGGCAATGGCGGCACTCAGGCCAACCGATAACAGACAAGCGATCAAAGTACGTGACGGAAATAGTTTCACTCTTAACACTCCAGTAGAAGGCAAACCCTGGTGTCGGGAAATGCGGTGTGTGCAATGTAAGGGGACAACGCAGGGCGTCAGCGCCCTGCTGCCGTCAGAGTGCCGCTGCTAAGGCATGCTCGATATAAAGCTGGCGTAAACGCAGAGTCAGTGGACCCGGTTGACCCGCGCCCACCGGCTGGCCATCGACATTGACGACCGGGTAAACAAAGGAGGTTGATGAAGTAATGAAGGCTTCTGCGGCGTCCCTGGCTTCATCGATAGTGAAGCCGCGCTCTTCCAGACACAGGCCATGTTCATTGATCAGGGCAATCAGCGCGCTGCGGGTAATACCCGGCAGCAACAGCTGAGACAGCTCGCGGGTGACCACTGCACCGGCGTGGGTAATGATAAAGGCATTGTTGGAGGTGCCTTCGGTAATCAGGCCGTCCTTAACCAGCCAGGCATCGTCAGCACCGCGCAGCCGCGCCTGCTCTTTCGCCAGGCAGGCGTACAACAGCTGGGTGGTCTTGATGTCACAACGGCCCCAGCGTAAATCCGGCAGGCTGATAATGTTCATTCCGCGCTCCGCCAGCGGGCTACCGAGGATATCTTTGGCCTGGGTATAGAGCACCAGCGTCGGCGGCGTGCCCTGTGCCGGAAACGCGAAGTTACGGTCTTCCACGCCACGGCTTACCTGCAGGTAAATCAGACCTTCATGCAAATCGTTGCGGGTAACCAGTTCCCGATGGATTGCCAGCAGCTGATCGTTATCAACCGGTAACGACAGCGCCAGCTCGCCCAGTGAACGGCGCAGACGCTTGAGGTGCTGCTCGAAATCCACCAGCCTGCCCTGCAATACCGCAGTCACCTCATAGATGGCATCGGCGAAGGTGAATCCCCGATCAAAGACCGAGATTTTCGCTTCATTTTCCGCAATAAACTCACCATTCAGATAGACGGTGCGCATGGCTCAATTTCTCCGGGTTAGGGGCGTTCCACGCCGGTCTGGCGTGTGATGATGCCGTAATGTTCAATGCGGCGATGACGGGCGAAATCGAAGATGGTGGTCTTGCCGAACTGACACAGATCCATGTCGCAACGGTGGGAGATCAACTCATCGCCCTGCCCACTGGCGCGTGCCACCACAAAGCCGTTCGGGTCCACGATGACGCTGCCGCCCATTAATGGGAAGCCATCTTCAACACCGGCTTTCGCGACGCCAACCACCCAGGTTGCATTCTGGTAAGCACCGGCCTGCATACAGAGTTCAGAATGGAACAGCCGTTTGGTTTCGCCTTCATCGCGCTCAAGGGAGTTCACGGAAGGGGTGTTGTAGCCCAGGGTAACCAGCTCCACGCCCTGCAACCCCATCACGCGATAGGTTTCCGGCCAGCGGCGATCGTTGCAGATACACATGCCCATGATCGCGCCCTGGTTTTCCCAGGTCGGGAAACCGAGATCGCCCGGTTCGAAATAGCGTTTTTCCAGATGCTGGAAATCACGATGTGGATCGTACTCAACATGTCCCGGCAGGTGCACCTTGCGGTATTTACCGACGATATTGCCCTGCCGATCGGTGACGATGGAGGTGTTAAAGTGTCGCCCTTCCGGGGTCAGTTCGGCGTAACCAAAGGTGATGGCAATGCCATGCTCGCGGGAGAAGTCGAACAGCGGACGCGTCACATCATTCGGCATTTCACGTTCAAACCAGCTATCAACTTCGTTCTGATCTTCCATATACCAGCGAGGGAAAAACGTTGTCAGCGCCAGTTCAGGAAACACCACCAGTTCGCATCCCTGCTGCCGTGCCTGTTCCAGTAATGCCAGCATGCGCTGGACCACGCTTTCTCTTGAGTCGCTTTTTTGGATTGCTCCCAACTGAGCACCGCCAATGACAATTTCACGCACGCACTTTTCCTCAACAAGACCGACACAGTGTCGTAAGGCCATTGTGTGAGGTTCAGGGCGGTCTGTCGTATACCAAAATGTGGGCCTTACTTAACCTAAAGTTAATCCATGTTGAACAGATGGAAGCCGCTGCTATCCAGCACCTTGCGCAGATGATCGATAAACACCTGCGCGAACTGCGCCAGCGGTTCGTGGCGCAAATGCACCAGGCTGATAGTCAGGCGTTCTTCGCCGAGAATCGGCAGCACCGCCATGCGTTCGGCCCCGGAGGCACGGAACGAGATTTCATCAACCACCGAGAAGCCAGTGCCGTTTTTTACCAGCGCACAGGCGTGATGCGGTGAATCGACATCAATACTCGGGCGATACGGCAGACCGACGCGTTCGAAAGCCTTCATCATAAAACTGTAGAACGGGGTATCCGTGGAGTAACCAATAAAGGGCGTCTCCGCCAGCGCCGCAGGCAACTCTTTGGCCGGTAACTGCGTCAGCGGATGATTGGCCGGGCACACCACCATCACGCGGATATAACTGAGGGGCACCGCACACAGATTAGGATGATCGATAGGAAACAAAGAGATACCCAGATCCGCGTGTTGATCGAGCAGCCGGTCCCGCAGCAGTCGGTGACGCAGGCATTCCAGGCTAACGAGGATGTTTTCGTTGCACTGCCTGAAAGCACCTATGGCATCTGGCACCAGTTGATGCCCCAGACTGGGGCTGCTGGCAATGCGCAGCACTCCCTGACGCTGCTGTACCAGGTTGTGCAGCGTGGTGTTAACGCGCTGAATATCGCGATACACCGATTCGACATCATTGAACAGGCTGCGCGCCTCCGGCGAAGGGTATAACCTTCCCTTAACCCGTTCGAATAAGCGAAAGCCAATACGTGCTTCCGTGTGGGACAACATACGGCTGACAGCGGGCTGGGACACAAACAACAGTTGCGCGGCACCATTAATCGAACCGGTAATCATAATCGCCCGAAAGACTTCAATCTGACGCAGATTAAGCGACTGCATTCGGTTTTCCTCTGAGGAATGGATAGCGTGTGCTGAGCTGCTAAACGCTTAACACCAGGTTATAGGTTGTTAGCAATTAGCATGCCAGGAGGCGTTCGCCTGCGGGGAAGTGCGCTGACAGCGGGGGTGTCGTCCGGTAATAATATGATTCGCAAGATTTTACCGGGACACTTACATACCCTGCTGTCAATGGGCACGCTGCCGATGTGGATCTGGTTTTGAAATCCATGCGGGCTGCGTTGGGAGAGGTTAGAGGCTACAGCCTTAATATGGCCTCTAATTTATTTATCTGACCTTGCCATTCATCTGGATTATCTTTTCTAAATTTCTCAAGGTGGAGTTGTTTCCATTTCACTGAAGGAAAATGTTGATAATCATAAATAGACCAATCCGGCTCCAGCCGGTTGAAGCCAAGCAAGAAGGCTTTGTCTTTCTCTGTCAGGCTGTGCCTTATTATCCTGATAATCTTATCTCGCGTTGCTTCATAATCCTGATAACTGAAGGGAATATCAGTCATGCCGGTAAATTGATTGTCAAAAGCACTTCGCTGATCCTGCAAGTGTGGATCAAGCATCTCGTAGGTAGGCCGATTGCTGCTGACCAACCCTAAAATGAATCCCTGCTTAATTTCTTCAGTGAAGCCTTCCGCTTCAAGTAACAACTTTACATCGAAAAGATCGCGGGGATGCTGCCGGTCCACTGCTGCACATAGTTTGCCACCATAAAGCTGAGCCATCGGGACAACCGGCATAGCACAAAAGGCGTCAAACAGTTCCTGCGCCTGGTCGCATAACGGCATTCTAACCGGCTCGGATAATAATCCCCGGCCAACCATATTGACTTCAATTTTTATCAGTACGTCATTCTCTGTTATGTGAAGTTTGCAAACATCTGCTCTGTGCTGAACCTTAATTGAATTTCTTAACGAAACAATATTCTCTGCTACACGAAGCAATGCGTTATTAATTTCAACCAGTGATTTTTCACGTTCTTCGATATGGATATAAGTGAGATCTATATCAACAGATAGTCTGGGCATTTCCCTATAGAAGAGATTTATTGCCGTACCGCCGTGCATGGCAAAACAACTTTCTTTAGCCACTTCGGGCAAGACATCCAACAGTAACTGAACCTGTTTCCTATATATATCCTTCATTACGCTATCTCCAGTTCCTTTGGCATAGTTATCTGATACTTAGGTATATAGATGCCATTAGGTACAATGGATCTCTTCCCGGTCCCTAAATCTATTTTTTCTATCTTCAGGTAGTTAAACCAGTCATGCCCTGCTTTATCAGCCATGTACAGGAACAATCGCTTCACTTTCACGGATGAGCAGTTTTCCAGCAACTTCTGCACTGACACTGGCCTCAGATTATTAAGCCCCTCCATCAGTTCATATACTTCCAGCAGAGGCTGATGCTCAGGAGCGAGGTACAGGCACTCCATTAAAGCACGGGCTGGACTGGAGATCTTGACCTTAAAGTCCTTATGTTCTATTTCAACCAGACCCAGATCAGAGGGAAGAAAGCTGGAAGCTTTCATGTCTATACGCAGACCCCAGTTATGGCTTTGGAACCACTTCGGAAGTTTCGCTCCTTGCGGGCCAAAGAGCATCACGCTTTTTTCTGACAGTCCCAAATAATGCGCGCGGCCTTGCAAAGCAAGGGCCGTTTTAGCCGCAGGATGTATTGCCATGCCCAGCTGTGATTGCAGCGCATAGATACCCCCGAGATAATCAACGTTATCGCCACTGCGTACCAACGCTCCAGAGCCAATCGATTCAAACCATTGGCTTTTTTTGTATTGCTTCTGCAAATCAAGGCTATATCCCTGATCTACCAGCCACGTAGTGGTCAGCGCCACGCCAGGAGGGATAGCACTCAGCAACAAGTTTATTTTTGATAATTTTTCGGTATTCATAATACCTTTATAGTACTTTTTTTAAACCCCGGCAAGATGCAAGGTTTAAAAAAAACAATTTTTAGGTATTTTTAATACCTGAAAATGATAAAATTTAAACCTCCTTATGAATAATCCACGCAATGCATTGATAAATATGGAAATAATAAGGGTATTATGGTTGCATATATCCGTAGCGGCGCGATTTATCGCGCAGGTTTTTGACAACAGATAGCCAATTTAAAAGACGCGCGATAAATCGTGCCGCTACGGAATGAACCTTAGAACTGGTATGTCATCCCCACACCGAAGCTATCATCGGTGGAGATCCCGAAGGGGGTATTTTTATCGAGTTGGTTGATTTTATAGTCGGTATAAACCAGAAAGTTTTTATTTAAAAAGTAGGCGACGTTAACATCCAGATACTTCGCCAGATAGACATCGCCATAGCCTTCAATTTCTTTTCCCTGTGACTGGAACCAGCCAATACCGGGAACGATACCGTTTTCGAAAACATAGCGCGAATAGACTTCGAAATTCTGGGTTTTGTTTGCAAAACCATAACCACGAATAGGCGTGATATTCTGGCCTTCCGAATATTTAATCGCGGCATAAAACTGGCCTGGATTATATTTGAACCCCAGCGCCCACATTTCAGCTCGCTCGCCATCGCCATACGCTAAGGCTTCCTGCGCCGCTGTGCGATGCGAGTTGCCATAAGCGGCCAGCACGGTGCCACCCCAGTCGAAACTATAACTGGCTGACGCGCCTGCACCCTCACCATTCGAGGTGTAAACGGTGCGGCCGCTGTTATTATTGCCTGCCCCGTTTTTCCCCTGATACTGCAAGGCAAAGTTAACATTATCAGAGAGGCCAAAAAAAGAAGTATTGCGGTAAGTCAGCACCCCGGTGGCGCGTCCGGTCATAAAGCCATCGGTGTAACTGTCTGTCAGATGGTCAAAGATCGGGGCATAATCCGTAATGCTGGCAACATCATATAACACGCCGTTATTTCTGCCGTAATCGATGCTGCCCCACTGATCATATTTCAGTCCGGCAAACCCGTAGCGGGTTTTATTGCCCTCATCACCTTCAGCTTCGGAATGGTTGGCCTGAATATTATATTCCCACTGTCCATAACCGGTGAGCTTATCATTAATTTTTGTTTGCCCTTTAAAACCTAAGCGCACATAACTGTTATCACCATCAACGCTGGTATCGTCGCTGAAATAATGTCTGGCTCTTACGCTGCCATAAAGATCCAGTTTGTTGCCATCTTTATTATAAATTTCAGCTCCCTGAGAGATTGCAGGCAGAACAACAGCCACCGCAAGCAGTGTAAATTTCATCACCTTCATTATTAATGCCTCATCATTTTTATTTTAAAAAGAGGTGGCGAGATGCCACCCAATTGCACTATTAACGGTTTAATGGACGGGGTTGCGCATCCTGTGGCAGCAATGAATGGTATGTCTCACCTTCCAGTTGCAATAGATGTTCCTCTTTGGCCTGGTTAATAATCGCCGGATTGGTTAGCACGCGAACCGCCGAGGCTGCCATTACGCTGCCTGCCAGTAACATGCCCTTGTGTGCATAAGAGGTTTTGCCCTGCGTGACCATTTGCCAGGAATGCGGTGGTGTGCCCCATGCGCAGGTCGCAATATAAACCTGCCCGACCGGCAACAGCCAGCTGACATCGCCAACGTCGGTAGAGCCATTAAGGAAATCAGGTTCGCGCCGCAAAGGGGTAATATCTTCGGATAATACCCGTCCTTTTTTCGTGACCTTACGTTTTTCCTCATCAGAAAATGTTGCCTGAATAGAAGCGGCAAAGGCCTTTTCTTCATCGCTGAAAGCCATCGGCCCGATCTTGTTCAGTTCTTCATCCATAATGCTTGCCAGCGTCACATTGGGGATGAGATCAGCAGAAGCCGCGTCAAATTCAATCGTCACCTGGGTGCCCGACATCAGCGCCGCCCCCCGGGCGATATCATGCACTCGCTCGGTAATATCCCGCACCTCATGCATTTTGGGCGAACGAACCTTGTAGAGAACATGCGCCTCAGATTGCACCACATTCGGCGCGTTACCACCGGCATTGGTGATGGCGTAATGCAGTCTCGCTTCGGGAATAATATGTTCGCGCAGGAAATTAGCACCGACGTTCATCAGTTCGACACCATCCAATGCGCTGCGTCCCAGATGCGGGCTAAATGCCGCATGGGTGCTTTTTCCTTTAAACAGATACTTCACCTGATTGGTCGCCAGCATGCGCGCGTTATACGCCAGGTTTTCATCCCAGGGGTGCCAGGTGAAGGCTACATCGACACCTTCAAACAGGCCAGCACGCGCCATAAATGCTTTGCCACCCCCTCCCTCTTCAGCCGGGCAGCCAAAGAATTTAATCGTCCCGGAGAGTCCGGTTTGTTCCATACAGGCTTTAGTGGCAAGGGCGGCCGCTAAGGCTCCCGCGCCTAACAAATTATGCCCACAACCATGCCCATTGCCGGACGGCACCACCGGCGAAAAATAGCTGCAATCTGCCTGCTGGCTGAGGGATGGCAGCGCGTCAAACTCGCCCAGAAAGGCCACAACCGGCTGACCGGCCCCAAAAGTCGCCACAAAAGCGGTTTCAATGCCGCCTGCCTGACGAATCACCGCAAAACCTGCGTCCTCAAGAGTCTGCGCAATCAGCGCTGCTGACTGTGATTCTTCATAGCGTACTTCAGCAAATTCCCAGACCTGGTCGCTGACCGAAATAATCTTTTCACGTTGTTTGTTCAGCGTGTCCTGAATAATGGCTGAATAATTCATAGGGCCTCTCTTATTAATGCGATGGATTCGAACGGGTTTCGGTATGAACCGGATTGTTCGAATGGGTAATGGAAAGCGCGATCAGACAGGTCACCACCGCGCAGGCGATAATCATCAAAAACGCCGTGGCATAATTCTGGTTGGTGAGCTTTAACAGATACCCGATCACCAAAGGGGAGAGAAACGAACCAATCTGCGCCACGGAGTTAATCAGGCCGGTCGCCGTTCCCACTGAAGCTTTCGGGTATTGCTTGATGATGGTGACGAAGACGCTGATGCTGATCGCGTTAAGGAAAATGTTGGAAAGTGACAGCCAGGCAAAGGCGATCGGCACTGATGAGGCGTTAAACATCAGCCAGATAAACAACGCAGATACCGAGGAACCGATAGCAATCAAAAGCTTCTCACGGCCCTGGAAAAACCGATCTAACAACCAGCCACAAACCAGAAACGAGATAAAACCCAGTGTAGGTGGCAGCATCGACCATGCCCCCATTGAGACCATGCTCATGCCCTTCACTTTAATCCAGTAAGACGGCAGCCATGATTGCAGCCCCCAAAACACGATATTGGTGAAGAAATAACAGGCGGCGATTTGCCATGTCAGCGGACGGGTAACAATTTCCAGCAGCCGTTTTTTTTCAGAGGTTTTATCGCGTTCCGGGCTGGCGGCCTTAGAAACGGTCTGACCCTCAGATGAAGAACGCAGCACCAGCCAGAGAACCAGGGCCAGACCCATGCCGAGGATACCCAGCACGAAAAACATCATGCGCCAGTTGAAGAAGGCAATCAGGGTGGTGACGACCACAGAACCCACGGCAAAACCAACCGACGCACCTGATTGCAGGAAAGACTTGGCCCTTGCCATTTTGCTTTTATCAAATTGCTGGGCAATGACGACAGAACTGCCCGAAGGAAAAACTGCTTCCCCCATACCCACAAAGAAACGCGACACCACCAGACCGAGGATCCCGGTCGCCATACCGGTACAGGCGGTGGCGACGGACCAGAGGCCCACCGCACCGGTCAGAATCGTTTTGCTGCCCAGCCGATCGACAAGATAGCCGCCAATCAGTTGCGTGATGGAGTAGGCGAGGAAGAATCCACTGATAATCATGCCCGTTTCATCAGAGGCCAGTCCGAATTCACCACTAATCGGAATGATGGCAATGTTTATCGCGGTTTTATCAATGAAGCCCACAACCCAACACAGAAACAATATGAAGATAATGACTTTATTTTTATTCTCTGCAATGAAGCCAGACATAGTTGACCCTCAAGTGGATAGCGATACCTTTTCTTCGCCCTTGCTACACTTGCAAAAAAAGTGAAAAATAACTATGTGTGAACACACATCAGAAAGGTTTATTTTATGTATGAAGATACACATAGCATCGCAGTGCCCGATCATGCATCAGCGATAACCTCAATTGTTCAGCGCTATTATTCGCAGGCGCAGGTTAATGTCAGCCTTTCGGCACGGCGTTATGATGATGCATTGAAAGATGCGGATGAAAACATTGATGAGCGCAACGAGTCATATATTCTTAGCCACCAAATCCGACCGCAGGAGATCATTATTGAAGCTGTGTGTCTTTATATTGACTCTCTGAAGATACATATTAAAAATATTAATATTGAAACTGAGAATTGCGTTGTACATGCATTAATCAATGACATCAAAGTGTACTTTCTCTCTGGCGTTATTAAGTATCAAAACTTTATGTTCAGAAAGGTCAGCGATAACACCTGGCATCTGGCCTCAGGTTTATCGCATGAAGTCATTTTGCAGCATGTGATTGAAGGCGCACTGAAAACCATTCCGCACAGTGATGCAGCGATTTTTCGTATCTACGATAAAGAAAAGAACCTGTTAATTCCGGTTGCGATGCTGGGGTTTGAGAATAACTATTATGAATACTCTGTCACACCGCAGCAGTCCATCTCCGGTAAAGCTTTCGAAAGCCGATCATCGATTTTAGTTAACTCCAGGGAAGAAATATTAAACAGTTTCACCGAACACTCAACAGTTCGTGAAGCGATCATGAAAAATAACCCAATCGCCAATGCCCTGTTATGTGTCCCGGTGTTAGATCAACAAACCTGTTATGGCACATTGACAATACTTTCCCTGAAACGGCATTCAGTATTTAACTCGCTGGCGGTATCCTTACTGGAAACCTTCGCCTCTCAGGTTGCATTGGCCTGGCGCAATGCCCGTTTATATGATGAGAAAGCCGCCAGTTTGCGTGAGGTGGAAACGCTCAAGTCACAACTCGAAAAACAAAACCGGTTGTTAAAGGTGAGCGTGGATCTCCATGCTGACATGATAAATTTATCGACCAAATTCAACAGACTAGATGAGTTCATCGAACAGCTCTCCGCCCGGGTGAATTCAGCCATGAGCTATATCGATATTCTTGGTCATCGTTATTTCAATGCCAGAAGCCAGCATTATACCTGGGATACGCTCTCTCACATCCATAAAGCTCATGACAATACCAGTGACGTGATCACCGATGGTGAATGCCTTATTTACCCTCTGACTAATGACGATTTCCTGGTTGGCTTTATCATTATCAATGGCTACGACATTGATGAATTGAATTCTGTTATCGCCGCACGAATCCGTGACTTCGTGGTGATGGAGATCATGAAACGAACCAGTGCGGTTATTATCACTCACAAAAAGATCGCCTTTATCTTTCAGGAGATCATCCGCTATGGGTTATCTGCTAAGCATGAACGCAACCTGCTTGATATCGGTTTTCATTTTAAAAGCTGGATAATGTGTATCAGATTATCGCCCTTCAACACCACACTGAATGACCTGGCCTTTATCACCATAAAAAATCATCTGGTCGGCAAGACAGGGCTCAATCATTCAGCGTTCTATGTCGAAAATGATGAGGTTGTTATATTTCATTCAGATAACGTGAATGGCAAACTGAGTGTTATTGAAGAAAAAATACGTGGGGACCACTATCTTCAGCATAATTTTCAGGTTGGACTAAGCCCCATCACCACCAAAGAAAAGATTATTATCAGCCACCAACAGGCTGGTACGGCACTGGATGTACTCAAAACCCGGCAGCGCCCCGGTATTCTTAATTTTAGCAATACCGGCATTGAAAGATTATTTACTAAACACAACAGTGAAGAACTCAAAACATTTGTTTACGATATCCTTGCTCCGGTATTGGACACCGGCGATAAAGGGGCCGTTTTAATCGCCACCTTGCGGTCATATCTTAAAAACAGCCAGTCAACCGTGCTGACAGCCAGGGAGCTGAATATTCATATTAATACGCTTTACCAACGGCTGCGAAAATTTGAATCACTCACCAATCTGAGTCTTGCCAATCCAGATGATTTTCTTATGATAAGCCTGTCATGTCATATGAACCGGATTTATTCCTGATGCGCACAGATGGCCAGGTTAATGGCCATCTGCCGTTATATCCCTCACCACCCGGCATAGGCTTTGATTTCGGCATCCGTTACCTGTGGTGCTTTACGAATGGCCAGCGCCAGTTTTTCAATCGCGTAGTCGATTTCATCAGAGGTAATAATTAGCGGCGGTGTAATCTCCAGCACATTGCCACCCACGTAATACACCACCAGACCTTCTTTCCAGGCCTGATACACCACTTTCTGCGCCAGAATACGGTCCGGTCTTTGGCTGCCATCAACAGCGATTAACTCCACGCCAATCGCCAGACCATGACCACGCACATCCCCGATAACCGGGAGATCCTTCGCCAGGTCACGCAGCATCTGCATAAAGTACTGACCGGACTGGGCGGCACGCTGCGGCAGTTCCTCCGTTTCCAGCACATTCAGCACCGCACGCCCAACGGCAGTACAGATGGGATTGCCCGCAGTGGTTAACAAAGCATGGGCGGCGGGTCCGCCGAGGATTTCTTTGGGACCCACCGTGGCTGAGAGCGGTAAACCGCCACCCAGCACCTTACCGAAGGTCACAATTTCCGGCGCGATATTCTCATGCTGGAAGGCGTGCAGCAGCCCGGGGCGGCCCAGCCCCATTTTGACCTCATCGCAAATCAGCGGCACACCAGCGTTGATACATAACTGGTGTAATCCGGCCAGAAAACCTGCCGGGGGCACCACCATGCCACCATCGGATAAGATGGGTTCGACAATCACACAGGCCACATCCCCCTGCTCCAGCTGGGCCTGCACTTCGTGCAAACTGGCTTCCACGCTGGCCTTAACCGGGTCTTTGCCCGCGATATGCGGGCGGAAGGGATTGGGATAGGTCGCGAGGTAAAGATCGGGATCGGCGGCACTGCCTGCCGAAATATGCACCCCTGAAACCTTCATTGCCAGCCCAATGCCGCCATGGTAGCCATGGGCAAAGGCTACGACTTTGCGTTTGCCCGAGGCCAGGCGACAGGCGCGCAGCGCGACATCGTTGGCATCACTGCCAGCGTGACCAAGGTAGACGCAGCGATCCCCTTTGCCCGGTGTGATCGCCAGCAAATCTTCGGCCAGCCCGACGGAATCAGGATGCACCGCCGACAGCCCTCCGGCTCCGGCCGGTGTCTGCGCCGCTTTCATCATGGCTTCGGTGATTTTGCGGTGCCCGTGCCCCAGACCGCAGGCCGTCCAGGTCGCCGACAGATCGAGCAGTTTTCGTCCTCCCACTTCGGTTAACCAGCACCCTTCACCTGATGCAACCGTCAGCGGGAAAAAACGCAGTTTTTCAATCCCAGCAATCGATTGCGCATCACGCTGATAAAGCGCCTCCGCTTCTGGCGGAAAAATAGCCTGACTCATACTGACTCCTTCTGTGGGATAGCAGTGGTGAGGGGTTCAGCCGGAGCGGAAAACTCTTCCGATAAGGACAAACCAATATTTCGCACCAGACGCGGCGCTGAGACAATGATGGTCAGTCCGGCGATACACCAGTAGAAAGCCACCAGCGCCGGGCTAAATAAATCTTCCTGACCTACCACGTTGTAATAGAGGGAAACGACCATGATGACGATGCCCAGCACCGGCAATAACAGCTCCCATTTAGGGATGTTCTGGCCCATGCGGGTGATAAAGTTGATGACGCCTGACTCAATCATCAGATAGGTAATCATCAGACAAACTGAGCCGATCACCGCAAAATAGAAGTAGGCGTCAATCGCGCTGTTGCCCGTGCCCATCGAGGGTTTACCCGTCAGCCAGGCGGCAACGTCCACCAGCAAACTTACGACTAAGACTAACGTCAGCGCATTACGTGGTTGATGGGTTTTGGCCGAAACCTCGGCAAAACAGCTGTGACCAAAGCCATCGCGCGCTAAAGCAAACAACAGGCGGCTGGAGGTTGCGGCAGCGGAGAGATTGGCAGCAAACGCGGACATCATAGCGGTGAACAACATGCACAGCGAAAACACCGTGCCGACATAGGTTTGCGACAGCGTACCCAGCGAGTTAGCGGAATTTTTAAAGGCATTCAGCCCGGCCTCACTGGTGCCAAAACCCAGGGTCTGCACATACATCATGCCAACAAACAAAATCCCGGTCAGCACGATGGAACCCAGCAACGCCAGCGGAATGTTACGTTGCGGGTTTTCTGTTTCCTCTCCCAGCGTAGCGCAGGCTTCAAAGCCCGCCCAGGAGAGAAACGCCGCCACTACCGCCGCCATCACCGCCTGGAAACTGACACCATTCAGGCTGAACAATGAAGCATGTTGTTCGGTGGTTGCCGGTTGATGGATGATAATGACCGCAGCCAGCACCAGCATCAGGATGATCCCCACCCCTTCAATCACCATCAGCACGCGCGCCACGGTCTGCCCATCACGCGAGTTCAGAATCCAGCTAAAAACCACCCCGACCGCCGCGGTGACAATCCACGGAATCTCAATATGTGAGGCAGGAAATAACGCCTGAAGGAACGCATTGGTAAACGCGCCTAAGGCCGCCAGGGTGGCAATCGAGAAGAACAGATAGGTTCCCATAATGGCAAAACCGGAGAAGAATCCCGCGCGTGGGCCGATGGTTTTGCCCACCAGACCATAGGCGCTGCCCGCATGGTTATAAAAGCGCGTCAGGCGGATAAAGCCGTAGGCGATAAGCGCAATCCCCACCAGACCCAGCACAAAAACGATAGGCAACGCTTTCCCAACTGAATCAATTAATCCCTGTGCATTGCCGGACATGGCTAAGGTCGGTCCTACCATGCCCAGCGACAGGGCCAGTGCTTCCCAAAGCTTTAAATTTCGCTTTTTATTTGGTGCATTATTCATCTCTCTCACCCTCATACAACGTGATTGTTTAGCGAGTTGTTAATGGGTTTCCCCGGTGTTGGTCAGGCAAAAATGGTGCAATTTTTCGGTCACACGGACCATGCAAAGCGGAACTTCTCAGTGGTGGTTTTTAATGGCAGATGGCCATAACTTTCGTGTTCATGACGACGCACCGCAATCAATGCGCCCAGCAGTTCCGGACGGAACAACGCCTGAGCCAGCTCGCTGCGCTCCAGCCGGGTCAGGGCATCAGCCTGCGAATAAATCAGACGCTTGATCTGTTTCTCACTGCGCTGTTGTTCAGAGAAATCGGCGGGGGCGGCCTGGGTGGCCTCGGGCAGAGGCATTGACTGAGTTTGCCCTGCCAGTGCCATACCGAGCACCGCGCCACAGGCGATATAGGGATTCGCCGAAGGGTCAATACACTTCACTTCCAGATGGGCGCCGTAGGGATTTGCTGGATTTGCGGCACAGTAACGTACCGCCGCCTCGCGATTTTCCAGTCCCCAGCAGGCATAAGCACCGGACCAATGTCCCGGCTGAAGGCGATCGGCGGAAAGTACCGAAGGGGCCAGCAACGCCACCAGCTCAGGCAAATAGTGGACAATCCCGGCAATTAAATTGCCCCCTTCCGCCGTGATGCCATAAGCACCCTCCCCACCAGCCAGTAACGGTTTGCCCTGACGGGTAAAGGAGAAATGCAGATGCGCGCCATTGCCAGCCCCGCCGTCAAACGGCTTCGGCGAGAAACTGATCCTTAACTGATGCTTGCGCGCGATACGGCCCAGCAGAATGCGCGTCAGAACCAGCCGATCAATGGCGGTCACGGGATCTGCCGGGGCGAGTGACAATTCATACTGGGCGGTGCCATATTCCGCATGAAACTGCTCAAGGCCGACTCCGGCTTCACCAAGCGTGTTCACGATGTCATTAACCGCAGCTTCTCTGTCCAGCAAAGCCCCCATGCCGTAGGCATGCCAGTGACCGACTGATGCATCTGCGTCTTCCGGCAACAGATAAAACTCCAGTTCACCCGCCGCCAGGGTCTCAATGCCCGCCGCCTGCAGGGCTTCAACCTGGCTGCGCAGGAAATGGCGTGAGCACCACGCCGCGCGTTCGCCCTCCTGTTCAAAGACATCAACAGGTGCCCAGCAAAATCCATCCTTCAGCTTCACCAGCGCGGAAAGATCAGCACGCAGGCGATCGTCACCCACCGCCGAAAACGCCGGGATCCAGGCGATGGCATTATCGGCGCAAAATAACGCCCAGGATGGAGAAGCGCCGACACCGGACTGGCTGATGGTTTTCAGGCGAGTGACCGGAATGGACTTGCCACGAATCACGCCAGCGGAATCCACCAGGCTGGCAAACACAGTGGCAACACCACTCGCGATAAGACTTTCACATTGAGAATCAATGGATTGATTATTTTCTACTGCCGCTACTTTATCCATTACACCGAAAACTCCCGTCTGCTATTTACTGATGACCGCGCTTGAGATTTTTTAATATATGTTACACAATCGACTTAAAATCAATATGTGTAATATATATTAAATTCGTATAGCTGAATCGGACCGGTTGTGGCACTGTCCTGGTGTCAATGCCGCAACAGGTGTGGTGAAGGAGAGCAGGTGTGCTGGCACAACAAATTAAAGACAGCATGGCGGAACTCAGCCCTGCTGAACGAAAAATAGCGCGAGCTATGCTGGCGGATTATCCCAGGGCGGGTTTAGGAACAGTGCAAACGCTGGCTGATCAGGCCGGAGTCAGTCTGCCCTCGGTGGTGCGTTTTGCCCGCCGTATGGGGTTTGGTGGTTTTGTTGATTTTCAACAGGCGTTACGGGATGAAATTTCCGAACAGGCCAAAGGGCCGTTGCAACGCCTGGAAAACTGGGTCACTAATGAAAGCCCTTCAGCGCTGATCGAAGCGGCCATTAAATCGTCTGTGCTTGCTATCCAGTATTCGCTGCGTGATATCCCCGAGTATGAGATTACCGAGGCAACACGCTTAATCGGTGCTAAAGAACATCATGTCATGTTGGGTGGCGGGCGCATCAGCCAGTCACTGGCGATGTATTTCGGGCGCAACCTGCAACAGGTCCGGCGCGGTGTGGATGTGTTATCAGAAAATCATCACGACCGTATTCAACAAATCATTGATGCCAATAAAAATGATGTGTTCGTGTTATTCGATTTTCGTCGCTATCAACAGGATATGTACCAGCTGGCGCAGGAGATTGTGGCGCGTGGCGCCACCCTGATCGCTATCACTGACACGCAACTCTCTCCCATTGCTTCCCTTGCCAAAGTGGTGCTGCCCATTCATGTCGAAACCCCGTGGTTGTTTGATGGTTACTCTGCCGGGATTGTGCTGATTGACGCCATTATCGCCGCCATTATGGAAAACCAGGGTGATAAAACCGTGGAACGGCTGAAGCAATGGGAAGCGCTGGGTCCCCTTTCATTGAATGCAAAATCTAAATGACTTTTCCAGATGAGGTAACGTTAGACGTGAGCGCACCACTCTTGTTTCCAGATGAACCCGCACCCTTTATCGTCGAAAATCGCACCGGCCATTCACCTTTTTTGATCCTGTGCGATCATGGCGGGAAACGCATCCCCCGCCGCCTGGGTGATCTGGGCTTACCACAATCGGAGATTGACCGTCACATTGGCTGGGACATCGGGGTGCTGGCGGTTTCCCGCCATCTGAGCCAGCTGCTCAATGCCCCACTGGTCCATCAAATCTATTCCCGGCTGGTGATTGATTGTAACCGCAATCCTGGGATTCCCAGCTCAATCCCGACGATATCAGAAGCCACCCTGGTACCCGGCAATATGACGCTCAGCCAGCACGATCGTGACCAGCGCCAGACGGAAATCTTTGAGCCTTATCATGCGGCGATTCGGGAGATACTGGCAGAACGTAAAGCGCTGGGCATCCCTACCTGTTTGCTGGCGATGCACAGCTTCACCCCGGTGTTTCACGGTGAGCAACGTCCGTGGGAGATTGGCGTGCTTTACCAGCACAAGGCCGACTATGCGCTGGCGATCCTCGAACAGCTGCAACAAAGCCAGCGCTGGACAGTCGGCGATAATCAACCTTATTCGGTATCCGATGAAACGGATTACGCCGTACCTCAGCATGCGGTGAAGAACGACCTGCATTATGTCGAAATTGAATTGCGCCAGGATCTGATCGGTCACCCAGCGGGACAACTGACGTGGGCTGAGGATTTGGCACCGATTTTCACCCAATGCTGGGAAGACATTGTCAGCCATCAATTTAAAAAGGAAGCGTAATCGATGTTTAATCCAACCAGCCGCAACATTGCTATTGAGAAAGAATCCGCCACGCTGCTTTTTATTGATGTGCAGAACTACAATGCCCGGCGCGATGGTGGTGAGTATGTGGGGATGTCTGCGGCGGAACAGAATGCACAGTTTGGCTATTTTTTTGACATCATCGAACGCGAAACCCTGGGCAATATGCAAAAAATCCAGGCAGCCTGTCGCGCCGAAAAAGTTGAAGTGATGTACACGGTGATCGAGAGCCTGACCAAAGATGGCCGGGATCGCAGTCTGGATTACAAAATTACCGGCTTTAATGTCCCGCGTGATTCCTGGGATGCGCAGGTTTTAGATGCTATCGCCCCTGAGGACGATGAAATCGTCCTGCCCAAGAGCTCCTCCAGCGTGTTTATTTCCACCAATATTGATTATGTGCTGCGCAACCTCGGCACCCGTTATCTGGTGATTGCCGGATTCCTTACCGACCAATGCATCGAAAGCGCGGTGCGCGATGCCTGTGACCTCGGGTATCTGGTGACGCTGGTGACCGATGCCTGCGCCACGCTCTCGCCGGAACGTCAGCAAAACTCGCTCAATGCAATCAAAGGCTATTGCCGTCAAATCACTACGCAGGAATTTTTAAGCGAGCTGTCGGCGTAATCTTCACCCTAAAGCACATTCTGTAACGGCGCGATTTATCGCGCTGTTTTTTTGCATGTAAGGAATGTCGTCGATAGAAGTGATGACTTTTTGTCACAGCATGAAGTCATCACATCCCTAAGTTAAGAAAAACGGTTTCCTTTCCATTCTGATAATAAGATGACGGATAAAGATATTTACCATCAATGTGTCGAATGAGGTCGCGTTTGAGACGTCGAACAGAAACTTCTCTGGATACCCGCCCGGACAAATAGAAATTCAACACCTCTCTGCGGCAGATTGCCCTGGCAGTCCCCTCAATGCCGGATTCATGAAGTAAAGCTCCCCGTTCTTTACTCATTCCCCTGATCAACGAAACCGAGTTATTAATGGTATTGTTCAACATCTGAATGGCAGCCTTCACGGTGTTGGCAGTCGGATGCTTCCAGATAGGTTCATGGTGTGCCATCCGATTTCTCAACTCCTTAATTGGATACAGAATCTGGTAAACATCACTGTGTCGACGTTGTGAGGGAAGTAAATTTGGGAAAACAACGGGTTCCAGATGCGGCCATAACCGATTCTGAGTATTGAGATCGTGATAGTTCTTTTCAAACATTCCCAGCCAAAACCCAAACATTAACTCGGCAACGATGGCATTTGCCTCCTGGGGTTTTCCTGCGTCCTGTAATTTTTTTTTCGCCTGCGCCAGCATGCTCTCGTGGCGCGAAGTCCAGATTTTCTTACCTTTTCGGCTACCACTACTCACGCTTTTTCGATAAAAATCCTGAGCTAATTCCGGATTTTTAGTAATAAACGCCCGAAAGTAGTCATTGCCTGCCAATCTTGTCAGTGGGTCATACCAATCCGGTGTATTAAAATGTTTTGTCGCTGCATTGTGCACTGCGTTACGAAGAGTGACTTCCAGGCACTGCAGCAACGGAAAAAGGGCTGCCCCGACGCGCTTATTCCATAAATATGCGCCAATGCATTGCTCAAGAGATCCATTACTGGTGAGAACAGTATAGGAACGGATGCGGGCCGAAGAAACTGACCTCTCAATTGCGGCATAGTCTTGTGGTTGCAACAGCTTCTCCTTGCTGGTAAAGTCCCGGGTAATGAACGCATATGTGGTTCCCTGTACATACATAATACATATGCAGAAAGCGGTCAGGTACCTGAATTTCAGTAGGGTGTTTGTCCAAACAACAAAAGCGCCTCAGGCGCTTTTGTTGTTTCCGGCCCCGATAAACCAGAAAAGTGGCATCGCAGCATCCCGCTTAACCCTCCTCAAGGGATAAGCAAAATTTTAGCCGAGGAAACGCGTTGCGACTCCAGATCGTCAAAAGCATTTGCCCCTTGCTGCAACGCCCGCTGTTCCACCCAGCCCAACTCGCCCAATGCGCCCTGCTCCAGCATCGATAACGTCAGATGGAAATCTTCCATGGTGTAGGTGTAAGTCCCCAGCAACGTGACCTCGCTGAGAGTGATTTTGCGCATATCAATCTCGCTGTCCCAATCCTGCAAACCGATATGCATAATCACTCCACCCGGTTTCACCGCGTGCACCGCCAGTTTCCTTGTTGGCCCGGCGCCAACGGCATCGATAACCAGCTGATGACCTGACGCCTCTACCGGCGTCTCAATCGGGTTGATGCTGGCACATCCGCTATGACGCTCTGCCGCTTCGGCACGTAACGGATTGGTTTCCGCAAGGGTTATCTGGCGGCATCCCCAGGCGCGCAACACCAGCACCGTCAGCAGACCAATCGCCCCACCCCCGATCACCAGCGCGTTAGCCTCCGCCAGTGGCATCTGCAATGCCCGCTGGGTCAGGCGCAACGCATGAACCACAGTGGCGGCCGGTTCGGTGATCGCCGCGTGCTGCAACGAGATACCCGCGGGTAATGCCACCACTGAACGCGCCGGAATCGCCATATATTCCGCAAACGCACCGGGCCAGTCCATGCCGATCATATGGCGGTCACTGCACAGGTTGTCACGTCCCTGACGACAATACTCACACTGCCCACAGGTGATTAACGGGTTGGCAGTCACCCGCTGCCCCGGTTGAAAACGTGCTGACTGGCTTTCCACAATCTCCCCTGCCAGCTCATGTCCCAGCACCAGACCCGGCTGGCGGCGGGGATCTTTGCCATGGAACGCATGCATATCTGATCCACAGATGCCCGCTGCCGCTATGCGAATCACCACCTGATCGCCCCCTTCCGGTAGCTGTGGGTAAGGACGTTCCTGGATTTCAACGCCCAGCGGGCGGGTATAGACAAGCGCTTTCATGCTTCCTCACTTAATCAGGATAGAACGGGGGAGATTGATGCTGCCCGCACCATGGGTGCGACGCCACAGGTAGACGGCGCAGACGGCGCTGGTCAGGCCGATAATCAGGACATAGGCGCAGATAAGCCAGGGCTTGCCGCCCAGCATGTCCGAGAAAATGGTGGCCAGCACCGGCGTCAGGCCACCAGCAAACACGCCGGAGATCTGATAGGCAAATGAAATGCCGGTATAGCGCACCGAAGCGTCAAAACATTCCGAGTAGACCGATGACAACGTACCGAACACCGCCGCATGGAAAATACCGAACGGGATAACAATCGCGGTCCAGACCAGCCAGATATTGTCAGGATGGTTATACATCAGGGCGAACGCCGGGAAGGCGGAAAGTCCCGACAGGGTGGCTCCCATGGCAAAGATGCGCGCGCGCCCCCAGCGGTCAGCCATATAACCCCAGAACGGGATGAAGAAACTCATCACCAGGGCGCTCGCCAGAATGGCAACGATCGCCTGATCGCGCGGGATATGCAGCGTCTGCGTCAGCCAGGTCAGCGAAAATACGCCGAAAATATTGAAGAACACACCATCAATCAAACGCATGCCCATACAGGTGAACACCACACCGGTGTTTTTGCGGAACAGCTCCACCAGCGGGATACGTTTAGGGGCATTTTTCTGTTCCTGCTGCGCTTTGAGGAAATCCTGCGTTTCCGCCACGTTTTTGCGGATATAGGTTCCGATGATGACAAACACGCCACTAAGCAGGAATGGCACGCGCCAGCCCCATGACATAAAGGCTTCATCGGGTAACAGCAAAGACGCCAACCCAATGGCTGCAGAGGCCAGCAACAACCCCAGCGACATCCCCACCTGCGGAATACTGGCGAAAAACGCGCGATGCTTCTCGGGTGAAGACTCGAATGTCATCAGCACCGCCCCACCCCATTCGCCTCCCAGGCCGATACCCTGGATCAGACGACACAGAATGAGCAGGCAAGGTGCCCACAGGCCAATCTGGTGATAACTGGGTATCAGCCCGATAAACACCGTCGCCCCGCCCATAATCACCAGGGTCAGTATCAACATCTTCTTGCGGCCCAGGGTGTCACCGAAATGACCAAAGATAATGGCTCCCAGTGGACGAGTCAGAAAGCCAATCGCAAATACGCCGTAGGAAAGCAGCGTAGTAATAAAGGGGTCACCTTCCGGGAAGTAGAGTTTGTTAAACACCATCCCGGCCACGGTGCCGTAGAGAAAAAAGTCATACCATTCAATCGTCGATCCGAACAGGCTCGACAGGGTGACGCGTCGCAGGTTACCGGCAGCAGGTTTTTGCATGATATGTTCCTCTGCGCTGAAGGGAAAGATCAGATGGCGCTATAGCCGCCATCGACCATCAGGGTTTGCCCGGTGATATAGGCGCTGGCGTTGCTGGCGAGAAACAGCGTTATGCCATGCAAATCCGTCATTTCACCATTACGGCCCAGACAGGTATGGGCGGCGTGCCGTTCACGCAGCGCATCGTCGGCAAACACCGGACCGGTTAATGCCGTGGGAAAGAAACCGGGACCGATGGCATTGCAGGTGATGCCTTCACGGCCCCAGCGCTGCGCGATGGCGCGGGTTAGCTGGACGATGCCCCCCTTGCCTGCCCCGTATGGCGCGCTGTTGTCAAAGGCCCGTGAAGATTGCAGCGAAGCGATATTGATGATGCGCCCCCAGCCGCGCTGCGCCATGCCGGGTGCCAGCGCCTGCGTCAGGAAGAAAGGGGCTTTGAGATGCAACGCCAGTTGCTGGTCCCAGGCAGCCTCGCTGACCTCTTCAAACGGCTGACGCAGATTCACCCCGGCGGCATTCACCAGAATGTCCACCGCGCCGCAATCCGCAGCCAGCGCGGTCAGTTCCGCCTGGCGGGTGATATCGGCGCACAGATAACGTGCTGCACCGCCCAGCCGCTGAGCGGTTTCGGCCAGCTGCGTTTCACGCCGCGCCGCCAGAATCACCGCAGCACCAGCGGCCGCCAGCGCCTCGGCCATCGCCGCACCGATACCACTCCCTCCGCCCGTCACCAGCGCGGTTTTACCCTGTAAATCGAATAACGTTGCAGGATGCATAGGATCTCCTTAGCGCGTCACTGGCATGCCGAGCTGGAAGGTATCGCTGGGGAAGTATTTCTCCAGCCGCACTTCGGCAGTCCGTGCGTGTGCTTCCATCCCTTCCAGCCGGGAAATACGCGCGGTGGTCTCCGCGATCTGCGGCACCGCTTCGCGTGTCATTTGCTGCCAGGTGAGCGTCTTGAGGAATTTGTGTACCGATAACCCGCCGGAATAGCGCGCGGCACCTTTGGTCGGCAATACATGGTTGGGGCCGCTGCATTTATCGCCAAAGGCGACGGTGGTTTCTTCACCCAGAAACAGCGAGCCATAGCAGCTGAGGGAGTCGCGCCACCAGTCCAGGTCGCGGGTATGAACTTCGAGGTGTTCCGACGCGTAGCGATCGGAGATGTCGACCATCTCTTCGCGGCTGTCACATAAAATTACTTCACCATAGTCACGCCAGGCGCAGCTTGCCGCATCACGGGCCACTGGCGGCAGTTGATCGATCAACTGTGGCACCTTGTGCATCACCGCTTCCGCCAGCGAGCGTGAGGTGGTGAACAGCCATGCGGGGGATTCATGACCATGCTCAGCCTGCCCCACCAGATCGCTGGCAACGATGTCGGCATCCGCGCTGTCATCAGCAATCACCGCCACCTCGGAGGGACCGGCAAAAACGTCAATACCCACCTGACCAAACAGCGTGCGCTTGGCCTCAGCGACAAACTTATTTCCCGGCCCCACCACCACATCCGCCGCTTTGCCGGTAAATAATCCCCACGCCATCGAAGCAATCGCCTGCACACCGCCCAGCGTCATAATGGTGTCAGCGCCAGCCCGCTGAAAAGCGTAGAGAACGCAAGGATGGATCGACTGCCCGAGATAAGGACCTGAACAGGCGATGATATTTTTCACCCCAGCCGCTTTCGCCGTCGCCACGCCCATATAAGCAGAAGCGATATGCGCGTAGCGCCCTGCCGGGGCATAACAACCGACCGTTGTCACCGGCAACACTTTTTGCCCCGCCACCAGCCCCGACGGCAGGCGGACTTCAAAATCTTTCACCGAAGCGCGTTGCGCGCAGGCAAAGGTATAAACCTGATCGATGGCGTAGTCGATGTCGCGGCGCACGTCGGCAGGCACTTCACGGATCTGCGCCGCGATGTTATCCCGCGTCAGAATGATGTCACCGGACCAGTTATCGAGTTTGCTGGCGTAGTGACGTACCGCCTCTTCACCCTGTTCTTTGATGGTGGCAAGCATGTCCTCCACCACGCGACGAGCTTCAGAGGTGTTGGATTTCGGCGTTTTACTTGCTTTTTTTAACCAGGTAACTGACATACGCATCTCCAGAGATTGATGGATTTCCGACAATAAGCGATGGTGCGGATTCCTGTGTCATATACATGACTAGAACTATCTATAGTGAGCTATGAAGGTAACTGCAAAAGGCATGTGAACAAAAAGTGATCACGATCGGCTTCAGTCGCCGGAAGTTCCGGCGCGATCACATTTTAGTCACATCGTTCGATGCATAGAAAATAAAGTATTATCAATCATCGATTTAATCGATTACTGCATTTTCATTTCTCACTCATCATGGCCTTCAACCGCTATTCGTGAAGCGCCTCCCAAAAACAGATGCCAGGACGTAATAATTTTTGCCCTGTCAGGTCATTTAATATATGTCATATACATGAGTTCATTTGTTGTGCACTAACGGAGGCAGTTATGAGTATCGATTTTGTCGTACACGATGATGGTGATTCTGTCGGGGTGGTCGTAGTGGAAGGTATCGAGGCGGGCCAGACCCTGACCGGATGGATCATGGATCAAAACAAAACCATTGAGTTTGCGGTTAAGGATGCCATTCCCATCGGCCACAAGCTGGCGATTCGCGATCTGGCGGTGAATGACACCGTCATTAAGTATGGCGAAGACATTGGCCGGGTCGTCGCGGCGATTAAGCAGGGCGAGCATCTCCATGTACATAACGTCAAAACCAAAAGGTGGTAATTATGGAAATCACAGGACGCCAGTTTGCAGGTTATCGTCGCGCGAATGGTCGCGTTGGCATTCGCAACCATGTCATTGTGCTGCCGGTGGATGATATCTCCAACGCGGCGGCAGAAGCGGTGGCCAATAATATAAAAGGCACTATCGCCCTGCCACATCCCTATGGACGTTTGCAGTTTGGCGAAGACCTGGAATTACACTTCCGCACCCTGATCGGCACTGGCTGCAACCCGAACGTTGCCGCAGTCATCGTGATTGGTATCGAGCCGGGCTGGACAAAGCGGGTGGTGGACGGCATCCAGGCCACGGGCAAACCGGTGGCAGGATTCTGGATCGAGCAAAACGGCGATCACAACACCATCTGTGCGGCTTCCCGCAAAGCGCGTGAATTCTCGCAATATGCCTCGGAGCTACAACGCGAAACCTGCGATATCAGCGAGTTATGGGTCTCGACCAAATGCGGTGAATCGGATACCACCTCCGGCTGCGGCGCGAATCCTTCCGTTGGCAATTTGTTTGATCGTCTGTATGAAAACGGCAACACCCTGCTGTTTGGTGAAACGTCAGAGCTGACCGGCGGTGAACATCTGGTGGCAGCACGCTGTGCTAATGCTGATGTGCGGCAGAAGTTTCAGTTCATGTTTGATCGCTACAGCGCGATGATCGATCGCTGGAAAACCAGTGACCTGTCTGAATCACAACCGACCAAAGGCAATATCGAAGGCGGCCTGACCACCATCGAAGAAAAAGCGCTGGGCAACATTCAGAAAATCGGGAAAAAGTGCCGCGTGGATGGGGTGCTGGATAAAGCCGAGACCCCCACCGGGCCAGGGCTGTGGTTTATGGATTCTTCCTCAGCCGCCGCAGAGATGGTGACGCTGTGCGCTGCCGGGGGTTATGTGGCGCATTTCTTCCCGACCGGCCAGGGCAACGTTATCGGCAATCCTATCCTGCCGGTGATTAAAGTCTGCGCCAACCCGCGCACGGTGCGCACCATGTCTGAACATATTGATGTCGATGTCTCAGCCGTGCTGCGGCGCGAAATGAATCTGGACGGTGCTGGCGATGCGTTGCTGGAGTGTCTGCTGCGCACAGCGAATGGTCGCCTGACGGCGGCCGAGGCACTGGGACATCGGGAGTTCGTACTCACCCGTATTTTCGAAAGTGCTTAACCCCCTCCCCGCCTTCTCTGGCGGGCGTGAACTTCCACTCGCCTGCGGCGGCCAGCCGGACGCCGGTTCGCAGCCGCCAGGCTTCGCGAGGACAACCAGATGCGATTGCTCAAGCACCTTTACGTCCAGGTCCTGATAGGCCTGGTCGCCGGGGTTGCTGTGGGGTACGCCTTTCCTGATTTTGCCGTTCAGATGAAGCCCCTCGGTGACACCTTTATCCGTCTGATCAAAATGATTGTGACATTAGTTATTTTCTGTACCGTGGCGATTGGCATTGCGCGCATGGAAAGCCTGAAGCAGGTGGGTAAGGTTGGCGGCAAAACGCTGATCTACTTCGAAGTGGTCACCACGCTGGCCCTGGTGATTGGCATGGTGGTGGCGGACGTCATGAAACCCGGTGCCGGTATGAATGTCGATGCCAGCAAGCTGGATGGCAGTGCGGTAAATCATTACGTTAACGTCAGCGAGCACAGCAAAGGATTTCTCGAACAGATCATTCCAGACTCGGTGATCGGCGCATTTGCCCAGGGCAACCTGTTGCAGGTGTTGTTGTTCTCGGTATTGTTCGGCATCGCGCTATCGCTGGTTTCGCAACGCAGCGCTTTTATCACCAAAACCATTGAGCAATGCGGTGAAGTGCTGATGCGCATCGTCGAGCTGATCATGCGGCTCGCTCCGATTGGTGTTTTCGGTGCCATCGCCTTTACCGTCGGCAAATATGGCCTGACTTCGCTACAACATCTCGGCATGCTGATTATCTGCCTCTACATCACCAGTTTCCTGTTTATCGGCGGAGTGCTCGGGCTGATCTGCAAACTGGTGGGCGTGAGTCTCTGGCGGTTAATTCTCTATTTTCGCGAAGAGTTACTGATTGTGCTCGGCACCTCCACCACCGAATCTGTGTTGCCACGTCTGATGATTAAGATGGAGAAGCTGGGCTGCGATCGCGCGATTGTCGGGCTGGTGCTACCGACAGGATATTCATTTAATCTTGACGGCGCGGCGATTTATCTCACTATGACTTCGCTGTTTATTGCGCAAGCCACCAATACCGATTTAACACTGTGGCAGCAGATTGGCTTGCTGCTGATCCTGCTATTGACGTCGAAAGGTGGCGCAGGGGTCGCTGGCGCGGCATTGATTGCGCTCACCGCCACCCTGGCAACATAACATCATCCCGCTGGCGGGGATTACGCTGGTGCTGGGTATTGACCGGATTTTGAATGAAATGCGCGCCGTGACCAACATGATCGGCAACGTGGTCGCTACGTTGGTGATCGCCCGCTGGGAACAGAAACTGGATCTGGCCCAGGCACAGGAACAACTGCGCCTGGACCCGGAAAAAATGATCATGCCGGTGGATTCCCCCGCAGAGGAACCCTTGTCAGTGACACAGAACGATAGGAGTACGATGTGATGAGCCATGAAACCCTGGCGCTGACAGAGCTGGAAGCGATTGCCCGACGGGCGTTATGTCAGTCTGGCGTTGACCTTCCGGCAGCAGAAGCCACCTGTGCCGCCCTGATGGCAGCAGAACGTGCCGGCATCGCGTCACACGGCTTCGCCCGGCTGCCCTATTACCTCGACCAGTTGGATAGCGGCAAACTGAACCCCCGCGCCGTGCCGACCCTGACCCAGCGCGGCGCAGTGGTCAACGTCAATGCGGATTCCGGCCTGGCGTTTCCTGCGGTGCAACGAGGTCTGGATCGGGGAATGGTGCTGGCACAGGAGTTTGGCGTCGTCGCGGTGGCAATTGGCGATTCCCACCATTTTGGCATGGCGGGTTATTACGCCGAACAGGCCGCACGCCAGGGGCTGGTGTGCATCGCGTTGAGTAACGGGCCGGCAGCAATGGCCCCCTGGGGTGGCAATGTGCCACTGTATGGCACCACCCCTATCGCTTTCGCCTCACCACGCGCCAGCGATGAACCGCTGGTCATTGACCTTTCCCTTTCCGAAGTGGCACGCGGCAAAATCATGCTGGCCAGTCAGAAAAAGGAAGCGATCCCCAGCGGCTGGGCGATCGACCGTGACGGTAATCCAACCTGTGACGCAGATGCGGCACTGGCGGGCAGTATGGCCCCTGCGGGTGGTGCCAAAGGGGCGGCACTGGCGTTGATGGTGGAATTACTCACCGCCGGGCTGACAGGCAGCCATTATGGTTTCCAGGCCAGTTCGTTCTTTAATGTGGAGGGCGGTGCCCCCCATATCGCACAGCTGCTATTGCTGCTGAATCCGGCCTTCTTTTCTGCTGGCTATGTTCAGCATACGGAAATGTTGTTCAGCGCGATGCTGGCACAACCCAACGTCAGATTGCCCGGTGAGCGACGCCAGGCCACTGCACGGCAAAACAGCAGCTCGCTGAGTTTGCCTGCGTCGCTACTGGAACAGCTGCGATTCAGAGCTGGTTGAAATAGGCGTGGTGTCGGGTGAGTACGGTGGAGACGCGGTACTCAACCGGCTTATCCTGGAAATCCAGCGCCACGCGGTAAATACGCAATAGCGCTTCCCCTTCTGTCGCCTCAAGATGCAGCACCTCATCCGGTCCTGCATTCACTGCTTTTATCTGCTCATGGGCGTTCGCCACGGTGCAGGCGAATTTCTGCTGATAAAGCTGGTACAGGGTGTTAGGCAGGATTTCCGGTTCCCGATCCAGATGGGGAAAACGTGCGGCATCAATATAGACATGTTCGAGGATGGCAGGCGCACCATCCAGATCGCGCACACGCCAGATATGAATCACTTTACTCCCCGGTTCAATATCCAGCGCGGTGGCTTCTTCCTCTGAAGCGGTACGTAAATGGCGGGCCAACACACGTGACAGCGGCAGCGATCGCTCACCATTTTCCCGCAGAACATTGAAGAAGCGGAACAGCGCACTGTCCGAATCATGGGCTGCCACCACCGTGCCTTTGCCCTGATAACGAATCACCACGTTGTTACTGACCAGCTCATTCAGCGCTTTGCGTAGCGTACCAATGCTGACGTTGTAGGTTTCCGCCAGACTGGCTTCGCTGGGAATATAGGTGCCTGCTGGCCATTCGCCTGAGGCGATCCTTTCCAGCAGCAGCTGGCTGATTTGCAGATACAGCGGCTGAAAAATCGCCGCTTTAACTTCAGCGGATGATGCGATGTCCTGATTCATTGTCCTTCCTCCAGCCAACCGGCACAGCGAATGATGATAGGATTACTATGACATATAGAGGAGTGAGCGACAGCCTGCTGCGGTAAAAAAGTGATCAAGGAACACAATTTATGATTTTATTTATTATCTTGTTATTTTAATAAATTAATAAACCCGCATGAATACGTTGGTTATCTGATATTCAGATTGGTTATAACGATATAATCAATTTTTCTTTCGCTGGAAACCGTCCCATCCTTAGTCCTGTACAGGAGAGGAGGACAATATGGCCGAATTATCGATAACTCGTTATCAACAGGATCTGAAACGCTTCATTCCAGGGCTGGCACTGACTGCGGTGATTGCCTTCACTACGGCATGGCTGGGTAACCAGCCGGTGATGTCAGGTCTGGGGCTGGGTGCACTGACGCTGGCCATCATCGTTGGCATCGTGGTGGGGAATACGTTTTATCCCGCATTGCATCCGCAATGTGATGAGGGTGTGCAATTTGCCAAACAGAAGCTGCTGCGGCTGGGGATTATCCTTTATGGCTTCCGTCTGACCTTTCAGCAGGTGATGGACGTAGGATTGAGTGGCGTCATCATCGATGTGGTGATGTTAAGCAGCACCTTCATCCTTGCCAGCGTTATCGGTTCACGGTTGCTGGGCATCGATCGCAAAACCGCATGGTTAATCGGTGCGGGAAGCAGCATCTGTGGAGCCGCAGCCGTGCTGGCCGCAGCGCCAGTGGTGAAAGCGGAGCCATCCAAAGTTGCCGTGGCGGTGGCCACCGTGGTGATTTTCGGTACGCTGGGCATCTTCCTTTATCCGCTCATCTGGCACGAATTTGCGCAATATATCCCCGGCATTTCGCTGACACAGTTTGGCGTTTATACCGGCTCCACCATGCATGAAGTGGCGCAGGTGGTTGCCGCAGGGCACGCTGTCAGCCCGGAAACCGAGAACGCAGCGGTGATCGCCAAGATGCTGCGCGTCATGATGCTGGCCCCTTTCCTGCTGATCCTGAGCGTATTTATCAGCCGAAATAATGGGGAAAGCAACGCGACAAAACAGCCGATTATTTTTCCCTGGTTTGCCCTGATTTTTATTCTGGTGGCGCTATTCAACTCGTTTCATTTCCTACCGACACCGATGGTCTCAGTCATCAATACACTGGATAATGTATTACTGGCAATGGCGATGGCGGCTCTCGGATTAAGCACCAGTGCACGTCAATTGGTAAATGCCGGCGCGCGGCCTTTTATGCTGGGTTTAATCTTGTTTGTGTGGCTGGTATTAGGCGGTGGCGCGATAAATCTGTTGATTCACCAATTAACGAATTAATGGGGCTTCTCCGGAATGAGATAGCAAGCTGGCCTGAATTGGCCAGCATGTTCCCTTGTAAATCAATAAGAAAAATAAAGATTAATAAGAGGGGCCGGAACAAAGCGATGATTTGTTCACCAGAAGAGTATCCATAAAAGAATGAGACATATCAATATTATAAACGCTGCATGCAAACCATTCTCCGGTGGTAATGAAAAAAACTCCATATGCTTCCTCATTTAAGAAACTTCAAAAAAATCCATGCCATAACGTTTTTAGCAAAACATTTTTTATTAGAAATGATAATACCCATAACCCAAATATTGGTCCTTTTATTTCTTTATAAGTTCACTGATTTCTGTACACGGAAGTGTAAAGTTTACGTAAGAAAAACAACTGGACTTTGCTAAGACCACCCATTGAGTCGTATTTTATTGCTAGCAAAAATAGGGGAATTGCATTAACCAGAAAAAGTGATGTTCTTATTTCACACGAAAAATTTGAGATAAGTAAATTTAATAAAACGCTGGTGATGCCGTGGATCAAACCTGACGTTCATCCGGACAGCACAAGCTGCTGGCGTGAAATAATCAACTCGATGCGCGGTGCAGAAATTCCCAGTCAAGAATGATTTTCTCTGCCGCGCTACCGGGTTCATCAATACGCCGTAGTAGCAGGCGTACTGCCTGGCGGCCAATTTCCCGCGACGGTTGCAGAACCGTGCTTAATTTCGGGTAAGTCATCTCACTTAATTCAGTGCCGTCGAAACCGATAACCGCAATGTCCTCCGGCACCGTTAACCCTGCATCCTGAATGGCCCGCAATGCCCCGGCTGCCAGCGTATCGGAAACGGCGAACACAGCATCGGGTCGTTGGTCCTGGCTTAGCAGAGCCTGCATGGCATTTCTGCCTGCTTCATAACTCAAATCGGCGGCATACACCACCGACTGCCACTCAAGGCCCGCATCCGTCAGCGCCTGACGATAGCCCTCTTCCCGTAACCGGGCATATTTGTAGCTCAAATCATGGTTGATCATCGCTACGCGTTGGCAGTTCCGGTGCAAAAACTGTTGCACCACATACACAGAAGCCTCGCGATCATGGATACCGACGGTTGAAACCGCTGAGGCGTCATCATACTCCGCACACTGCACCCATGGCGCGTCACCAATCAGCGTGGTCAGCTCTGTCAGGCTGGCCAGCGCATCCATCGTGATGACACCATCAACCATCTTTCCTGAGAGCAGTTGCAGGCTGGAGCGGGAACGTTCCACGTCAGAACCGGAGTTGCACAGCAGGATGCGGTAACCATTTTTTTCGGCTTCGGCTTCGATGCCTTTGACGACATCGGCACAAAAGGGGTTGGCGATATTGGACACCATGACCAGCAGCATGCTGCTCCGGGCGGTGCGCAGCTGTCTGGCAAGTAAATTTGGCTGGTAATTGCTCTGCTCAATCGCCTCAAGGACTTTGATGCGGTTGCGTTCTTTCACGCTGCCTTGATTATTCAAAACCCGTGATACAGTTGCCACTGAAACGCCGGCCAGGCGAGCAATTTTTTGAATCGACATGACGCCCACATATTCGTTAAAACACAATTAATCGCAGGATATCATACAACTGGCCGGCTCAATCATGCCTCATTTAGAGCGGCGCGACTTTCACCCAACGTTGTTCACAATGGCGGCTTTAATCATGTGTGGCTTCTCCCCCAATCCCCAGCATGGCTTTAATCGCAGAATGATCTGAAGCGGTTTCAGCAAAATCATCAAAGGCGCGGTCGGCAACCGGTATGATGTTACGTTTAATAAATTCAGCCCCTTCTCTGGCGCCGGTTTCGCCATCTTTCAGGCAACACTCCCACTCCAGCACCGCCCAGCCTGCATAATCGTATTGCGCCAGTTTGCTAAAAATCCCGGCAAAATTGATTTGACCATCACCCGGTGAACGAAACCGTCCGGCTCTTTCCAGCCACGGCTGATAGCCACCATAGACACCACTACGCGCAGAAGGGATGAACTCAGCATCCTTGACGTGGAAGGCGCGGATGCGTTGATGATAAATATCGATAAAGCCAAGGTAATCCATATGTTGCAGCAGCATATGGCTGGGATCATAAAGGATATGGCAGCGCGGATGATTGTTCACCGCCGCAAGGAAGCGCTCGAAGCTGACGCCGTCATGTAAATCTTCGGAGGGGTGCAGTTCGTAGCACAGGTCAACGCCCTGTTCGTCAAAAACATCGAGGATCGGCTGCCAGCGGCACGCCAGTTCTGTAAAAGCCTCGTCAATCAACGCGGATTTTCTCGGTGGCCACGGATAAAAATAGGGCCAGGCCAATGAACCCGAGAAAGTGGCATGCGCATTTAATCCCAGTTTTGCTGAAGCGACAGCGGCACGTTTTACCTGTTCAATTGCCCATTGCTGGCGCGCGCTGGCATTTTGGCGCAGTTCCGCAGGAGCAAAATCACTGAATGCCTGCTGATAGGCTGGATGTACCGCCACTAACTGCCCTTCAAGGTGCGTCGACAGCTCGCTTATCACCAAACCCTGTTGCGCCAGGATGCCCGTCACCTCATCACAGTAAACCTGGCTCTCTGCGGCTTTGGCTAAATCAAAGATAGCCGGGTGATTACAGGGCATCTGCACCGCCCTGAAACCCAGGCTGGCGGCCCATTCCGCCAGACCCTCCAGGGAGTTAAAAGGTGGCTGGTCTCTTATAAACTGGGAAAGGAAAACGCCAGGCCCTTTTAATGTTTTCATCATCACCTCTCAGGTTATTTAACCACTTCGGATTCTTTATAGTGGAAGGAAAGCAGGAAAATGATGGCAATCACCGCAGCGGCAATCGCCGGGATCCACCAGAAGGTTGGCCAGTTGGCTACCACGTCACCGTTGCCCTTATTTATCAGTCGGTTATACAGCGCACCGGATATCTGCGAACCCAGCAACATGCCGACGCCATAGGTGAACATTACGATCAGGCTCTGCGCCTGGCCTTTCACTTTGTCGCCTGCCACGCGGTCGGTGTAGATAAAGCCAATCACGAAGAAGAAGTCGTAACACACGCCATGCAGCAAGATGCCGAGATACAGCACCCAGCGCAGTTCTTCATTGACGCCGAAGGCAAACAAGGCATAACGAACAAACCAGGCGAACATGCCCACCAGCAGCATGACTTTCACCCCGAGACGACGGAACAACAGCGGGATAACCAGCATGAAGAAGATTTCTGACATCTGCCCGAACGACATTGCCGTACTGACATTGCTGATACCGAGATCCGCCAGGAAGGACGCGGTGTAGGCATAGTAGGTACCGAGAGGCACCGATATCAGCGTGGCGCAGATGGCAAAGATCAGGAAGTGGCTTTTTTTGAGCAAGGCAAAAGCATCGGCACACAGCAGATCGCGTAATGCCAGCGGCTGGCCTTTCGCGGGTGCCGGTGTATGCGGCAGCGTCAGGCTGTACAGGGCAAGTAACAGGGAACAAATCGCCGCCAGATTAAAGATGGCCGCGCTGGCAGCAATGCCCGTCACCCCAATGCAAATCCCGGCCACAATCCAGCCAATGGTGCCGAAGACACGTACCACGGGGAAACTTTTCTCGCTGTTCGCCAGATTATGGAAAGCGATGTTGTTGGCGACTGCCAGAGTCGGCATAAAACACAACGTATAGACGAACAACAATGAGATCAACTGCCCCCCACTCTGGCTTTCCAGCGCCTGCGGTACAAACCACAGAATGACCGCCCCCGCCAGATTCAGCACCGCCATCACTTTCTGCGAGGCAAAGAAGCGATCAACCAGCATCCCGAGAACGAACGGTGAGAGGATGGAAGCCACCGGCTGTGCCGAAAACGCATCACCGATCAACGCCGCCATATTGTGCTGCGTCATCACTAGCCCGAGCGTCACGGACCAGGTGCCCCAGATGAAAAACTGAAGGAACATCATCAGCGCAAGGCGAGGAACTAATGCCCTGTGCTGTGTTGCGCCTGCAACAGAACCTGCGATTGATGAAACCATGGTAGCCTCATAAAGTAATCGATTACAAAATTCAGTTAGCAAAATGTAATCGATTACTTTACCGCTTATCAGGGTTTTTCGGCCCAATTGCGAGATGCATCACAAAGAGATTTTGTCGCAGGTAGTGAGCAGGCTAAACAACAGGCGGTCACTTAAACGTTATGTGGATAGAAGGATATATTGATTTTCGGCTGAGAAACAAGGTATAGATGACAAAACCCGCCCATTTTTATAAGAAATTTGCGTGCCATGTTAACTGCTGATCATTTTTTCGAAAGAATTGAAACCTCTATCGGTGTTGATTACATGCTGCGCGCGCGGGAAGGAGTTCCACAGCAAGGCGTCTACATCCGGCCACACGTCCATCTTGAACATGAAATCATGTGGTTCCGTCGCGCCGAGGGGTTCTTTTCAATCGGTAGTGAAAAATTCAGGATTAAGGACAATACATTAGTTTTTGTCTCATCCATGATGCTGCACGATATGGAACTGAGTTGTAGCGGGGATCATGAGCGATTCCTGCTGCAATACGATACCGCGGTGCTAAACCGTCTGAAATATCCCTTCCCGGTATCTTCTCCTCATGCGGGTTTTATTATGCAATTAGCACCTCAGCAGGCAGAAAGGGTCCAGTTTTTATTTACGTGGCTGACGGAGTTACATGAGGAGACAGATTCCCTTGATCAAGTTGATCCGTTGTTAGTTCTCTTATTGAACACTGTATTAACCCATGGGGAATCTGCGGATAAAGTGGTTATCAGCGAAGAAAATAACAGCACATTCGATAATATTATTGGCTTCGTGGTACAGATTGAAAAAACCAAAAAATTCAGCACCAGCCTTAATGAAGCCGCTGAATATTGTCAATTGTCAACAAGCCACTTTTCCCGCTCTTTTAAGAAAATCATGCAAATCAGTTTCAAAGAGTACCTGGTACGCAAGAAAATCGCGCAATCTGCTGAATTACTCAGAAACACCGACCTGAGCATTACCGACATCGCCTATCAATGTGAATTTACGGATAGCGCTTATTACTGCTTTAAGTTCCGGGCATTGATGGGAGTAACACCGAAAAAATTTCGCAGCCACTCACGTTCGACTAAACAGCTTTCAACCAAACATGATGTTGTCCCCCCTGCTCCCACACTGAGTTAACTCAGTGAGTTAAATAGTGATCTGCGTTTCATAGCAAGCGCAAGAAAATTATATAAAAGCGCAAAATCACTACATATCCGGCACGGATTTCAGCCTAATTTTGATACCTGGCGGTCAGAACCTCTTTACCTACATTCAAAGAACGCACCAGGGGTATCATTATGTCTACACTCACCATTAAAGAAAAAATAGGCTATGGGCTAGGTGATGGCGCATCAAACATCATCTGGCAAACCATCATGCTGTTTATGGCTTATTTTTATACCGACATATACGGTTTAAGCGCCTTCCATATGGGAATGATGTTTCTGGTGGTGCGCATCGTCGATGCCTTTTTCGATGTTTACGTCGGTTTCCTTACCGACCATACTTCAACTAAGCATGGTCAGTTTCGACCCTATTTGCTCTGGTTCTCACTCCCGTTTGGTATTCTGGGGGCATTAACTTTCTTTACGCCAGATATTGGCGAGACCGGTAAAGTCATTTATGCCTATGTTTCCTACACTGCTTTGTCTCTGCTTTACACGCTGGTCAACGTACCTTATTGCGCCATGATCAATAATATTTCGAAGAATCCGGAAGAACGCGTGTCTATGCAGTCATACCGCTTTGCGTTCGCGGCACTGGGTGGCATTGTCGTTTCAATGATTGCCCTGCCGCTAACCAAAGTGATTGCGGGTGGTAACCTGCAACAGGGTTATTTCTACGCCATGCTATTGATGGGTGTCACCAGTAGCATCATGTTTTACCTGTGTTTTGCGTTAACAAAAGAACGCTATATCCCGCAGATCGATGCTGCGCAGAAATTCAGCGGCGTATTTGTCGAATTACGCCAGCTCGCAGCCAATGCCAACTGGAGAAGAATATTCGTACTCAATGTCGTTAACCTTACCGCCGGGATATTGAAAACGGGCGGTGCGATGTACTTTGTCACTTATTATCTCCATCGGCCTGACTATGTCAGCATCGTATTAACGATTATTCTTGGTGCGAAATTCATTGGTTCGATGTTTACCACCACGCTCTATGCCAGGCTGGACCGGGTTTTCGCTTATAAGATGGCGATGACGGTACAGGCCGCAATTATGGTTGGTTTGTTTTTTATCCCTGCACAACACCTGGTACTTATTTGTGCCATCATCGGTGTCATCCATTTTATTAACTCCACTGCAACTCCACTGCAATGGAGCCTGCTCAGCGATATTATCGATGATATTGAACACAAGGCAGAGAAATCCTTTAGTGGCCTGGTGTTTTCCACCAACCTGTTCGCCATTAAAGTGGGTATTGCCATTGGCGGCGCGCTAATTGGATGGCTACTGACCTTCGGGGGTTATGTGGGTAATGCTGCCGTGCAGGCAAGTGATGCCATCCTGTGCATTCGGCTTATATTTACCGTGATACCGGCGCTGTTAATTTTAAGCCTGATCCTGATACTGAGAAAATATACGCTCAATAAAAATAAGTCTTTTGGTGCGACAGCATCAATCAATCAGCCCGTGGATACACTGACAGAAGCGAAAGGAGAGGCACGATGACAGAAATAATCAATCCGATACTGCCCGGCTTTAATCCGGACCCTTCAATCATCTTTGCCAACGACGCATATTATATTGCCACCTCAACTTTTGAGTGGTTTCCCGGCGTGGCGCTTTACAAGTCGTTTGACCTGAAGAACTGGCAGTTAATCTCCTTTCCCTTAAACAGGGTGAGTCAGTTAGATATGAAGGGCAACCCTGACTCCGGTGGGATCTTCGCACCCTGTTTGAGTTATGACCAGGGGAGGTTCTATCTGGTGTATACCGATGTGAAAAATCTTACTGGCAGATTCTGGGACACCCATAATTATCTGGTCACCACCACGGATATTGAAGGGGAATGGTCAGAACCGGTTTATCTTAATAGCCGTGGTATCGATCCCTCACTTTTTCATAAAAAAGACGGATCAAAATGGCTGGTCAGTATGGAGATGAGTTACCGGGATGGAGGTAAGCCCGGGTTTCCTAAATGGAACGGCATTATTTTGCAACAGTATGATGAACGTGAGCAGAAACTCATCGGTAAGTCGCATAAAATTTATTCCGGCAGCGAATCAGGGATTACCGAAGGCCCACATATTTATGAACGCGCCGGATGGTATTATCTGTTAACCGCTGAAGGTGGCACTTTTTATAATCATGGTGTCACCATGGCAAGGTCGCGCGACCTGCTCGGTCCCTATGAAACCGACCCCATCGGCCAGTTGATGACCTCCCGCTATGACTGCCGCTTGCCATTACAACGCACGGGCCATGCCGACCTGGTAGCAACGGCAACCGGTGAATGGTTTATGATTCACCTGTGTGGAAGGCCACTCCCCTCCAGGGGCAGAAGCCCGATGGGGCGTGAAACGGCCATCCAGAAAGTCTTCTGGAGCCAGGATGGCTGGTTAAGGCTGGCCAATGAAAAGACCACGCCCGAACTGATTATCCATACTCAGTTGCCGGAACGCCCCTGGGCGCAGTTGCCGCAACGTGAAGATTTTGACAGCGCTCCCTTACCGCTACCGTTTCAAAGTTTGCGTATCCCGCTTTCCGAACAAGTCTGCAGCCTTACCGCCCGCCGGGGATGGTTACGGCTGCATGGCCGAGAATCATTAAGTTCGCATCATTGTCAGAGCCTTATTGCGCGGCGTCAGACTGATTTCAGTTTTGAGGCCCAAACCTGCGTGGATTTTAAACCCACCTCTTTTCAGCAGATGGCCGGACTGGTTTGTTATTACGATACCACCAACTATCTGTATCTCTTTCTCTCCACTGACGAGAATGGCAAACGCATCGTTAACTTACTGATCAATGACCTGAACAGATTCAGCCAGCCTGTTGGCGAGGGGATAGCACTCGACAGCGACAGCCTCATTCATTTGAAGGTTTGCGTTGATCATGATGCAGCGTATTTCTTCTACTCACTCGATGAAAAGAGCTGGCATAACGTGGGAGGGTACGTTGAATACAGCAAACTCTCGGATGAATACTTTAAAGAACGCGGCCATGAGCGCTTCACGGGTGCATTTGTCGGCATCTGTTGTCAGGATTTCACGGGTGAAAACCAGCACGCTGATTTTGATTATTTTTCCTATACGCCCGTCTGAAGCAGGCGTTAGATCGGGTTATTGATGGACCTGAGTTTGTCCCGAATGAAGTCGAGAAACCGCTGCGTTTTTGCCGGCAATAACCGGGTTTCGGTTAAAGCATAAACAGCGGTCGCTTCTCCACGCCATTCGGGCAATACCGGAACCAGCAGACGCGCGGCCAGATCGTCTTTGATCGCCTGGGGCGGGACAAAAATAATCCCCTGATGCATCAGCGCCAGTTTTCTCATCATGCCAACATTATTAAGCATGAAACGACCCCGACAATCGATGGTCACGCGCTGGTTAGCATTAAGCAGCGTCCAGCGGGTATTTTTGAGAAAACCAATACATTGATGTTGGCTAAGATCATCAGGATGCGTCAGTTCCTTCGCGCCAGCCAGGTAATCTGGTGAGGCAAAAAGCTGCCCATGAAACTGCATAAGCTTGCGGGCAATCAGATTCGACATGGCAGGTTCGCCAATGCGAATAGCCACATCAATCCCTTCAGAGATCAGGTCAGCCCGGCGTGGCGTCAGGTCCAGCTCAAACTGAATACCGGGGTAAAGCCCGGCAAACTCAGCCAGTAATGGCGAAACAAATATCGCAGCAAAATCGACTGGCAGAGATACCCGTAGCACACCTTCTGGCTGTTCAAGCATGTCGCCCAATTGCTCATGGATCAGCCGTGCCTCATCCACAATACGTTTACAGCGTTCATAATAAAGTTGCCCGGCTTCGGTTAACTCCACTTTACGTGTGGTGCGGTGCAGCAGCCGCAGTCCTATCGCTTTCTCCAGCTGGCTGATGCGACGGGAAAGCGTCGATCCCGGAATACCCAACACCTCCGCCGCCCGGCTAAAACTCATGGCTTTAGCGACTTCTACAAACAACGCCATGTCGTTCAGCAGTTCCATTCAATTACTCCATAAATGGAAAAATAATTTCCATTTTACCCTATTTATGCCGTCGGTTGATTAGTGAATCATATGTTGCTCCGGGAAACTTTCCTTCCTGATCCTTTTTTTGCATGAGTAAGACAATGATTAAAGACACTCACTTTCCCAAAATATCTTCTGGTTCCCCGCATGATTTGCAGGGGAAAAACATCGCCATCATTGGTGGAACCGGGGGAATTGGCCGGGCGCTGAGCCGCTATTTTGCTGCACATAAAGCCAGGGTCATCGTCGTTGGTCAGACCTTCCGTGATGCAGGCGTCAGCGGTATCACCTTTCTTCAGGCAGATCTGAGTCGCATGACCGAAGCCAAAAGAGTTGCCGGTCTGCTGCCAACCCCCTCAATAGATATGCTGATCTTTACCAGCGGTATTTTCGCCGCCCCCAAACGTCAGGAAACTGCCGAGGGGCTGGAACGGGATATGGCGGTCAGTTATCTCAGTCGTCAGGTGATTCTGCGCGAGGTTGCAGAACAACTTGGCTCGGCAAATACCGCTAAAACCCGCGTTTTTGTGATGGGGTATCCTGGATCGGGTAAACCCGGCACGCTCGGTGACTTAAACGCTGAAACAAACTACCGCCCGATGGAAGTGCATATGAATACCGTGGCGGGTAATGAAATGATGGTGCTGGATGGCGCACAGCGATATCCCAATATCAGCATTTTTGGCCTTAACCCTGGCTTTGTTAAAACCAATATCCGCGCCAATTTTCTGGGTGGCAATAAGCTATTTTTCAATGCCCTGGAGACGGTCATTGGCTGGCTCACCCCGACTGCCGAACAATATGCCCAATCAATCACGCCATTGCTGCTTTCACCCCAGCTGGAGCTGTATAGCGGCACGCTGTTTGATCGTAAAGGCCGGGCCATTCATCCCTCCAAAGGGATCAGCGATGAACAACATATGCGGGCATTTATCCAACAGTCTTCATCATTGATAAGCCGTGTACTGAATTAATTAACCAGAACCTGCTATTCCGCCTGATCTTTTGCATAGAGGTAGACCGATGCCCGGGAGACGCCTATATGCTGCGCAATCGTCTCCATCGATCGTTTAATATCGAGGAAACCGTTGTCACGCAGATCATTAATCAGTTCTTTGCGTTCCGCTGTTTTCAGCGCACGCGGCGTGGTCGCCAGTTTCGCGGCAAACTGATCGATGCGTCGGCGAATCGACTCCGTCCCGGTGGGTTCCAGGTTCTCGCTAATGCTGTCGGTGGTGATTTTGGTGAATTGATCGAAAGCACTTTGCATGCCACGGAATAACGTCATGTCCACGTTCAGACACAGCGCGGCAACAAACTCGCCCTTGGCATTACGGATGCCTACCGAAGTGCTTTTCACCGGGCGTCCATCCGAGAAATGATTGGCGTAGTTGGCAATCACATCCGGAAAATCAGGTGAGGCAATCCTCGCAAGTCCCAGTTCCGTGGCAGGCTCACCGCATTCACGTCCGGAAAGATTGTTATGAATGGACAATATGGCGTGCTGCGGATTGGTCAGGTCATGGACCACCACCTCACAAAACGGTGCAAATGTCGCGCTCAACCCCTCAGCAATCGCGTCGAGTTGAGAAAGTAACAGATGATCCTGCTGTTTGGCCATGCGGTCTCCGGCTGTCATGGGCTATTTTTCGATAAAATATTCATAGTAAGATTTTTTGTCAAATATCTGCCCGCCGCCACGGCTGCCGTTTGCGGTGTTTTAACGCTTGTCAGAAGCGCAATTTATCGATATACCTTTAGATTCATTGTCTAAAACTATACTTTTTGTAACCCGTTACTGGTGCAAAATTCTCACACAGGTAAAAAGTATGACTGTATTGATGCTCCCCACCTTTGCCGATGTCCAGGCGGCCGCAGAACGCATTACACCCTATATCAACCGCACCCCGGTCATGACTTCCCGCACAGCGGATGCCCTGGTCGGTGCCCGGATCTTTTTCAAATGTGAAAACTATCAACGTATGGGGGCGTTCAAATTCAGAGGGGCATTGAATGCGCTGTTGAAGTTCAGTGATGAACAGAAAGCGGCGGGTGTGGTCGCCTTTTCGTCGGGTAATCACGCGCAGGGGATAGCCCTGGCCGCGCAAATACTTGGCATTCCCGCCACCATCGTTATGCCAGAGGATGCGCCAGCGGCAAAAATCGCCGCCACTCGCGGCTATGGCGGCAATGTTGTGACATACAACCGTTATACCGAAGATCGTGAACAAATTGGCCGGGAGCTGGCAGAACGGCACGGATTGACGCTGATCCCGCCCTACGACCACGCTGACATCATCACCGGTCAGGGCACCGCGGCCAAAGAGTTGTTTGAAGAAGTCGGTGAACTCGACGCCCTTTTTACGCCGCTCGGTGGCGGTGGCCTGCTCTCCGGTTCAGCGCTAGCCGCCGCCGCACTTTCTCCAGGGTGTCAGGTGTTCGGTGTCGAACCCGCTGCAGGTAACGATGGTCAGCAATCGTTCCGTAAAGGCGAAATCGTGCATATCGATACGCCGAAAACGATCGCTGATGGCGCACAGACGCAGCATCTCGGTCATCTGACATTTCCGCTGATTCGTGAACGGGTCACGGACATTTATACCGCGCAGGATGAGCAGCTGATCAGCGCGATGACCTTCTTTGCAGAAAGAATGAAGATGATTGTTGAACCCACCGGCTGTCTGGGTTTTGCCGCTGCGCTGGCGCACGCGGAGGAATTTAAAGGCAAGCGGATTGGCATCATTATCAGCGGCGGAAACGTGGATATCACTAAGTTTGCGTCGTTGGTTGCGGCCTGACCATGCTGCGCGCGCCAGCCACATCCTGCGGCTGGCGCGCGGGTTTTATGGCAGATTCAGGAAATCTTTTAAGGTCAATTTGAATCCAGTGGAAATTTTTTCGATGGTGGCCAGCGTGGGACTGGATTCCCCTCGTTCAATCTGCCCCAACATCGATTTACTGACACCGGTCATTCTTTCTGCCTCGCTCAGACTCCAGCCATAGGATTTTCTCAGTTGCCGCAGTCGTTCAGCGATAATTATATCAATGGCTGCCATTTTCACCTTCAGGGGATAACGGAAATTGATGAGCATCTTAATTGATTTTTTTATATTCCAATGACAGGATGCAAACAAGGAAATCATGCGTCCTCAAAAAAATATAAGAGTACAGTATGATTAAAATAAGAAAATCATATTATACAGGTGAGTAACAATGGAGAAGAAAAAAAACACCGACGCGCCAGGGAGTGATAAAACGCTGGATCGCTTTGATATGGCAATCCTGCGTATTTTACAGCGCGATGGTTCTGTCTCCAATGTTTCCCTCGCAGATAAAATCAACCTGAGTCCACCCGCCTGTCTGCGCCGGGTTGAGCGTTTAAAAAAACTGGGTTTTATCAAAAACTATGTTGCCTTACTCGATCCCGCAACCCTTAATGCCGGGCTAGTAGTGATGATTGGTATTGTTCTCGACCGTTCAACACCAGAATCATTTAAAGACTTCGAAGGTGCAGTCAGTAAAATAAGAGGCTGCATGGAGTGCCATATGGTCAGCGGTGAATTTGATTATATTATGTTAATTCGCACCGCCGATAACCAGAGTTTTAATAAACTCCATGCCGAGCAGCTGCTATTTTTGCCCGGTGTACGTCAGATCCGTTCTTTTATTGGACTGCGTGAGGTGTTTTCCACTACGCAAATACCTTTGTGATTCTGTCGCCCCTTTTTCCGCGTCATAATCGCGATACCCAGCGCAATAAGCAATGAACCAGCCAGTAACGATATTGGCAGATCTTCATGCAAGGTGATGACGGAGACGATAAGCCCGGTGATCGGCACAAACAGCATCATGGAGGAAAGCGTGACACTGGACAGCCATGCACTGGCGGCATTGACCGCACAGAAGCAAAAGGCCGTGGCAACCGGGCCAACAAACAGGGTGATCGCCAGCAAAGCACCTGAGTTATCGCCACTCCACCCACCTTCGAACACCAGGGTCAGCGGCAGCAATAACAGCGACGCCAACAGCATCTGCCACGGTGCCAGCTCAAACGCATTGAGGCGCGAACGGTTGCGACGTAAATGCAAAATACAAATCGCCCAGCATAATGACGCCAGCAATAATAATCCATTGGCGACCAGTTGAGAAATATCATGCCAGTCGGTTGCCAGCGGATTAAATAACACCAGAATACCGATAAAGCCGGTACAGGCACCGGATAACTGCAGCGTTGTTAATTTTTCCCGAAAGAAAATAACCGAAGCTGGCACCACCCATAATGGCGTCGTATAGGCCAGCACAGCCGATTTTCCCGCCGGAAGATAACTCATCGCAATACAACCCAGCGCGGTAAATGCCATCATCTGCAATACGCCTACGCTGATAATAATCGGAAATTCATTGCGGCCAGGAACACGTATTTTCCCGGTGGCGCACTGTAATAAAAATAGCACCAGCGCGCTACTGGAAAAACGTAATGTAGAAAACCACAGCGGCGTGATATGCGAAAGTCCGGCTTTCATTACTGGCCAGTTACATCCCCACAAAATGATAGCCACCACCAGCAATATGATGCCTTTGGTCTTTTTTGTGTTGTCAGTCATAAATTACTTCGGATGAGGGAAAGGGTTATCAGATAAATAGCATTATTGAAGCCGCGAATTCAATTTCAGCGATGGCGGGAAGCCATGGTTTTGTCACCCATCATTCCAGACAAGGAAACCACACATAACCACATGAATTTATTCAAATTAAAGCATAAAATCACGTAGCAACACCTGTTTAGCAAGCCAGGCTTAAGCAATTTTATTTCATCTTTATAGATAAAAACGAAATTTAAATCACCAGAAAATCGATTTCATTCAAAATCATTAGAAAAATACGCTTTAAAACGAAATGTGAAAAACAACCACGCCAGGTTATTGTTATTTCGTCATCACGAATAACAGCGCTGCAAAATTAATGGCGTACCATTCATTTTCCGGAGATAAACAATGAATCTTGAAAAGTTCCCCCGCTATCCTCTGACTTTTGGTCCGTCACCCATTACACCAATGAAACGTTTGAGTGCTGAACTGGGCGGGAAAGTGGAGATTTATGCTAAGCGTGAGGACTGCAATAGCGGCCTGGCATTTGGCGGCAACAAAACGCGCAAAATGGAGTATCTGATCCCCGAAGCGCTGGCCCAGGGCTGTGACACCCTGGTGTCGATTGGCGGCGTGCAGTCTAACCAGACCCGTCAGGTTGCCGCAGTTGCCGCGCACCTCGGCATGAAATGTGTGCTGGTGCAGGAAAACTGGGTGAATTACTCCGATGCCGTCTATGACCGCGTGGGCAACATTGAGCTTTCCCGCATCATGGGTGCCGATGTACGTCTCGATTCTGCTGGATTTGATATCGGTATCCGCGAAAGCTGGAAACAGGCAATGGAAGAAGCCGCAGAAAACGGTGGCAAGCCGTTCCCGATTCCAGCGGGCTGCTCAGAACACCCCTACGGTGGCCTCGGTTTTGTTGGCTTTGCCGAAGAAGTGCGCCAGCAGGAAAAAGAGCTGGGATTCAAATTTGATTACATCGTGGTGTGCTCAGTCACCGGCAGTACCCAGGCGGGGATGGTGGTTGGCTTCGCGGCTGATGGACGTGCGCGTAACGTTATCGGTATCGATGCCTCGGCGAAACCGGCTCAAACCAAAGCGCAGATCCTGCGTATTGCGCAGAACACCGCCAACCTGGTGGAGCTGGGTCGTGAAATCACCGAAGAAGACGTGGTGCTGGATACCCGCTATGGCGGCCCGGAATACGGCTTACCCAGCGAAGGCACGCTGGAAGCGATTCGTCTGTGCGCCCGTACCGAAGGGGTACTGACCGATCCGGTTTATGAAGGCAAATCCATGCAGGGCATGATTGATATGGTGCGTAACGGTGAATTCCCGGAAGGTTCCAAAGTATTGTATGCCCATCTGGGTGGTGCACCCGCCCTCAGCGCCTATAGCTATATTTTCCGCAATGGCTGATTAATCGCTTATCAGCCTGAACACGCTGCCCGGCCTTACCCGCCGGGCAGCGTTGTTTAGCGGAACTGCAAGGCGAAATCGTCACGGCATTGCTGGTCCAGCTGATGCAGCTCCTGTCGCAGAAAGACAAAAAAAGTATCCAGCATTGCGGTGCGCGGCATCCCCATTTCAGTCTGCAGTTGCAGACTGCGCTGGCTGAGTTGGTCGCGGTTGATGGTTTTGATGATCAGGCCATCTTTACGCGCGCTGTACATGATGGAGTAATGGCTGCTGACGCTGATTGCCTGCGGTGTTTTGCAGACAAACTCATACAACGTTGAGAAATGGTTGCTGGTGAATATCGGGTCGATAAACACGTTATTCATGCGACAGGAAAGATCAAACAGCTGGCGGATGGTGGCCGACTGGTCCGGCAGCACCACCGGCCAGTCGTTTAAGTCGGCCAGTTGAATATCACGCGCGGCCAGCGGGTGATCGGCCTTCATAAACACCAGCACCGGCGAAGGAAACGAAGCCAGCACCTCGACCCCGGTCTCGGGCGACAGGCTGAACTTAATCCCCAAATCACATTCTCCGTTACGAATCAGATCCGGCACCTGCCTGGCTGTACCCACCGTCAGCACAAAGCTGACGCGCGGATGCAGCAGACGAAACTTCGCCATCAGATTCGGCAGCAGATTAAACGCCAGGCCATCGGTGCACACCACCCGAATGGTGGTTTGATCGGCGGCTTTAATCCCCTTCAGCTCAGCCATTGCCAGCTCCATATCCGCCATACTGCGGCGCACATGGTTTGCCAGAATATGGCCGGCATCGTTGAGCTGCATCCCGCGCGGGCTGCGTTCGAACAACGTCATGCCCAGACGGGATTCCAGCCGCTGAATATGGCGGCTGATGGCGGAAATGGCGACAAAAAGTTGCTGGCTGGCGGCGCTGATCGAACCGGTGGTCGCCACCGCCATAAAGTAACGAATTTCGTTGTTATGCACTGCGGGCCTCCATTTTGTCAGCCACCACGGGTTTGCATGACCTCCCGCCCTTCTTCAGCCAGATCCCAGAACAGGCCGGTCATCAGTTGCAGCGCTTCGCAGCTGAGGTCAGCGAGCAGATGTTCATCGGGGGCGTGCTGAGAACAGGCTGGGTAGGAATGTGGGATCCACAACGTTGGCACATTAAACGTTTCGAGAAAACAAGCGTTAGGCAGGCCGCCACCGAAATTCGGCAGCACCGCCGCCTTTTTCCCCAGCGAGCGCTGGATGGAGGCAACGCTCCAGCTCACCCAGGCATCTTCAGGATCAATACGCGTGGCTTTAAAGCAGTTAACCGGGGCGACAATGTCGACGTCACTGAATCCATGCTGATCCAGATGACGGCGGATATGGCTGGCAAAGTTGTCGACATCGCTACCCGGCACGTAGCGCATATGGCAGTGCGCCACCGCCACCGGAGGAATGGCATGCGCCGGTTTGTCCGGCGTACCGCTGCTTAGCGCCAGCGTCTCCAGCGTATTCCAGCCGTAGAGTTTTTCTGCCGCACTCAGCCCCGGTTCGCCCCACTCCGGCGCGATTTGTGGATCGCCCGGCGCATTGCCCAGTTCCAGGTCACTGAGATGATGACGGATAGTGGCTGACAGCGGTGGCGGCAACAGTTCCGGCAACAGAATACGTCCATTGGCATCCACCAGACAGCCAATCGCATGCGCCAGCCGGATACCTGGATTGCTGAGAAGTCCGCCCCAGTTCCCCGAGTGATGCGCGCCGTCACGCAGTTTACTCACCAGCGAGAAATTGAACACGCCACGCGAGCCGAGGAACAGGGTTGGACGCTGCGCCGTGACGCGCGGACCATCAGAGGCAATAAATAAATCAGCCGCCAGCCAGTCCCGATACTGCTGGCAGACCGTCTCCAGCCCGGGTGACCCGGCTTCCTCACCCATCTCAAGAATCAATTTAACGTTGTAACCCAGCTTACCGTTACGCGCTTTCAGTACCAGCGCCAGCGCCGCCAGGTTGATGCTGTGCTGGCCTTTGTTATCAGCGGTGCCACGGCCATACCAGCGATTGCCCTCCGCGTGCAGCTCCCAGGGCGACAGACCGCTGCGCCAGTTGTCTTCATCGCCCGGCACCACATCCCCGTGACCATAACTGAGCAGGGTAAAGTTCGCATCGTCTTCCAGCCGACGTGCCAGCAGAAACGGCCCTTTTCCGGCCTCGGGATTCGCCACAATCAGGCAACTGAACCCCATGCCCTGAAGAAAAGGGATCATTTCTTCGTCCAGATAGGCCATTAGCGTAGCGGCCTGCTGCGGATTCTGGCTTTCGGTACGGTACGCGATGCGGCGATTCAGCGTTTCGCGAAATTCACCGGAGTGGAAGTAGTCCAGCGCAGCTTGCAGGGCGCTTTCACGAGTCATGGTTTGCTCCTTTCAATAATTGTCGGACTGCCCTGTTCAGTTGAGCGTAATTTCCGGGATACCCAGCCCAGGTTCTGGCGTCATCACCGAGGCCAGCAACGCCTGGGTATAAGGATGCTGTGGCCGACTGAAAATCTGTTCGCGTGTGCCCTGCTCAACGATTTTGCCTTTGCGCATCACCGCCACATGGTCAACAAGATGCTCAACCACCGACAGGTTGTGGCTGATAAACAGATAGGTCAGCGAGAACTCCTGTTTCAGCGCCAGCAACAGGTTGAGAATCTGCGCCTGCACAGACACATCCAGCGCTGACGTTGGCTCATCACAAATCAAAATCTCAGGACGGAGGATCAGCGCCCTGGCAATGGCAACGCGCTGACGCTGCCCACCGGAAAGCTGGCCCGGATACTGGCTGTGGGTGCGCGACGGCATACCCACCATATCCAGCATCTCGCGCACCTGTTTTTTGCGTTCAGCCGGGGTACCCATGTTATGCAGCCGCAATGCCACCTCCACGACATCGGAAACGCTGCGACGCGGGTTAAGTGACGAGAAAGGATCCTGAAAAATCGGCTGGATGCGGGCGCTCATTTTACGGCGATCCACAGCATCGACCTCGCGCCCTTCAATCAGTACGTTGCCCGAGGTGGGAGCCAGCAGCCCCAGCAACATTTTCGCCAGCGTACTTTTTCCGCAACCCGATTCGCCCACCAGCCCCATGGTTTCACCACGCCGGATGCGTAGTGAAATATTATCCACGGCGAGGATTTCGGCGGGTGGCTTGAATAAGCCGCGATTGAGGCGAAAGCTGCGGCTCAGCGCGCACAGCTCAAGGGCGATATCATCATTACCGGGCACGTGCGGCAGCGCAGGATATGCGGTGTTCATCTCAGTCATACCCCCTCCCCGACAGCGACTGGACGCAAACAACGCACCCGATGCTGTGCGTTGACTGACTGGTAAGGCGGCGTTTCGCTACAGCCTTCCTGACACTGATTGCAGCGGTTGCGGAAGGCACAGCCATGCTGCGGACCGGTCAGATTCGGCACCACGCCGGGAATGGTTTGTAATGGCTGGCCCGGTAAGGTGCGGCCCGATACCGGAATACATCCCAGCAAGCCACGGGTGTAGGGATGTTGTGGCTGGCGAAACAGATCATTGACCGGTGCCGTCTCGACGATCTGCCCGGCATACATCACCGCCACGCGATCGGCAATGCGCGCCACCACGCCTAAATCGTGGGTGATAAAGATCACCGCCATACCCATTTCCTGTTGCAGCTCACGCAGCAGACGCAGAATTTGTGCCTGGATGGTGACATCCAGCGCGGTGGTGGGTTCATCGGCAATGATTAAATCCGGACCACACATCAACGACATGGCAATCATAATGCGCTGACGCAGTCCGCCAGAAAGCTGGTGGGGATACTGTTTCAGGCGATCCGTCGCCATTGGAATGCCAACGCGCTCCATCAGATAAACCGCCCGGTCGCGCGCTTCAGCGCGGGACACCTTGCGATGTGCCAGCAGCGTTTCACATAACTGTTCGCCGAGGGTATACGAAGGGTTGAGCGAGGTCATCGGCTCCTGAAAAATCATCGACATTTCATTTCCGCGCAGCGTGGTGCGTTCGCGCCGCCCGAGGGAAAGCAGGTTAGTGTCTTTGAAGCGCATGCTGTCGGCCTGACGCTGGGCATTACGCGGCAGCAGATCCATCAACGCCAGCGACGTCATGGATTTACCGCAGCCTGATTCACCCACCAGGCAAAGCATCTCACCGCGCTGTACACTGAAATCAATGCCGCGTACCGCGTGCAGGGTGCCGCGCGGTGTCTGCAAATTCACCTGCAAATTTTTGACTTCCAGCAATGGTGTGTCGGTAGTGATGTGACTCATGGCCTGACCTCCTTAATTACGCCCATCTAACGCAGTGATATCGCGCAGACCATCACCGACCAGATTGATGCTAAGTACCAGCAATGCCAGCACCACGCCGGGGATCAGAATCACCCAGGGTTGAAAGAACATATAGGCTTTGCCTTCCGCTACCATCAGTCCCCAGGAAGGCATCGGCGGCTGCACACCCAGACCCAGGAAGGAGAGCGTGGCTTCCAGCAGAATGGCGTGGGCAATCTCCAGCGTCACCACCACGGTAAGTGGCCCGAGCAGATTCGGCAGAATTTCGCGCAACATAATAAACAGCGAGGAAGCGCCCAGCGTTCTGGCCGCCGCGATGAACTCGGCCTCACGTAGTTGGCGCGTGACCGAACGTGAGACGATAAGAAAGCGATCCCACAGCAGCAGACCCAGCAGGATAATCACCACTTTCACCGATCCGCCAATCAGCGAGGCCAGCGCCAGCGCCACCAGAATCACCGGCATGGCCAGCCGTACTGTGAGAATGTAGCTGACCAGCGCATCCACCCGGCCACCGAAGTAACCGGCCAGAATGCCGAGGGTGATGCCGATAAAGCCAGATAACATCACCGACACCAGTCCGATGGTCAGCGACACCCGCGCGCCATATAACAGGCGGCTGAAGTAATCACGTCCGAGTTTGTCGGTACCCAGCAAATGTTCCCAGTTGCCTTTTTCAAACCACACCGGCGGTATCAGGCGATTGCTGACGTCCTGGGCATAGGGATCATGGGGGCTTATCAGCGGTGCCAGAATCGCCAGCACCACGATGATGCCGAGGATAACGACGCCCAGCGTCATGCTGTGATGTCCAAGAATCCGACGAAACACACGCTGCCAGGGAGACGGCTCAGGCAGCAACCCGGATTCCGGGCTAACGCTGTTTTTCATTGTTCCTGCCATTGATGTTTTCATGGAAGCCCCTTATTTGCTGCGCAGACGCGGATCCAGCGCCGCATTAAGCACATCCGCCAGAAATGTCAGCCCGATATAGAAGATGGCGATGATCAGCACGATGGCCTGCACCACCGGGAAGTCATTACGCGAGATGGAGTCCCAGGCCAGCTGACCCAGCCCCTGCAAAGAGAAAACGGATTCGATCACCACCGAACCACCCAGCATAAAACCCAGTTCAACTGTCGCCAGCGCCACCACCGGGATGATGGCGTTGCGCAGGCCATGTTTCACCACCACTTTGAAAGCGCTTAATCCTTTCGCATGGGCAGTACGAATGTAATCCGCGCCCAGCACATCCAGCATGCCGGAGCGTGTCAGACGCATCAGCGATGGCATGGCGTAATAGCCCAGTGCCACTGCGGGCAGGACAAAATGTTGCCAGCTGCCGTTACCGGCAACGGGAAGCCACTTCAGCCCCACCGCGAATATCAGGATCAGCACCAGCGCGAACCAGAAGTTAGGGATTGCCTGGCCCAGTACCGAGATAAACATGGCGCAGCGATCCACCCAGCTATCACGGAACACCGCCGCCAGTACCCCGAGCGGAATCGCCACCACCAACGCCAGCAACAGCGCGACGCCACCCAGCTGGAGCGTGACCGGCATGCGCTGCCCGACCAGTTCCATCACGGTATTTTCAAAGTAGAACGAGCGACCAAAATCCAGATGCAGCGCCGACCAGAACCAGTGCGAGAATTGCGTGAGCAGCGGCTGATCCAACCCGTTCTGTACGCGGATCTGCTCGACGGTTTCTGCGCTGGCATCCGGCCCGGCGATGGCAATCGCCAGATCACCCGAGAGATGCAGCAGGGAAAAACTGACCACCGCCACGGTGAACAGCACAGCCAGCGCCACCAGTAATCGATGAAAGATAAAGCGCAACATGGGTTCGCTCCTTATTGGCGTGGTATCCGGGAGCCACAACCGCGGCTCCCGGCGATTAACTATTTCCAGCTGGCCTGCGCAAAGCGTGGCAGTTCATCCGGCCAGTCCTGGAAATTCAGCTCCGAGTTAAAGGCATAATTCGTCGAGTAAGAGAACAGCGGCGCCATATAAGCCTGGGAAGAGATCCGCCCCAGCGCGGCGGCGTACTGCTCGCTGCGCTGCTGCGCATCCACGGTGGTATCGGCTTTTTTCAGCATCGCGGTCAGCTCGCTGTCCTTCCATATATCGTTGCCTTTGCCGCCAAAATAGGGCGTGGTAAACGCCGAGACATCGTTGATAGAAAACGATCCCCAGGTGTTGAACGCCATCGGTGCCTGGCCTGAAGTGAGGGCGGTCGCCATGACCGGATACTGGACGAAGTGCAGGCGGGCGCGGATACCGACTTTACGCAGGTCACCAATGATGGCTTCGGCATAGTCACGCTCGCGATAGGCCCACAAATCGGTATCGAAACCATTCGGGTAGCCCGCTTCCGCCAGTAACTGTTTGGCTTTGGCCGGGTCATAGTTGTAGTGCGTGACCTGGCTGTCATTACAGGCCACCTGGGCACGGAAGCAGGCGGTGTAGACCGGCTTACTGCCGCCGCGCACCAGGTTATCAACAATGCCCTGGCGATTGATGGCGTAGTTGATGGCCTGGCGCACGCGCAGATCCTTCATCGGCACCCCTTCCGGTCCGCTGGCATTGGTATTCAGGGCGAGGAAGCCAACACGCATCGTTTCACCACTTTTCACCGCAATATTTGGCATGGTGGAAAGCGGTTCGACCTGGTCGGCTGCCACGCGCCAGATCCAGTCCACCTGGCCGGTCATCAACTGGGCAACACGCGCTTCCGGATCGCGGATAACGACAAAATTGATCTTGCCAATCTTCGGCTGGCCAACCGGGCTTTCTTTGAAGTAGTCGGGGTTTTTGACCATATCAACGCCCTGACCGGGGATCACTTTGACAATGCGGTAAGGTCCGGTGCCGATAGGTGCTTTACTGAAACCTTCGAGCTTCACCTGCTGAAAATATTTTGCCGGGTAGATTGGTGTTGGCCCGGAGAGATATTCCAGTGCCGCCGGGAAGGGTTGTTTCAAATGCAGGCGTACTGTGTAGTCATCCACTTTCTCGACATGATCGATCCAGTCCACACTCTGCGGCACCACGGATGCGGTACCCGGTCCGGCAATATTCTGGAAGGTGTAAACCACATCATCGGCGGTAAAGGGATCGCCATTGTGGAATTTCACGTCCTTGCGCAGATGCAGCAACAGCGAGGTGGGGGATTCCCATTTCCAGTCTGATGCCAGTTCTGGCTTATATTCCCCGCTTTGCGGATCGCGATAGATCAGGGTGTCCCACACCATATGCGCCAGAATCACCCCTTCACGCAGGTTGTTGTGGTAAGGACTGATGTTTTCCACCTCATTATCAGAGGCATACACCAGCGTATCATTCTGTTTTCCTGCATAGCTGTGCGAAGCGCAGCCTAATAGCAATGCGGTTAAAGCATACTTATTGATCAGTCGTGCCAGGGAACGAGCCATACCAGTCTCCACCGTTAAATGAAAAGGTAATCAACAAAAACAGATGGGACTGATGTAGCAAGAGCAGCGCCAAAGCGCGGAAAGTGTCATTACTGATTTTCGATATCCGCTTTCTCAAAATGAGAAACACGGATGCTGACTGACGCTCATGGCAGAAAATGATGTGATGCCGGCCGGAAACCGCCTGCCGATGGCACAGTTAACCGCAGTCGTATCAGTGAAGAGGCATTATCGGGGTGCAGGAAAAGCGCGTTTTGCACCCTTTGTGTGAAGGTTATTTGTGCAATGCGCATTCTTGTTTTGGGAAGCCGGGTTATGTCGTAACCAATCAAACAAAAATGGCCCGGATACCATCCGGGCCAGTCAGGCAGTTAAAGTTGTTTCACGCTGGGGAAATCAATTTCGGTATCGTTAACCCGGTTAAGCATATTGGTAAAAAGTATGGCGGTAACCACACCGATGGTCTCAACCACCTGTTGATCGTTAAAACCGGCAGATTTGAAGGCATCAACATAACTGGCGGGCAATGTGCCTCGTGTTGAAACCAGTAACTGGACAAACTTCACCAGCGCATCAATTCTGGCATCATCCGCAAGAAATCCCTGTCGCAACTCCAGTGTCTGAGCTTCGCTATATCCCGCCTTGCGCGCCTGTGGGGTATGCGCAGCGAGACAGTAATCACAGCCACTCTCTTCACTGACCACCAGATTAATGGCTTCCCGTTCCCGGGCATGCAAGCTGCTTTTTGCCAGCGTGGCATTAAGTTGCAGCGTCTGCGCCAGCAGGTCCGGGGCGTTGGTGCCAATAGTCAGATACGCATTAGGGACTTTGCCCATCGCCTGTTTGATGCCATTCCACAGCTCGGCAGTTTTACCACTGGCTTCCGCCGGTGTGATTGTATGCAAACGACTCATGATTGGTTCTCCGTATCGATTTCTGTTCAATCAATGGGGAAGATGCGTGAGATAACGTGCTGCTGGTTGATTATGAGAGAAATCCTGAATCACTGCCTGACGTGCCTGTTCCCACTGCTGCAACAGCGTTTCATCGTGAAGTGAAGGGATAGTTATCAACTCACCCCGTTGAAAACCCGCCAGAGCAGCATCCACCATATCCTGCGCATTCATGACAATTTCAGGATCAAGCTGGCTTAACGGCAACCCACCGTTTTCCCAGAAAGGGGTGGCGGTGGCACTCGGCAACACGGCCTGCACCTGAATCCCCTTCCCGGCGAGTTCATGATGCAGTGACTGACTGAAAGCCAGCACATACGCTTTGCTGGCACCGTAAACCCCGTTAAGGATTTCCGGCGCAATGCTGACGATGGAAGCAATATTAATAATCGCGCCACGCCCACGCGCAACGAACCCTGGCACAACCGCATAGGTCAGCCGGGTTAACGCCGTGACGTTGAGGTTGATCATGGTATTCATTTGCTCAACGTCACTGTCCAGCAGAGCCGTATGCGTTCCCATGCCTGCGTTATTGACCAATAGCGTGATGCTGGCATCGCCACGTAATTTTTCCTCCAGCGACGCCAGTTGATGCGCATCATTCAAATCAACCGCAACGGCTTCCACCGTACGCTCCGTGTCCGCAGTGATATGACTGGCTAACTGATTTAGCCGGTTATGATTGCGCGCAACCATGATTAAGTCATACCCCATTCTCGCCAGTCTGGCGGCGTAGAGAGCGCCCATTCCGGTCGACGCACCGGTGACAACCGCAGTACCTTTCGTTGAATTACTCATCTTATTCACCTTTGTATGGCATGTTGGTTGAATAAAGATTACGGTAACCTCGCTCGCAAGAAATGACGTTGAAGGTCGCGATTTCAGACATCATTCCGTCGTTAACAGACATTAAGGATCTCGCTATGCACCGGGTTGGATTATTGATTGCGGACCAGTTTCAGTCACTGGCACTGTCAACGTTAAGCATTTTTGAATTCGCGAATTTAATGCTGGGCGAGCCGTTCTATCAGTGCACGGTTTACTCTGAATCCGGTGGCCAGGTTTCTTCTTCCTATGGCATCAGTGTCAGTAGTATTGCGCTGTCAGACGACGCCGAGGCGGATACGTGGTTAGTCGGTGGTGTACTCACGCCTCTCAAGCTGCCTGCTACCGACGGTGTCGTGAGTTTCCTGCAAAACCATGCGCGACGTGCCAGACGGGTCGCAGGCATTTGCACCGGTGCTTTCGTGCTTGCTCAGGCTGGGTTGCTTTCCGAGCGTCGCGCGACGACACACTGGGCTTATGCTCAGACAATGAAAACCTTGCATCCTACGGTCAGAACCGAAGAGGACCGGATTTATATCATTGATGATCAGATCTGGACCTCAGCCGGGATGACAGCGGGTTTAGATATGGTGCTGGCGATGGTCGAAAAAGATCACGGTGTCGATGTTGCACGCGGTGTCGCTCAGCGCATGGTAATGAATCAACGGCGTTCGGGTGGACAGCGACAACATTCTGCATTGCTGGCTCTGTCTCCACGCAGCGACCGGCTGCAAACCGCACTTGAATACGTGCGCAATAACCTCGCCAAACCGCTTACTGTGGAACACCTGGCTGGGGCGGTACATTTAAGCACCCGGCAACTGAGTCGCTTATTCCTGGCGGAGACGGGAAAAACGCCAGCACGGGCTATCGAGGGTTTGCGGCTGGAATCCGCCCGGCTGATGATTGAGCAGAGTCGACTGTCTCTCGACGTGATTGCCCGAGAGTCGGGTTTTCGCGATCGCCGCCACATGCGGGATGTATTTATGCGCGGCTATGGCATCCCTCCACAATCCCTGCGGAGCGGGAGATGATCTTTGGCGCGATAAATCGCGCCGCTACAGGTTTATGTCAGCGGCCAGAAATCGGACCAGGACTGACAAACGATCAGCTGATCCACAGGAAAACGTCGTTTATAGAATCGTCCGTTGTCGACCCACCCGCACCACACAACCTGCCCGGCGGTTTCCAGCACCACCATGGTTTTTCTCCTTTTCCGACGGCGCACAATTGAACCCGGTGGCAGCATCATTACCCCTGCACCGATTTGATAATAAAATCATTGGTTTTCCGCAGCATCGTAATATCCGGTTTGATCTTGCCGTAGACACGCATGCCTTCCAGCATCATAAAAATGCATTCGGCCATCACGGCGGCGCTTTCATCGCTGCGGAACACGCCCTGCTGCTGGCCTTTCTGCAAGATACTGGTCAGGCGCATCACAATGCCACGGAACTTATATTCAACCCGATCGCGCACATCATCGTCCCCCGGCAGCAATTCACAGGCTGCCGCGATGGTAAAACAGCCCTTTTCCCCCTCCGGCCCGGATGAAACCAACGCAACAAACTCCAGCGTCTCACGCAGGGCAGCAACCGGGGTCAGCTCATCATCACGCTGCTTACCGCGTACCAGGCCTGCATCCATATATTGCTGAAGCGCAGCCAGAAAGATTGATCGTTTATCCGCATAGAGTTTATAAATGCTCGCACTGGCCAGGCCCGAGGCCTTCATCAAATCAGCCATCGACGTTGCCCGATAACCCTGCTGCCAGAAGCAATCGAGTGCCGAATTGAGAAAATCCTGTGGGTCAAATTCTCTGGGTCTTCCTGGGTGTTGTCTCATGGCTGCATCCTGTGGCGAGTTGTTACGATGATTGTAGATCGATCAATCTACAATTAAAACCCTCTTTTCTGTTAAAGGATGATAGGGCCAGGATGATGGGGAAAGGTGAAGCCGGGGCAGAACGCCCCGGCTGGGTACCAGGCTTAAACTCAGGCTATCGCTATGCTCGCCAGTGCAACGTCAGCCTGGTCGTTCGCCACGGCGACGCCATCGATAAACAGCGGGCGTGTTTCGCCGTCTGGCAGCGTGACCTTTAACGTCTGCCAGCCTGGCGTATAACTTCCTTTGCAAGTGAGACGGAGATGAATTGCAGCCGCGTCGCATGTCATTTGCCAGTACAGCCACAAGGCGTGACCGTTCTGATAGCCCCATGACTCGCCATCATCTTCAAATAGCAGGCCCGCAGAAGTGCCTTTGCCTTTCAACGGATAAAGTTGCAACTCGCGTTGATCGTCGGCGTTTGCATCAACGTGGCGCAGACGCTGGCTTAATGGCAGCCCGGCACCGGCGCGCACCAGCATCGGCTGCTGCTCCAGCGGTGCATCCAGCGTGATCCACTGGCCACCGCTGTACCACTGATGTGTAGCGTAGTCATACCAGCCGGTTTGATTATCCGGCAGCCACAGGCGACGTTCACGTTGCCCTGGCTCGACCACGCTGGCCACCAGCAAATCACGCCCCAGCAGGAATTCATCACATTCGACGCTGGTCTGTACGTCATGTTCATGATCGAGGAAGGTCGGACGCAGCATAGGTTCATCATCCGCATGCGCCTGCCACAACAGCGTGTAGAGATACGGCAGCAGGCGGTAGCGCAATTCAATAGCCGCGCGGATGGCAGGCGTCACTGCCGGATACATCCAGGGTTCATTTACGGTGTGATCGTCATTCCACGAATGGATGGTAAAACGAGGATGCATCACGCCATTTTGTACCCAGCGCACAAACAGTTCGGCATCAGGCTTATCCCCCGAGAAACCGCCAACGTCGTGGCCTACGTTATACAAACCGGAAAGACTCATCCCCAGCCCCATGCGGATGTTGTAACGCAATGACGTCCAGTTGGTGCGATTATCACCACTCCATGTCTGCACATAGCGTTGCATCCCGGCACAACCTGAGCGGGAAATCAGGAAAGGACGTTTTTCCGGGGCAAAGCGCTGCTGCGCTTCCATCGAGGCACGCATCATTAACAATGGCATCACCGGGCGAATATGCTTGATGGCAATTGGCGTGCCGAAACCGTGGCAGCGCGCCTCACCATCCCAGACTTCATATTCGTTGTTGTCATTCCAGGTCGAATCGATGCCCTTCTCCAGCAGTTGCCGGGTAACATTTTCCTGCCACCAGGCCACCGCGTCCGGATGAGTAAAATCGAGGTGCGAACCTTCGTCATCCCAGAACACCGAACGCTCAGGAGCATCGTCCTCCGAATCGCGGATAAACAGCCCTCTGGCCGCCACCTCTTCATAACGCGGGTGATCCTGCAACAGACAAGGTTTGATGTTCGCTGCCAGACGCAGGCCCGCATCGTGAAACGCCTGACTCATCGCCTCGGGCTGCGGTACCTTGTCGTAGTTCCAGTTGAACACGTAGCGTTTGTTGTTGATCGAGGTGTAACCAGAAGAAAGCTGGAACGAATCACACGGAATATCGTGTTCTTCACACAGGCGGATAAAATTCATCAGTTGATTCTGCGCATCCGGCGCATCGGTATAGTGCATAGTGGAGCCGCTGTAGCCGAGGCTCCATTTTGGACCAAACAAGGTTTTACCCGTCAGGCGGACAAAGGTTTTAGTGACATCCAGCACTTTGTCGCCGACAAACAGGTAATAATCAATATCGCCGCTCTCAGCCTGCCAGCGACGATATGGCTGATGGTAGTTATCCAGCTCATTACCGAGATCAAACCAGCTGCTGCTAAGGTTATCGTAATAAAGGCCAAAGCTGACGTCAGTGCGGCGGGTGATGGTGAAGGGAACATGCTTATACAGTGGATCCGTTGACGCGGCGTTGTATCCCATTGCATCCAGATTGCGCATTTCATAGCGCTTGCCATTACGTTGCAAATCACCGGCTTTTTCGCCCAGACCATAGTAGCGATCATCACTCATCCGACGCTGATAATGTGCCACGCCATCGCCGTGTGCATTCAGCAAATAGGCGCTGGTGGGACGATCGCTGGTCAGCAATTGCCACTCCCCTGCGCTGTCACGATATTGCCACTCCAGCGACAACGGCTGACGAATGATGACGCGCAATTTCTCGGTGGCAGCCATTAATGTCTTGTCCGTTTCCTGCAAGGTGAAACCGGGTAAGGTGAAACCGGCCAGGTTGTCACGTGCACGTCCTTCCCAGGGCACGTCACTCTCCGGCGCAATGCTCCAGGTTCTGTCGAGAGAATATTCCCCCTGACGTTTGATCACCACGCGGAACATATTTTGCTCAAGCACATACAGGCATAATGTATGTTTGTCGTCCACGGTCAAAGCCAGATGGTGTTTGTCAGAGCCTGCCAGGGACCAGTTTTTTAACGTTTTCATCGTTACCTACTTTTTCAGGCGCGCTGGGCGCGACGTTCAGCAATAAAAGCGATCAGGAATACCGCACCAATCAGGTCAAAGAAGCCCATCGCCACAAACAGGGGATTAAATCCAATCTTGTCGGCAGTCACCCCAATCACCAGCGAGAACAGGAAACTGGAGATCCAGGCGAAGGAGCCGCGCATACCGTTGACAGTCGCCATCTGACCCTTATCAAACTTCTCCACCACCAGGGCACTCAGCATGCAGGAGATAATCTGATGGCCGAAGCCGCCAACCGAGATCAACGCAATCGCGACATACGGGCTTTTAGTGATCGCCACCAGCGCGAGAGAAAGCATCAGGAAAGCGCCAGTGACTGAACTGGCGACGACGGAATTAACCAGGGTAAAACCAAACAGCCGCGTATAAATGCGCGTCAGATAGCCACTCGCCGCGCTGCCCAGATCGGCGGCGAGAAACGGTAACCAGGCAAACATGGCAATTTGCTTCAGATCCATACCCAGGTCTTTCGCCAGATATAACGGCACCCAGAAGCTCAATACCCCCCAGGCGGGTTCAGCCATAAAGGCCGGGATGGCGATGCCATAGAAACGTTTGTTTTTGGCGACGGTTTTCAGCGCCTTAAAAAAGCTGAGTTTGACGGCCGGAGGTTCGTTATCCTGGCGAATGAACTCCAGCTCTGCGTTTGCCAGGTTTGGATGACGTTCGGGATCGCGATAGAACAGCCACCACAGCACCACCCAGGTTAACGCCAGCAGGCCGGTGAACAGAAACGCGCCTTGCCAGCCAAAGGAAGCATGGGCGAAATAGATAATTGGCGGAGCCAGCATTGCGCCAATGGAGAAGCCAACGCCCGCCCAGCCAGCCGCCACCGGCCGCTCTTTTTTCGGGAACCACTCGCCAATGACCTTAGCGTTGGCTGGCGTGGCCGCGGCTTCCGCCCCACCCATGACAAAACGAAGAATGGCCAGATGTACCCAGTTGGCCGCGCCTGCGTGGAACAGGCAGGCCAGTGCCCATATCGAGGCACAGATCAGGAAGCCCATTTTCAGGCCAATCACATCAATTAACCAACCACAGAGGGGTTGGAAGACGGTATAGGCCAGCTGGAACGCCCCGACGATCCATGAATATTGTTCGGTGGTAATCCCGAGGCTGGTTTTCAGCTCTGGAGCCAGGATGCCCAACGAGTTGCGGGTAATGTAGTTGACCGTTACGCCAGCTAAAAACAGCACCAATACCCACCAGCGCAAGTTGCGCCAGATTCGCTTACTGCCTGCGGCAGCTATCCCCGGATTCAAACTGCGGTTCATCTGGTTCTCCACTTTTTATTGACATCATGGGTTAACAATTCCCGCGGTTAACAGAGGTTGACGACCGCAAAAGGTCGGGTTTCAGCACAGGATTTGTCATGTCTTATTGAGGCGCGGTTTCTGTGAGCCGTCTCTGACCATCTGCCCGGAGTGAAACACAGTTAATCAAGGTGGTCGCCAGGGTGATGACGCATTTGTGATCTGGTTAACCAAATTCACCTGACTGGTTGACATGATGCGGTAAAGAGTCGAATTTTAGCGTCAGACGGTCACGCAGCCGGTAAAAGGTGCCTCTTTTTCGGCTAAACTGGTCAACCAATTTAAAAATCACTGATGAGGAAAACCCATGAAGCAGACCTGGCGCTGGTATGGTCCGAACGACCCTGTCTCACTCGCTGATGCACGACAAGCAGGCGCAACCGGAATCGTCACCGCCCTGCACCATATTCCCAACGGTGAAGTGTGGTCGATTGATGAGATCATGAAGCGCAAACAAACGGTTGAAGCCGCAGGTCTGGTCTGGTCCGTGGTGGAGAGCGTGCCGATTCATGAAGAGATCAAAACCGGCAGCGGACAATGCCAGAAATGGATCAGCAATTATCAGCAGTCATTACGCAACCTCGCACAATGTGGCATCACCACCGTGTGCTACAACTTCATGCCGATCCTTGACTGGACGCGTACCGACCTCGAATACCTGCTGCCCGATGGTGCTAAAGCGTTGCGCTTTGACCAAATCGAATTTGCGGTGTTTGAACTGCATATCCTGCAACGGAACGGTGCGGAGCAGGATTACAGCGCCGCTGAAATTGCTCAGGCCGCCGAGCGTTTCGCCACCATGAGTGACGAAAGCAAAACGCGCCTGACCCGCAATATTATTGCAGGCCTGCCGGGGGCAGAAGAAGGCTACACGCTCAATCAATTCCGTGCACAACTGGCGCGCTATGACGGGATCGACAAAACCAGGTTGCGTGAAAACTTTGCGACTTTCCTGCACAGCATTATTCCGGTGGCGGAAGAAGCCGGTGTCCGCATGGCGGTCCATCCCGACGATCCGCCGCGTCCGATTCTCGGTTTACCGCGCATTGTCTCCAATGCAGATGATTTGCAGTGGATGATCGATACCGTCAGCAGTCCGGCCAATGGTTTCACCATGTGCACTGGCTCCTATGGGGTGCTGGCAGAGAATGATTTGCCCGGCATGGTGAAGCGCTTTGCGTCGCGGATTTATTTCGCCCATTTGCGTTCAACGAAGCGCGAAGAGAATCCGAACAGTTTTCATGAAGCCGCCCATCTGGCGGGGGATGTCGATATGTTTGCGGTGATCAAAGCCATCGCTGAAGAGGAGCACCGTCGCAAAGCTGCAGGCGAGGAGGACCTGATTCCAATGCGTCCCGATCATGGCCATCAGATGCTGGACGATCTGCATAAGAGAACCAACCCGGGCTATTCAGCGATCGGTCGCCTGAAGGGACTGGCGGAAATCCGTGGCGTTGAGCTGGCAATCCATCGTGCTTACTTTTAAACCTTAGCTTCCGGGGCTGCCTTTGCGGCCCCGCATTGTTCGTTGATTTGCACCATTCGCTGGAATCAGGGACTGCGACTGGGGCATCAGTGAGGTGAGCAGAGTCACTATGCTATAGTACCTGCCCCTGAAGATGGCAGCTTCAGGAGCGTTATTCCCTTAACCAGCAGAAAGAACATTATGAAACCACAGCGCCCTTATCAGGAAGTCGGAGAGCTTCTCCGCAGGATGATTACGCAGAAGGAATATGCTGTGGGAGAACGGCTGCCACCGGAACGTGAAATCGCCGCAATGCTAAATGTCACGCGTACCCTGGTGCGTGAAGCGCTCATCATGCTGGAGCTGGAAGGACGGATTGAAGTGCGGCGCGGCGCAGGTATTTATGTGATTAATGACAACCCGTCGCAGCCTGCCCCTGTGCAACCCGCCTGCAATGATGCTGGCCCGTTTGAGATGTTGCAGGCTCGTCAGTTGCTTGAGAGTAATATCGCTGAGTTTGCGGCGCTGCAGGCCACCCGCGACGATATTGTGAAAATGCGCCAGGCGCTTGAACTGGAAGAAAAAGAGCTGGCTTCCGGTGCCGTCAATAGTTCAGAAAACGGCGATCGTAATTTCCATCTGGCAATTGCCGAGGCAACCCATAACAGCATGCTGGTGGAGCTGTTTAAACAGTCATGGCAGTGGCGTGAAGACAATGTGATGTGGAGCCAGTTACATCGCCATCTGGTTAATACCAGCTATCGCCAGCAATGGTTGGATGATCACAAGAAGATCCTCGCTACGCTTATCAAGAAAGATGCCCGCGCTGCCAAAATGGCGATGTGGCAGCATCTGGAGAACGTCAAACAGCGCCTGCTGGAATTCTCTGATGTAGATGATATTGACTTTGATGGCTACCTGTTTGACTCATGGCCGCTGAATACCACCCATAGTCAGGATATCTGAGAAAACCTCTGCTGAGGCTCTGCCGCACGCGATAGCATAATGTCTTCATGAAACTCCTGCACAAATGGCAGGAGTTTTACTTTAACTTTTCTCGCAGTCAGCCTTGCGTTACCGACTTACCATCGCTGACTTTTTCCTGTAATCCCTGGATAAAACCCCGGTTGATCTACGTTGGATCCTTTGTAAGAAACCCAGCTCCGTTGTTGATACCGTCTATTCTGCCCGTACTCATGCCTTCTCTACTCACTACAGCTTATATTCAGCAACTCAGTGCTGTTTACAGCTCAGGTTATATCAGCCATGGGTTCCTTTGTATTGACTTAAAAATTATTAAATATCATTAAGATAAGTCGGTATCAGCCCCTCATCTGATACGGGTTTTACCATTAGTCCTCGTGGTGCATTGAATATCGTGACGTTGTCACAAAACACATTTTCCTGATGTAACCTTATGATCAGACTGGGTTACTGGCGAGAATCTCCTTTTGAGAGATGCTTCCATCCTCTCTGATCAGCATGATGGCATCTACTCCCTATAGTTTATATATAAGCTATAGGGAGTAGCTTATCCGTCGAGATACCTCATAAGCTATAGTGAGTAAGCATAATCTATAGTGAGTAGCCATTGATTCAATCCGGAAAGTTAGTGATTACTAACCAAAATAAAATCAATATGTTGAAGGTTAGTGGTTACCAGGGGGGTCGCCGAATATAAGCTATAGTGAGTAGATTGCTCTCCACACACTATATATAAACTATAGAGAGTAACCTCCCCTTCCAATCAGTGAAGAACATAAGCTGTAGTGAGTGATTCCTCTGCTGTATTCCATCTTTTATAAACTGTAGTGAGTAGATTGTTGCTCATCCCCCTGCCCTGCATAAGCTATAGCGAGTAATCTACTCATTACAGCATATGGCATAATCTATAGTGAGTATGGAGATAAGCTATAGTGAGCGGCCTACACGCGAACAGAAGCAGGCAGCCAGTAGCATATCACTTAAAAATCAGGTTATTAGGTGGGCAATATATGCTATGGGGAGTTTGGAGAGAGTAAGTATAAGCTGTAGTGAGTGAGTTACTCACTACAGCTTATATCGTTACTTAGATTTGAACAGTTTCTCAAGGTCGGCCATCGAAATCCCTAACTTATTCAAAAGTTCGAGTTTTTCCTGAAGAGCAGCATCAACTGGTTCCGCAGGTGCTGCGGGAGTTGAAGGCTGGGGATTTTCAATGCTTTCGTTCTTCGGTGCTTTCAGCTTAGGACGGCGATAATGCACGTTGAAATAGACGCTACGGCCCCGCTGCACTTCTGAGTAGTCCAGGTAGCCAATCTCCTTCAGTTGCTCCATCGCGCGCCTTACTGTCTGGTTTTGTGAGAAAACGGGAGACTTAAGGTTAAGTCTGTCACGCAGGCGGGCCAGAGAGATGGGGGCCGGATTCCTTGGCAGGCTTTCGATATAGGTATACAGCGCCTGAGCTGACTCACGGCGCTTCAGAACATTGATAGCTTTAAGCTGTAAAAGTACCTTGCGATCAAACTCATAGAGTTCAAAGAGCTTGGGGTCCGCCTGCAAGATAACGATGTCTTTTTTGGTATCGTAATAGGCAGACTGCACCAGGTGGGTGATATATTCCTTACCATCATCTCCCATGTTACTGGTGAACGAGATGGTTGTCGCCGCGATCCGCTTCAGAGAGGGGCTGATACGCTCTCTGAGCTTCTTAGACGAGCGGCTTGAAGGGATTCCGCACAGTTTGGCAAACTCAACGAACGGCAGCTGAACCTTATCACCAATGACTTTGTGCTTGGCAAAGGAATGAATGATCCCAACCCACGTCTTGAAATCGTTGTCCATATCAAGGCGCGGGCCGACGATTTCGACCTTATCGAATCCCTCGGCTTTTGCCAGGGAAAGCCGGGTGAGTTCTTCCGTTGCGTCCGTGGTGGCAAAGGTTTTATTTTTACTGTTTTTCAGTGATTTAAGTGTAGGAACAAAAACACCAAGGCGCATTAATGCAACCGGCTGTACCGTATTGTTAGCATTGGGTGTGAGCGTGATCACCTCACCTGTATTCTTGTCCTTTTCCTCAAACAGTTTCTTCAGGTCTAGATTCTCGCTGTCCACGGGCATTCTCACGGGTTTCGTCGATGATCGTTGAAAAGATCGAAGCATCAGGATTGTGAATTACAGAACAACAACTCACGCAGAGTGAGCCTAATTGCATGAAGATAAGGGAGAAAAATAATCCACAGCAATATCGGTGTCCAGTGCATTTTGCTCACTATAGCTTATGTCGTTTTCCAACTACAGCTTATATTTAGCATGCTATAGCTTATGGTGGTCTGACTACAGTTTATATTTTACTTGCTATAGCTTATGCAGATGCCTTCTCAGGCCAGTACTGGTGCGGGCTGCGGCGATCGGGGATCTATTAGGGATCTCTATAGGATCTACACTGGATCTAAACTATTGGGATCTAATCAGTGGATAAGTGGATATCTTGCTGAGAACTCAGTGTTAATCAGTCTCAACAGTCAGACTGTGAAACTTAAAAACCTCTGCAGCTCTTCTGGATCAGCCTGTTTGTAATCTGTAACAGACTATCGACAATTGGCAGAATTGAGAACAAAAGACGGTGTACTCAACACACAACTGATTATTTTATACTTTTGCGCTGCAAATCAGCATTTCAGTAAACGATCTGCTCATCGTGGTAAAAGGATCGTTCTATAAGCCCTTCTCCGCTCTTTAAACGACGGAGTAGCAACAACCCCTCGCTAAAGCCCTGATAACGCCTTCTGAGAGCGTACAGAACGTTTTTAACCCCTTCAGCCAGTTATTCCCGCGTTTCTTTGTTCTTAAGTGAGATAGCTGACTGGCATTTGTGTTTTGTGATCTTAATAAGTCAGGAAGATTGATTCTGATAGTTTGCTATCGAAGAAATGCCCGCCTGGAAGGCAATAACGTATTGAGCAGGAGACAAAACGAGGAGTGACATTGTCACAAAGTAAGTTACTATCTTAATAAGATAATAACTTACTTATTTGTGATTTCTTTTACTGAAGCTTAGCTTTGCTGATGAGTACGGAGATTTCTTCATCTGATAAATGTTCAAGTGCGAGAATTGCAGCGCGAACAATATCCGAACGATTTACTCGTGAACCCCCAGCGAGGATTTCATTACGAATGCGGTTGTCGATATCTTTAAGGTTATCATCGGTAAAAGAGATACTGACGGGTTTTGCTTTGGCCTTCTTTACCGGCTCTGGTTCAGGTGCTTTTGGTTGTACAGCACCTGTTGTCGATAAGGCAGCAGTTCCGCCATTGATAAAGTCGTTCTCTTTTTCTTTCGAAATCGCGGCTCTGTTTCTCATAAGATGACCTCCTGGATCAACCTTTCAACTTCGTCTTTGGCTTTACTATTTTCTGTTTCATAGATGGTCATAGACTCAGCCCAGGCATCCCTGTGAGCTTTACGGTCACAAATGCGCGTTTCAGCCAGTTTCATTTCAGGAAAATCTTCCAGAACCTTGGCTGCTTCATTGCCTTCATTTACGAACATGTTAGTCGGGGTCATATTCAGCACAAGATACCCTTTCACACCTTCGTTAAAATCCTTCGCGGCGGTGAACACGGAGCATGTATGAGGCACTACATCGAGGTCCATTTGGGATGGACGCAGAGGCGAAATGAAGACATCTGCTGCCATCAGGCCACTACGCATTTCAGCACTGTCTCGACCTGCGCAGTCTGCGATGATGTAGTCGTATGATTTCGCATGCTCTTTCAGCATCGCTTTGATATTGCCGGAGGCTCCGGTAACAGGAATATGCGGAAGTGATTCCGGACGGTTATTATACCAGGTCAATACGGATTTCTGGTCATCGGCATCCACAATGAGCACTCTGTAGCCACGTGAGAGCAATCCAGCAGCAAGAGACACAGCCAGGGTACTTTTACCTACCCCACCCTTCTGACTACCCAGTACGATAATCATCGATGACCTCCATTAATAACGATAAAAGTGCAAAGCGAAAATGTTGTAATCTTCGTATCTTAACAAGATCTGCTGATAACAACAAGACAAGATGCTATCTTGTTAAGATGTTATCTTGTAATCAATCCTTAGAGAGATGTTATATAACAAGCTGATTTTCAATTAATAGTTAGGAAATTAACTTATTAACTTAATTTTTATCAGATAAAAGAATCATCTTAACCTTGTTATCTTATTAAATTAATAATTTTTGATTTAACTGTATTCACAAGCATTCGCTGAGCCCCGCCTTCTCTATACCTGTGTCCAGGAAAGACCGTTTAGCGCAACGATTACGCTGCTGTCACTTCACGCGTTTTTCATTCATTGCCAGTTGGTATGATGTACATATGCCAGGGATTGCATGAGAATTCTGAGGTGTGAGTTGACATAATAATAACTTGTTATCTTAACAAAAAAGCATCAAGCGTTAATGTTGAGGTGTTAAGTTAGTAATAAATTAAGATACCAGGTTGATAAGCCATGAACTTAGCAATTTGCTAATATCATATAGTTGATTTGTTATTAACTTGTTAAGTTAACTTTTTACTAAGTTAACATCTTAATGATGTTTCCGCCGCCCGTGTTTATACCTGCACACAAACCCACTGTTGCGTTTTATATGCTTTCTGGCAGCAGACCGGGTTGTGTAAGGAGTCTGGCACAACATCTGTTCATCAGAGCCATCAGAGGTGCAATGATGAAACCTGCCTGCATGTATGCCAGCAGGAGGCTGTTGTCGCAGAAGCGTCTTACGCGGATTACGTGAAAGATGAAATAGGGTTTAAGAGCTGGGGTGTGGAGTTGCCCCCGCTAAAACGGACACGGTTAATTTATAGCCAGCAGTGAACTTCTGTACTCTCTTGGTGACTGCATTTTCAGACCTTTATGGGGATGCCAGTTATTATAGTCTTCCATCCATTCCGTCAGTTTTTCCATTACGCTCACCGCATCCGGCAGGTCATTCACATACACGTAGTCACGCTTGAACGTTTTCACGAACGATTCAGCCATCCCATTGCTTTCCGGACTGCGCACTGGCGTCGTACACACGATGAACCCGAGTGAGGTGGCGAACGTTCTTGTTGAGTCCGCGA
>NZ_CP024770.1:1090964-1173115 GCF_011395035.1 Pantoea cypripedii
TGCTGCACCCGCAGTCGCACCTTGCGGGGTTCAGCGGGGTGCTGCAGGCGGACGCGTACGCCGGGTTCAACGAGCTGTACCGCGAAGGCCATATAAAGGAAGCGGCCTGCTGGGCGCACGCACGGCGTAAAATCCACGACGTGCACATCAGGACGCCGTCGGAGGTGACGACCGAAGCGCTGCACCGCATCGGGGAACTGTACGCTGTTGAAGCCGGTATCCGGGGCAAAAGCGCATCGGANCGNCTGGCCGTGCGNCAGGAAAAAACGGTGCCGCTGCTGANCGCGCTGGAAGGNTGGCTGCGGGAGAANCAGAAAACGCTGTCNCGNCACTCGGANCTGNCGANGGCGTTCGCTTACGCGCTCAATCAGTGGGNNGCGCTGAANTACTACGCNNGCGACGGCTGGNCNGAGGCTGACAACAANATCGCGGAAAACGCGCTGCGGACGGTGAGNCTGGGGCGGAAAAATTACCTGTTCTTCGGGTCNGANCACGGNGGNGATCGTGGCGCGCAGCTGTACGGGATAATCGGCAGTTGCCGTCTGAACGGCATCGATCCCGAACGTTATCTACGCCATGTGCTGTCGGTGATCGCGGACTGGCCGGTCAGTCGCGTCGGTGAGTTACTGCCGTGGCGCGTCACCCTGCCCGGAGAGTAATCTCCGGGTCATCCTGTCAATACGGTTCTCGCTGCACGCTTACTGTCATTCTGGGTAAACATAAAAATCAATACTCATCATTACTCACATATGTCGCACTGGATATGTCAGAAGGTGGATTTGAGCCTATATATCCAGACGCCTTTTCTCTCTTACGGTTGTGATAACTTTCTTCGTATATATTCCTGCGGTGAGCGATACCCCAACGCGCTGTGCGGGTGATGTTCGTTGTAATGACTGAACGCCACCGCCAGGTTCATCACCGCAACCTGGCTGTCTGGTTTCGGCATCACGCTGATGTAATCCCGCTTTATCGTCTTCACGAAGCTTTCTGCTATGCCATTACTTTCCGGGCTGCGCACTGCGGTCGTGCAGGGCTCAAGTCCCAGCATTCGGGCGAACGCCCGCGTTTCATGCGCCCTGTAGGCTGAACCGTTATCTGTCAGCCATTCCACCGGTTCTGACGGCAGATGCTGACCGAAGCGTTTTTCTACCGCACCCAGCATCACGTCCTGCACCGTTTCTTTGTCATAGCCACCTGTGCTTGCTGCCCAGTCGATAATCTCCCGATCGCAGCAGTCCTGTGCGAAGGTTATCCGGAGCTTTTCACCATTGTCGCAACGGAACTCGAACCCATCTGAGCACCAGCGCCGGTTGCTCTCAGTGACCGACACGCGCCCTTTGTGCGCTCGCTTCCTCTGGGGATCAGCAGGTTTACGCTCCAGCAGCAGGTGATAAGTACGCATAATCCGGTACACGCGTTTTGCGTTTACAACTGGAAGCGCGTCCTGTTCTGACTGTCGCCGCAGCAGCGCCCACACCCGGCGATAACCATATGTGGGTAGCTCAGCCACCATGGTATGTATCCGGGATAACACCGCCGTATCGTCAAAACTGGCATGCAGCCTGCGATCCTGCCAGTCTGGCGAACGGTGGACCCTCAGACTCAGCTGCGCACGCGACACTCCAATACTGCGGCTGACGTCGCTTATTCGTCTTCCCCGGGCAACAAGGGCGCATGCGCAATCCATTTTTTTGTCCGGCCGAACTCCACAGCCTCTTTGAGGATTTCGGCTTCCATCGTTTTTTTGCCCAGAAGGCGCTGAAGTTCCCGGATTTGTTTATTGGCAGCAGCAAGTTCGGAAGCGGGAACGACTTCTCCGCCTGAAGTCACGGCGGTCAGTGAGCCGTTTTCATATTGCCTGCGCCACTTGAAGATCTGATTAGCATTGATACCATGCAGCCGCGCGACGTGAGACACGGTCATGCCCGGCTCCATAGTCTGCTGAATAATGGCAATTTTTTCCTGCGGAGTACGGCGCCGACGCCGTTCCGGTCCTGATAACACTTCAACCATCTTATTATTCTGACTGGTGTTAAACATAGTTCCAAGACTACCTCTTATTTTAAGAGAGGCGAAGTGTCTGGTGATTTAAGGGGCTAATCTAATAATATGACTACTGTTCTTGATTTTTTCTCATCGTGACTGGGCACTTTCCCGTGAGACAGCATTTTAGCTCGATTATTTTAAGAGTACATGATACGGGCAAAGCCGGAGACTTAGCAGATAACTGAAAAAAACGACAAAGTTCAAAAGTGCTCCTGAGTGGTACCATAACGGTATTTAAACGGTGTCATTATGCAATCAAAGAGGCTCAATCACCTCAAACTGCTCATCTTCCGTTAAACCACCGGATTAACTTTGTTCAGAGTCGAGGGGCCCATCTACTGTCTTGTTTTCGGACATCAGATACTCATGTTGCAGATACGTTATCGGGCGGATTCAACATCCAGTGCAACATTTGTAGCCATACTTTGAGGGCTGAGATCCGTCCCAAAATCAAACCCAAATAATTTTCCAGTTAGTGTCGGTGTTGATACAGGTCGGTACTCATTCGCGATTCAAAGCCCCCTCTCCTTTCAAACTCACGATTAGCATCGTATATACATGACACACCGGGGATTACACTAAAAAGGTGTATAACTGGTGTCATAAATGAACGCATTTAACACCATAATGGTACCATTATGGTGTTATGTTTGAGTAAAAACCTCATAAAGGCACTTCTATACTATTGAAGTGTGGGTCTCGGTCAGTTTCATATAAAACTTATGCGCAATACCTTCTGTTAACTTGAAGCTTGGTACTCCAGTTCACAACGTCTTTAGCTCTGCTTAGAAACCTGCCAACAGAAACAGAGTTACATATATCTATTCATTTATTGCGATCACTCAGAGCATGCCTTATCACACCCAGCTAAGATTCCCGCTGGACTGAAACAATGGTGATTGTTATGGAAGTCCAATGACCATCTCGTCATTGGATGAAAATAAAACCAGGGATGTTACGAAGGATGCCAGAATTCAGTTTTATGAAAGTAAGAGGCTCAATTACGGATTCGTATTAATACTGTATTGGTACCAATTTGGATTCGATTTTACTCCTTTACGGTGTCAAACACTTCCTGTTTACTTCTGTGGAATTGCCAACTACTGAATGTCCGCTCTTTTGATTACCCAGTAACTCAGGTATAGAGACTCTGGTTGCTTGATTTGCCAAGAAGGATTCGGCTTTCCAATACTGCTCTGCACCGCTCTGCCACAGCTATTGGTTAACGTTGAAGGGTAACATTGATCACCAGGAGATAAGAATGGGAACAACCAGAAAGGCACCAATATAACACAATTAATATTCCTTATTGGTACCATTTTAGTTCCTTTTTAGCATCAAAATCTCACCTGCAAATACTGTATTCCTTATACCCTCTCTTCAGGAACTGCAACCCACCATAGATACAGGTTATAGATTGATTTGATACAGCACAGATAATATTGTGGTTGTGTGGTTCAGCTTATTAGCTGCGGCCTGTAATCGTGTCCGATCATGGAAAGTGTAGATCAGCACGTGTGATGCGGGTGACCCTGATGATAAGAAAAACGGTTCGCAAAATATCAGCTAAAAGGCGATCCTGGGATACAAAAAGAGATAATTTTGAATCCTTAATGGTACCAATATGGTTTATATAAGGATTCAGTAATAGGCTTTGATCAACAATACCGGTTGAGGATGAACCTGCTTGCCTGCTTATTCAGATATGGCCCTCGCGTCTACTACAAAGCTCTTACTACGCTGGAAAATGCTGATAAGGGACAGGTAAAGTTCCTGCAGCGTTGTTCAACCACCATACCCAAGTCTCAATGTGAATTGATTTTTGCACATTTAGAATAGCACACACAGGAGCCATTAAGGCGTATGATTGGTACCAATAAAACACCAGAAATGAGTTAATCAGGAGCCATTTATCACATTATGAATTTTTCCAAGCCCAGCTATCTGACTGATAAATAATTTTGAAGCCATGGATCTTTTGAAGAGATAGTACAGAGCGATAAGGATTCATTTTGGTGGTAAAACAGGATTGTCATTGATCCTTATTGGTACCATATTGAATCCTTGGTGAGGTTAATTTAAATCCTTTATGGCACAACATAAGCACCATCCTCTTTGTTTTCTGTACGTTTGTTAAGAGTGGAATTTTAGTTCTCCATGGTGGGACGTCATTGCCTGTTTTTGGTGAGACAAAAACTTCTATTCGTTAATGACACCTTGACGGGATTAAAAGAACGGATACAAGTCCTTATGCCAACTTACGTACACAGCATTGTTATGAATGCACATAGCGCTGGTGAGGATACAAGTTTACCCCTTTCTTCATATCGTCCAGTTAATGCCAGTAAATGCGTCGTAGCTCTGCGCTGAATTTATACGCCTTCTTTCTAGTCATCAGGCAGGGCAGGATACGGAGAATAATAACGGTGTTAATATAATGCTAAAAAAGAACCAATTTGGTACCAATACAACTCCTTAGAGGAACCATTTTAACTTTTTTAATCAGGAAAAACGCCTGATGACATAGGTCATGCAGCTTTCAGGCGGAATATACCGGTGCTTACTGCAAGGCTTTACCTGACAGCACATCAGACCTATAAGCGAGCTGAAACTGGTTGTAAAAACTGGAGAGGAGAATTGTCGTTCATGAGGGCAATACTTCACTCAGGTGAAGGGAAAGGATTGTGAAGGCAGCCGGAGAGGGCGTGGTTGATGTTATGATTACCAGTATAAAGGCTCACGAATAACTCCTTATTGGTACCATAAATGGCCCATAAAGGATTAAATCATGATCCATTATGGAGCCTTATTAGACTAATCTTTCATGATTTTTAACCTATGACGCTCGCACATTCTTTCTGCCCCTCTGAACCTATACTTCTTTATTGGTCGCCAGGTGGCGTTAGAAATGACGTACATCTCAGCAGATACGATTTTCTGACAGGGCTGGTCAGAGAGGAAAAATGAGGAATATTCTTTAGGAACAGGTAAGTACTGATCACAGCTACCACTTGTTCATGCAAGTAAGATATCTTCCAGATGCCAAAAAGGAAAGAAGGCGGGTTATGCGTATTATAAAAGGGGGAGGGCAGGGCGGTAGTTGAGGGGGGGGCTATATTACACCAACTTGGTACCATTTTGGTATTTTTATGGAGCCATTTATGCAGCACATTTATACCTCTTTAATCAGCCAGCTATCAGTCTGTCGGAGGAGTCACTCAGTTAAAATCAATGATGCTCAAAACCCTGACAGAATCAACAGTAGCAGGAACCGGGATATGCCATAAGAACCACGACAACAACAAATAAAAATGGCTGGGCAGATAATGTTAAGAGCAGAATTCAAATCAATAAAAAGGCTCACTTATTGAGCCTTAATGGTACCAGAATGGATTCATTCAGATGCAATAATGGTGCTAAATTAATCCTGCTTTTTCAGCTTCACGTAAAATTGCCTGGCGGAGCATGTTCAACATCGAACGACCTTCATGCTTACTCAGTTTTTCAAGTACCTGATACTCATATTCATTAAAAGGCACCCGGATATTTTTATAACCGCGTTTGGCATTCTTGTTCAGTTCTTCTGGCTTAGTTTTCTCACCAGGATTGAGATCAGCACCATCGGCAAAAGCCTGAATTTTCTTTTCCAGTTCCGGATCAGCGTTGGCAGCAGCATTGCCAAATTCACGAGTACGTGGTTTAACCATTAGAACAGCTCCTTTACCAGTAACTGAATTTCGGCCTTTGCTTGAGAATTGTTCATTTCCACAACCCCTTTACCTTCAGACAATGCATCACGGTACACTTTTCTGTCACGAACAATCGTACGCATCAATTCCATCTGTGGATATTCGGCCAGGTATTCTCTGGCTTCTCTGGTTTCATTGATGACGGGGTTCGATGGGGCCATAGTGATCATCGCGCGAACTTTCAATGTCGGATTCATATCGCTGGCAGCCGTGATCAGTTCTTCCATGCGTGGTAATAAATCTAAATCAGCCTGTGAAGGTCTGAACGGCACTAACAACACATCGGCGGCTGTCATTCCAGTACGGAGTTCACGGCTATCACGTCCGGCAGTATCAACCACCACCACCTCATAACGCTGGGCCATGTCCAGAATCGTTTCACGGATGTTGTCGAATTTCTGAATTGAGTGAATGACAGGCAGGCTTTCGTTTCTGTTGCGATCGCTAATCCAACGGGAAGCTGTACCTTGCTTATCAGCATCAATCAACATTACGTCTTTGCCCTGACGTGCAAGTTCAGCGGTGATGTTACAGCTCAATGTTGATTTACCACAGCCGCCTTTCTCATTACCCAATAGTACAATCATGGAACCAATCCTGCGCAATTTTAGTGTTAAGTTGGTATCAATTTAGTGTTGAAACTTTTACTGGTCAAACAAAACTGTATCTATTGCATAAAAAAATGGTATACGACATCATTTTGGTACCATTATGGTTACAAAAACAATCCTTAATGGTGCTATTTAGGGTTTAAAAAGGTGTAATAAAGGCTCATTTTTCGTGCCTACAATATGTAAATATTAACCTCGGTCATTGATAGCTGCGCAAACAAAATGGCCTTAATCAAGTGCAGTTGGGCAAGGGTATCGCAAAGGCTGTGACCCGCTTCCACGTTGATTGACACATCAAGATGTGAGTAATGTTCCCATCAGCAACGTGAGGAAGTATCTATCGCGACGCGTATTTCCAACGAACAGATCATCAGTACTTTCCATGAGGCTGAAGCCAGAATTCCTGCCAGTGAGATTTCCCGTAGGCATGCCACCTCATGAGATAGCTGCTCCACAAGGTTAAAATTTGAGAGGGCATGGAAGTACCGGAAGTAAAGCAGCAGAAGTATCTTGAATAAGAGAACGAAGGTCTGAAGACGTTGCTCGGTGAGGCAATGCTTTATCAGGGAGTGTTTCAGTTAGATCTGGGGAGAAAGCACTGGCGACAGAACAGGGAAACTGAAAAGTCATGTGAAAAATAAGATTTGTGGCAGCAATTGACCACAGTGGTGTATCTGTTTGTATTTAGTGAACTGATACGTTGGCGATGTGGCTACTGTGTCGGCGTGACGATTTTCATATTAATCACTCATTTTATTAGCTGAACGGCCCGGTGGTATAACACGTGAGACGCCGTAGGGGACAGGTAACTGGGCAGTTTTAGTCGCAGTGTCCGGATGCTCGTCACCTGATGTGGTCAAGAGATTTTATCACTGATGTACTCGCCCGTGTTAGAGGCTCAAATGCATGACGATCGGCGCAGCTTATGTTGCTCCTGAGGTGTGTACAGAACGAAGCTGTACACGCCGATGAACTGAATGCCCGGAGTACATTTTATTTTGAGAGTTTGTTATCAGAAAAGATGCAAGACGGTACCGCTCACTGCTTTGATCATTTGAGTAAAGTGTAGTTTTGACCCAAGACCTGACGACGATGCTTTGGAGCTTAGGATATTGATATCAAACCAGACTTTTGACTGACCACTATAGAGAGTTGTTTCACTCGCCACAGTAGTCTTCTGTTTTCTGGTAAAGGTTGGGTGAGATTAAATGAAGTGTGCTGTTGTCCCTCTATTCCGGAGTGAATCATTTTTCATATACTCTCTATAGTAGTCATTTACTCACTATAGTGGTCATTGAAAGAGGCTCTTTTCGGGCGTGATCAGATTTTAATTTCGTGTCAGTCCAGATTACGATCATGATTCCTTCCAGAGTGAACCCACCGGGTCGGTTTCAACAATTTGACAAGCAGGGCAACAACGCCAGTTGCATGTCAGCACAGATATGACTTTTCCCCGTTATCCACAGGCCCGATCCAATTATTCGATCCTAATATGATCCTAGTTAGATCCCTAACAGATCCCACTTGCTCTGAAACCCTTGATAGATATGGTCTGGAGAGGGTTTAATGACTGCTGTAGAGAGAAAAATGACTACTGTATTAAGCTATTTGACCGCTACAGAGAGTGTTGATGACTGCTATGTTGAGCCGTTCATGACTACTATAGCGAGTAACTGCCTGATTTGGTTGTTTATAAGTCAAAACGTATGAAATCTGATCTAAATAGAGTCCTCACTGCTATCAACTGATTGCTCAAATTCTCTTCCATTGAGTTTCATAGAGTTATGCACACTAAACCGGGAATCAAAATCATAAAAAAAGCCGTCAAAAATGGTCGTGAAATCCGATCCAATAAAAGATCCGCTAGGACTGCAGATGCTCGATTGCTCAATGCATTAACTAAGAGAATGATTTTAATAATATTTCAGATGAATTGACTGCTATGGAGAGTAAGAAAAGACTTCTGTGGTGAGTTGAATGACTACTATAGAGAGCAATTAAACTGCTGTAGTGAGTAGAATAACCGCTGTAGTGAGTGATAGTATCCCAATATCGAGTAACGGCGATCATCGCTTGTTCAGATCACGGATTTTTCAAATGCCGAAAAAAGAACAAGAAAACCAACTGATAGCTGAGGCTTTCAGCGAAACGGATAAACGAACCGGTGAGGTTGTTCACCTTACGCCTAACAGTAATAACACCGTTCAACCGGTTGCGTTAATGAGACTGGGACTCTTCGTTCCGACGCTCAAATCTACCGCCAATGGCAGAAAAAATCAGTTATCCACCATGGATGTGACTGATGAGCTGAAGCAGCTGACGATCGTTAAAGCCGAAGGATATGAGAATATCAAGATCACCGGTGCCCGTCTCGACATGGACAACGACTTCAAAGCATGGGTTGGTATTATTCATGCGTTTGCCAAGTATAAGGTGCTGGGAGACAGCGTTACGCTGCCTTTCGTCGATTTTGCCAAACTCTGTGGTATCCCATCACTTCGTTCTTCTGCGAAGCTCAGAACACGTCTGGAAGCCTCTTTAACGCGTATTGCGACGAATACCATCCACTTCACTAATAAAGAAGGGGAGTATTACGTTACGCACCTTGTCCAGTCTGCAAAATACAGCATGAAAAATGACACTGTCACCTTGCAGGCGGATCCTAAGATCTTCGAACTGTATCAGTTTGATCGTAAGGTACTGCTTCAGCTCCGTGCCATTAACGAATTGGCCCGTAAAGAGTCCGCTCAGGCGCTTTACACATTTATTGAAAGCTTGCCCCCGGATCCTGCTCCTGTGTCAATGCAGCGCTTGCAGGCGCGTTTAAATCTGACTTCACGCCCAAACACCCAATATGCGACCGTCAGAAAGGCAATGGAGCAGCTCAAGGAGATTGGCTATCTCGATTACACCGAGTTCAAGCGCGCCAGTACTGTCTACTTCTCAATTCATTATCGACAGCCTAAGCTCAGGCCGGCAAATATTCCTCTGAGCCTTCCTGAACTCGGAGAGGACGACCTCGATAGTGAAATTGAAATCGTCCCGGTTAAGAAGAAGGTGAGGGCGAAAACGACAGTGAAGAAAACGAAGGAAGCGCCTGCAGGCAAAATGGTTATGCTCTCTGATGAGGAACTTGCCATCTTAGAGACCATCAGGAAGACCAAGAAAGCTGAGTAGGCAAGTTAGCGACAATCTGCTGAAACCTATCACCGAACGCTGAAGTGAGTTTTACTCGCTACAGCGGTTTTTTGCATTCCACTCCTGAACATATCCAGATTACAGCTCGCTATAGCAGTCTTTTTCTCTCGCTATAGTGGTCAATTTTGCCCTGGAAAGAAACTGCTGTAGAGAGAAAGATGACTTAAAACCGGCAAAAGATGACCGCTATAGAGAGAGGTTTTTGAAAACGTTAGCCTGCCATTGCACAACCCCCCTGGTACTTACTAACCTGACAGGCCTTGGTGTACATGATGTTAGTAATCACTAACATCAAGGGGCACGTTTAAAATGAACTGTTCTCCTCCACATCAAAATGCACGTAAGAATCGCAATATTCTTTTAATTCTCACCATAGCAGTCACCCCTGATGCTGTTGTTGCTCTCCATAGTAGTCATTCTGAAAAACTCTCGTTACTCTCCACAGTGGTCATCATGGGAATGGATTGTCTCTCGCCTGTTCTGGGCAGTCGGCTCAGTATTTTGCATGAGTTTTTATGGCGTCAATTGGCGAACATCGACTCCCTCTCTCTAAGACCTTGAATGCCTTCGTCAGACTTAACTAGCTCGGCCCCGATCCGGCAGAAAGTATTTCTCCTCACGGCGAGGATTTGTCGACCCCCCAAACGGAAGTACTGCTCTCTTTAAAACATTCGGTGATGGAAAATCCGCGCTATGTCCTCAGACACATGGTTCCTGGCTTCGTATGTTAGCAAATCATGATATGCCTACAGATCTCCACGAGGTTTTCAATCTCCAGACTACGGTTTGTCTTCGTCGAACGGCCTCCCCATCTTCAACTGTAATAGCCACTTTTATATCACTTAAAAGTGATCAATACATCATGGATTATTGTCGACAATGATTGGTTGTATGTTGGTGCATTCTCGCGTTTTCAAGATCAAATTTGGTGCATTACCTTGAAATTTCTTTCTGTGATGAGATGGGGATAGAATTTTGTCAGTGAATGGATTTAATTTTTAATACATTAAAAAACAATGTAATGAATAAAAATTCAGTGAATAAAAATTGAGTTGGAACGAACCTGGATCGCTTCCTGCAATAACGCATTAACCTGGTGCAAATTGGTGCCAATCGACAATTAAACGTCGACATATTGTCATCAATAAGATTCTCCCAATGAGCGAGCACCGGGTAACGCCTGTATTTAACGCAGTGCGTACTTCTTACGCCTGCTACATCGCAACTTATGTCATCTGTCGGGGAAGCTTTATGAAAACAAGTAAACGCATGAGTTCTCGTTCTTTGATGTCTTTTTTGATTGCAAGCACCATTGTTATCTCTGGTTTCACCATCCTGAATGCAGCGAAAGCTGAAACTGATAAACCAGTAATTGGTTTATCCAACTCCTATTACGGGAACACATGGCGACGCCAGATGGTGAACTCTTTTGAGGAAGAGGCAAAAAAAGCCAAAGAACAGGGACTGATTGCTGACTATGTTGTTTTCAACAGTGATGGTACTGCTGCTCAGCAGAGCAGCCAGGTGGCACAATTGATCCTGAAGGGAGTTAATGCCATTGCTATCGATGCCGCATCCGAGACAGCACTCAATGGTGTTATCGAGAAGGCCTGTAAAGCTGGAATTAAAGTTGTCTCGTTTGATTCGGTTGCCTCAGCGAAATGCAACACACAACTGCCGTTCGACTTCGCGGGATACAAACGGGAACAGACCGAAGCCACTCTGAAGCAAATCAACTACAAAGGGAATGTGATCATTGTTCGTGGCGTAAAAGGGAATGTGCCGGATATGCTCATTTCCTCAGCTCAGAATGAGATTTTGAAAAAATATCCTGACGTTAAAGTGGTCGCTACCGTTTATGGCCAGGCTACGGCTTCGGTTGCCCAGTCGGCAGTAACGAATGTGTTGCCATCCCTGCCGCACGTTGATGCGGTGTTGGCGCAGGGCGGCAGTGACGATATCGGTATTGCCCAGGCGTTTGAGCAATTTGGCGGTAGTTATAAAACCAAAATGCCGGTCATCGAAGGCGGAGGCAGCTCCAACTTTATCCACTGGTGGGCTAAGCAACGTGAAGCGAATGGTTACAGCACTACATCGATGAACGTTACACCTGGTGTCGGCGGCGCCGCATTCTGGCTGGCATATGAGATGGCAATCGGTACCAAAGTTCCGGCAAAAATGATCATGCCGGTGGTGACAGTGACCAACGACACCCTTTCCCAGTTCACTCATCTTCCTGATGGCGTCATCGTCAGCCCTTCCTACGACCTTACGTGGGTGAAGAGTAACCTGCTGCAACCCAAATAAGCCTCTGAACGAGTGTGCACCCATGTTGCCGGGTGCACAGCTCAGTCATGTTTATCAGGAGTGAATGATGGAATTGAATACACAACAACAAAGCTTTGATGCCGCTTCGGTGACTGATATTGGGAGCCAGAAAAATAAAGCCGCATTGCAAATGGTGTCTGTCAGCAAAACCTACGGTACGACCAAAGCAAATGCAGATGTAAATCTTCATCTTAATGCTGGCGAAATACTGGGTCTGGTAGGCGGGAACGGGGCAGGTAAGTCGACCCTGATGAAGATCCTGACGGGAGTTGTTCCACCCGATTCCGGAAACATTCTGCTGGATAATACCTGGATTGGGTTGGCTGAGTACGACGCCAACGAAGCACGTCGCCTGGGGATTCGTATTGTTCACCAGGAGCTTTCGTTATGTGACAACCTCACCGTCGCGGATAATTTTTTCATCGAGTCACCCTCACAGGCTGCATCAGGTCTCGGTTGGAAAAAACCCTATATCGACCATGCGCGTGATGCACTCGATCTGATTTTCCCCAATCATGGCATTAATGTTGAATCACGGGTGGAAAATCTCTCGATCAGTCAACGGCAGATGGTAGAGATTGTCAGAGCGATTACCGGACCAGGCGCGAGAATCGTGGTGTTGGATGAACCGACATCATCGCTGGATAAAAAACGCAGTGCGCAATTTCGCCACTATATTTTGCGCAAAGCCGCCGAGGGCATGGCATTCATCCTCATCAGCCACAAACTCCAGGAAATCGTTGAAACCTGTGATCGCGTCATGGTCATGCGCAATGGACGTGATATCCCTGGCGTGGGTAACGAAGAGATTACTGTCCCTCAGTTGATTAGTGCGATGGGTGGACAAAGCGAATCTCAGTCACATGAAAGACGAGCAAGGCGTGCAGCCGCTCAAAAGTCCTCGCGAGTAATAGGCCGTATTGAAGCTCCGGAAACTGTTGATAATCCGATCGAATTAAGGACGGGAGAGATCATCGGACTGGCCGGGCTTGAGGGAGCCGGCCAGCGTACTTTCTTACGCTCCTGGTACGAGCAGCAACGCCAGACAGGAAACAGTATCGCATACGTGTCAGGTGACCGGCAGAAAGAGGGTATCTTTCCGCTTTGGAGCGTACTCACCAACATTACCTTTGGTCAGTTTGTCAAATCTCCCAATCTTTGTTTTCTCGGTGCTTCAGCAGGTATTGAACGTGCGGAGAAAGCGAGCCAGGAACTGAAGCTGGATCAATCCCGTTTTTCTTCACTGATTGGGGATCTGTCTGGTGGCAACCAGCAGAAGGCTTTGGTCGCCAGGGCATTAGTAGGGGAAGGGGAAACCATCCTGTTTGATGATCCTACCCGTGGTGTGGATGTTGCGGCGAAGGATGATTTCTATGAAACCATTACCAATGTCGTCAATGACGACAAACTGGTGCTCTGGTACTCGACTGAAGACATTGAATTTCTCGAATGCGATCGCGTATTGGTATTCAAAGATGGCCGTATCGTCCGGGTGCTGGAGAATGAAGATATTTCCCTGGATGCCATCATTTCCAGTTCATTCAGCGAAACCACAACCCAACCGAAGAAAGTAACAGAGCACAAACGTTCTCACGGGATGTTGACGCAGTCAGCACCTTTGCTGGGCCTCATCATCATGTTTGTTGCCCTGGGAGTGCTGAATCCAGCGGCGGCTTCTCTGATGGGGGTGGATCTGTTGCTGACGCCATCCATCGTGCTGGTGTTGGTCGCGCTGGCGCAGATGTTTGTTGTGGGAGGAAGTGAGATAGACCTGAGCGTTGGTGCTTTCACTGGTCTTATAAACGTACTGACAGCGATGTATCTGGTGGATAACCCCGGAATGGCGATCCTGGCGGTTACCGCTTCTCTCATCGTCTATGCCTCTCTGGGAACTCTTATTCAGCGCAGAAAAATCCCCTCGATTGTTCTTACTCTCGGTAGCTCTTTTGTCTGGGCTGGCACCAGTTATACGTTACAACCCGTACCTGGAGGCAGCAGCCCGGAATGGCTAAGCAATTTTTTTGCCTGGCATATTGCCGGTTTTCCAGGATCAGTAATTTTGATTATTGCACTCGCAGTGATCGCTGTCTTGATTGACCGCTCACGTATGGGGGTGGCGTTGCGTGGATTTGGCGGTAATGCCGCAGCGATGTCACGCACTGGTTGGTCAGCCACTAAGTACGCTTTCCTGCGTTATGGGATTGCCGGTGTTTTTGGCGTGCTGGCCGGTTTTGCTCTGACGGGTATCAGCGGTGCCAGCGATCTGAACTCATCCAGTTCTTTAACACTTGTCAGTGTTGCGGCGGTAGTGGTCGGAGGCAGTGCATTAATGGGGGGAATGATTTCTCCGGTTGGTGCGGTGGCAGGTGCTTTGATACTCGCACTAACGGGCGCTTTGTTAGGTGCATTGAATATTGATACAGACTTTAATGCTGCCGTTCAGGGGTGCCTGCTCATCACGATGCTGGTTGTTCAAACACTATTAAAACCGAAGAAAAGAGGTGCCTGATGTTGACTCAATTCACCGCTAAACATCGTTGGGTATGGTCATGTGCGGGTACGCTGTTGTTATGGGGTGCACTCTCGCTGGTGACCGGACAGTTCAGCCTGAGCAGTCTCTCCGGTATGGCAATGTCTGCCAGTTTTCTGGTCCTGGCGGCGTTGGGGCAGACTTTGGTTGTGACATCGGGCCGTGGAAACATTGATTTATCCATTGCAGGCGTAATCACGTTCAGTGCTTTCGCTGCAAATTATATGAGCCAGTTCCACTCATTCACATGGTTCGCCGTGATCGGCATCGTACTTGTCATCGGCCTCGTTACCGGGCTGGTTAATGCCATATTGGTGGTCGTGTGCCACATCCCAGCCATCATTGCCACACTTGCAACGGGGTACATACTCGCGACCTGTGCACTACTTACCAATCGAGTGATGCCTTCATCCAGCCTCCCGACCGCCATCAAAGTGCTATCGTCTGGCCATACTGCATCAGTACCAAATATTTTTATCCTGGCACTGGTTGCCGTAGGTCTGGTCGGGTTGCTACTTAATTTTACCGTATATGGGCGCAAACTGGCTGCGGTGGGGCAGAACGAACAGGTCGCTCAGTTAGCCGGAGTTAACAGCAAACGCATTATGGCGTCATCGTTTGTCATCTCCTCATGTATTACCGCAATAACCGGCCTGTTACTCGCAAGTTATGTGGGTGGTGCATTCCTGGAAATGGGGACGTCATACACCCTGCAATCTATAGGTGCTGTGGTGCTGGGAGGCTCGTTGATATTTGGCGGCTGCTCAACGGCATTGGGCACATTCTTTGGCAGCGCCGTACTTATTCTTATCGTGACCACGGCTCAGATCGCAGGACTGCCAGCAGGCGCGCAGGATGTTGTTCAGGGTATTGTGATCATCGCGGTTCTTTTCCTGGCTAGCGGGAAAAAACAGACATCAAAATTAAAAGTAGCCTGATAAACCTGATTTCACGGAGAAGATATGCAGCACATTGAAATCTACCATCGCGATTTTTTGCGTTACATTCTGCCGCAATGCCCACTGGTCAAATTGCATTCTGGCATGGCCTGGACAGAAGGACCGGTTTATTTTGCTGATACCAAAACGTTAATCTGGAGTGACTCACCAAATCACCGCCTCATGAAACTTGATGAAGTCAGTGGCAGCGTCAGCATCCTGCGTGAAAGTTCGAATTATGCCAACGGCAATACCCGCGATATGCAGGGCCGGCTGGTTAGTTGCGAACATGCCACACGTAGTATTTCACGGACAGAATACGATGGCAGCATAGTTACCCTCGTCGATAGCTACGAAGGGCGACCACTGAATTCACCCAATGACGTGGTGGTGAAGTCCGATGGGACTATCTGGTTCACCGATCCGACCTATGGCATTAGTGCAGAGTATGAAGGTGGAGTTGCGGTACCTGAGCAGGAAAAACGAAATGTCTTTCGTTTCGACCCACGTGACAACAGTTTGCGAGCAGTGGTTGATGACTTTGCACAGCCCAATGGTCTGGCTTTCTCTCCTGATGAAAAGACATTATATATCGCAGATTCAGGCTTCTGGCCGAATCCGGACGATCCTCATCATATCCGCGCATTTGATGTTTCCGATGAGGGTTATCTTTCTAATAGCAGAGTCATTGTGGATGTCGAGCCGGGTATTCCAGATGGGCTTCGGGTGGATGCCTCTGGCAACTTGTGGATCAGCTGTGCCGATGGTGTGCTTTGCGCCAGAAGGACTGGTGAGCTGATTGGCAAAATTAAAGTGCCTGAGAACGTGGCCAACCTGTGTTTTGGTGGGGAGCGGCGTAACAGGCTTTATATCTGTGCGCATACATCGCTATATGCCATTTTCCTGAATACCACCGGTGCTTTTCGCCCATAGACATCACAAGATTTGAGTGAAAAGTCCTTCCTGAAAAGTTTTAGATCTCCTCACTTCAGCCAGTATTCAGGTAAGTGGCTGAGGTGAGTATTTCCGGTGTTTCATTGCATCAGGTCACGCCAACAAATTCCGCCGTCCGTACCCTCTTTTTGACAACTATTTTCGCAACGGAAAATCTGGAATTCGTTTTTGTAGATCAATCCATAATCATCTTGCTCAACATTGACCCGCTATAAGGGATGTTTCCGCACCAATTTGATGCCATTTTGCACCATTATGAAGCCGGGATCGTCATTTATGTGCGAAATGATGATGTGTAGATAAAATCAGATGGCTTTATTGTAGGACAAATTTATGGATTTATTCTATGTAAAACCAGTAAATTCACATGTGGCACGCCTCTTGCAGAGTAAAATCGTACCACAATTTCGCAATCAGTCAGTGTGGAGTGATGCGAACCCCCTAAATCTGAAGGAGTTAAGTTTATGGTCTCAAGGCGTTTGTTCCGTGATCGGTTTGTCTCTGCTCTGATTTTTCTGGTTATCTCCATCATATCATTTTCGTCTTCTGCAGCGACGCTGGATGAAATCAAAGCTCGTGGTTACATGGTTGTCGCGACGGAAGATGATTTTGCACCTTTTGAATTCGTTAAAGATGGAAAAGGGCAGGGTTTTGATTACGACATGTTGGCGGAGCTGAGAAAATATGCGCCTTTTGAAATTCGTCAGGAAGTGATGCCGTGGTCCGGCATTCTGCCTGGGGTTACGTCAGGAAAATTTGATGCAGCAATTACTGCTGTGAGTTTAACGGCGGAGCGCATGCAGGCGTTAAGCTTTACGCAACCCTGGGCGCTGGCAACGCATTATTCCATTATGCGTGCAGGTGACAAACGCGCTAAATCGCTGGAAGCGTTGAACGGACTTACCGTCGGTGTTCAGACAGGGAGTGCACAATACAGTCGTCTGAATGAGCTTAACGCCATGCTGGAAAAATCAGGTGGAAAAGTTGGTAAGGTAGTGACCTATCCCTCATACCCTGAGATCTATGCGGACCTCGCCAATGGCCGACTGGATTATGTTGTTAATACCCTGATTGGTGCCAATAGCCTGGTGAGCCAGCGCCCTGGTGTGTTTCAGGTCGGTGTGCCGGTAGCTGGTCCGGGTTATTACGCCTATCCAGTGAAAAGTGGCAACGATTCAGTACTGCAATTCCTGACCGGTTTTATCGAGCATATGCGTCAGAGCGGGAAACTGGCTGAATTGCAGAAAAAATGGTTCGGTCAGACCTTTGATAACCTTCCAGCTGGCTCAATCACCTCTGCAGATGAAGTTAAACGGCTGACCTCAGTTCACTGATGTAACCATCGTTAACCGCAAAGAGTAGGTGACAATTTATGGAATTATCAGACTGGTCTCTGCTCTTTGCAGGAGCATGGACAACGCTATGGATTTCCGGTTCGGCCATCCTTATTGGCATTCCGGCAGGGTTGGTACTGGTCCTGATCAGAGGATTAAATATCCGTTGGCTGAATCTTGTCATTGCCTTTTATATCAGTGTCGCCAGGGCCTCTTCGCTGGTGACATTGGTGCTACTGATTTACTTCGGTATCCCGTCATTTGGTATTGATTTAAGTCCACAGGCAGCTGCTATCCTGGCATTAACCATCAATACTACGGCGTTTAATGCCGAAATCTGGCGCAGTTCCTTCCAGGCTTTTCCGCGCGAGCAGATTGAAGCAGCTTATGCTGCGGGGATGACCAGATCTCTGATGCTCCGCAGAATCATCCTCCCTCAGATTATCGTCAGCAGCCTGCCGATGTTTATCAATGAAATGAGTCTGCTATTGAAATCAAGCCCGGCGGTTGCCGTGGTTGGTGTGGTGGATTTAACGCGTGTAACCAACCGTATTGCTGCTGTGACCTATGATGCGATGCCCTCCATACTTGCTGCCGGTCTGCTGTATATGGTGATGGTAGGAATAATGGTCTGGTTACAGCGTATTGCTGAAAACCGTGCCAGAAATCTTGTGATGTGAGGAGATGATGATGAATGCCCTTGAGATTATCTGGCAGCAAAGATCGGTATTTTTGAGTGGGTTTGCCAATACGATACTGCTTTTTGTCATTGCCGCTTTCTTTGCCCTGGTACTGGGCGTTTTCATTGTTCTGTTACTTGAAGGGAAGATGAATGCCCCGAGAAGACTACTGCGTCTAATCATGGACTGTATGCGTATGATCCCCTGTCTAATCTACGCATATCTGCTGTACTACGGGTTACCTTCTTTGCAGATTCGACTGGATGCATGGACGGCAGGTTGTATAGCCCTGTCAACCTATCACGCCGCGTATTTTGCGGAAATTCTGCGCGCTGCCAGAGCCGAGCTGCCACCGGGACAGGTTGAAGCTGCCCGCGCACATGGATATCGCACAGTCAAAATGGTGGGCAGGATCATCCTGCCGCAACTTTTTCTGCGCAGCGGACCCTTGCTGGGCAACCAGCTGATCATTTGCATGAAAGATACTGCCTATCTGGCAATTATTACCGTGGGTGAACTGACCAGTGCAGCAACTTCTGTCCAGGCCGAATACTTTATCCCGATGCAGGCGTTCATGTTTGCAATAGCGCTTTACTGGCTGGTTAGCCTGGTGATTGAAAGTGGTGTCAGAAAAATGGGGCGTAAAGCCTATTTCCGGGGAATGACAAATGAATAACACAACAATTCCGGCTGTAGAGATCCGGTCACTGTCCAAACAGTTTGATGGACATGAGGTACTACGGGATATCTCTTTATCCGTCGCCAAAGGTCAGACCGTGAGTATTCTTGGCCCATCAGGTTCAGGAAAATCCACGTTACTTCGCTGTATGAATTGGCTGGAGCAACCTACCACGGGGGAAATCCTGATTGCTGGTGAACGCATTGGCCTGGAGCGGGACGGTAAAACGCCGATGAGTAGCAAGAGCCTTGCCCGTATTCGCGCGCGTACTGCAATGGTTTTTCAGGGCTTTAATTTGTGGCCTCACCTGACCGTATTAGGGAATGTGATCGAGGCACCAATGCATGTCAAAGGCCTGTCACGTGATGTAGCAACAAAGTTAGCCACAGAATTACTGGAAAAAGTGGGAATGGGTCACAAGCGCGATACTTATCCAGCGATGTTGTCAGGAGGGCAGAAACAGCGTGTCGCGATTGCGCGTGCGCTGGCGATGCAGCCGGAAGTGATCCTGTTTGATGAGCCAACTTCGGCACTGGATCCTGAACTGGTGGGTGAGGTGCTGGGTGTTATCAGGGGACTGGCAAATGACGGCTATACGATGATTATCGTGACCCACGAAATGGAGTTTGCCCGCAAGGTGTCGGATGAAATTATCTTTATCGATCAGGGTTTAGTGGTTGAACGTTCGGCGCCCGAGCAATTCTTTGCTTCGGGCCACTCCGCAAGACTGACGCAGTTTTTAGGTAAGGCCAAATCCTGGTGAATCGATGGAGGGAGACATATCGATTCCCCCATTTATATATTACCGGGAGTGAAATCAGGTTGTTCCTTCTGCGACTCTCACCAGCCAGTAGAAAGGTTTGGCGATAAAGACTTGCCTGGGAAAGCTTGTTTTATACGGCTTTCCCGGCATGTCGGACAATCTTCTCGTGATTGACCTTGTCGCTATTCACCTAATTCTTACTACGATTCTCCCGTGGTACTGGCCCGACAACGCGCGAGTGCGGCGTATTGGCGCGGGGGGAGTTTCATGATGCGCTTGAATGCGGCACTGAAAGATTTTTCGGACTCGTAGCCGAGCTCAGAACTGATAGCCGAGATGGAGTCATCCGAACGTACCAGTCTGTTTGATGCCAGCGTCATCCGCCAACGAGTCAAATAGTCGATCGGTGATAGCCCCACGAGTTGTTTAAACCTTAGTGCGAAAGCGGTACGAGACATGGCGGCCTCTTTAGCCAGGTTTTGCACAGTCCAATTCGAACCTGGTCGCTCGTGCATCACGTTTATCGCTGCGCGAATGCGCTTGTCAGATAGGCCAAAAAGCCAACCGAGCGCGTTGCCTTGATTTACTGACAGTTGTAGCCGAAGTGCCCGGACCAACACCATCGTTGCCAACTGCTGAGCAACAATATCCCCACCGGGTTTTGGGTCCCGAATTTCCTGCCTCATCTGTTCAAGACACCAGCGTAACGTCGACGTGCTGGGTTCATCGCGGATGATCAACAGGGGAGGGAGCATGTCGAGTAGCAGGTCTGAATGACTCTCTGATAGGGTGAAATATCCGCCAATACTGAGGAATTCACCGCCCTGGTTATAGGTCACGATACGCCCATCCTGCACCCTCGGAAGTAGGGTGCTGATATCTACTGGCGCGACGGACATGTCACTCGCGAGGCAGAACGGCAGTCCGCGTGCGAGAAGGAAACATTCACCTTCGTGGACTTGCACGGGCTGGGGTTCACCTTCGACGAATACCCAACACCTTCCTGTAATGACTGCATGGAATTTGATGCCTCTGTGCGCACCAAACTGCACGGCCCATTCGCCTCCGGCATCAAATCCACCGGAGACGTAGCTGCGGAGTTTCAACAGAGACAACACATCAGATAAAGGGTCCATGAGAAATTGAACGAATGAATACCATTTCGGAACTATAGGTCATATATCGTACGGATTCAATGCCGTAATCTTCTGTTGCTACGACATGGGATGGGATAAGCGGATATTCGTGGTTATCGATACGCCGGCCTTCAGTGATCGAGCGCGAGCCCACTATTTCGGTGACGGAATTCCTGTTTCTGCCCCTGAATGATATTGAGAGGACAATAATGAGAGTATTTGTGACCGGCGCTTCGGGCTTCATTGGATCAGCTGTGGTGAAAGAGCTTTTGACGGCGGGGCATGAAGTTACAGGCCTTGTTCGTTCTGGCGAAGCAGCTGCTTCGCTTGAGGCCAAGGGGGTGCAGGCATACCGGGGAACATTCGAGGATACGAGCATTCTACGTCGGGCAGCCGCTGACGCAGATGGTGTTGTTCACACCGCTTTTTATCATGCGCTTTCGCAGGCCAGCTTAGATATTCGCCTTAGAATCCTGTTTGGTGGTAGTCCAGCGAAGATCGTAAATCGTTTCATCAATGAAGCCGTTGACGCGGAGTGTCGGGCGATTCAGGCTTTTGGCGGTGTACTTTCATCGAAGAAGGGTTCTTTGGTCATTGCCTTTCCGACCATGGCGCTCAAACCAGGACGCGTGGCCGAAGAGGGGGATGCCGCAGATCCAGCCTCGGTGGGAGGTGCCCGGGCAAAGTCAGAGCGTGCTTTGCTTGAATGGGTAAAAGCAGGAGTCAATGCATCCATTGTGCGATTGCCACCTTCCGTCCATGACGAGAATAAGCAAGGACTCGTCACCCAGCTGATTGAGATCGCACGAAAGAAGCGTGTATCAGTCTATGTGAGTGACGGTGAAAACCGCTGGCCAGCAGTCCATAAACTGGATGCAGCACGCATGTTCCGTTTTGCGCTTGAGGCTGGGAAGCCAGGTACCCGATATCACGCGGTGGCTGAGGAGGGGATTCCATTCCGTGAAATTGCGGAAGCGCTTGGTCGCGGTCTCAACATTCCAGTCATGTCGGTGCCCACGCAACAGGCGGCGCGGTATTTCGGCTGGCTCGCGCCATTCGTCACTGCGGACAACCCTGTATCCAGTGGCATCACCCAAGAGGATATGCAGTGGGAGCCAGAACATCCGTGTCTGATGCTTGACCTTGCGACCAAAATGCAACTATCTGGTTAAGGGGCTTTGTTTTCAGGTACAGGCGATAAGTGATAGCACGATCGCCCACTGTTGCCGATTCTCAACCTGCGCTCATTGCGCTGCTAGTCGCGATATCTCAATCCTTGCAGCAGAAGATTAATCATGCGCTGTGGCGTGTAGTTGATGTCATCTTCCCGACCGATACACAAATTGCCAATTGCACGGAGAAGCTCATACGGTTCGACTACGGAGGGAATCTCTCCTGATGCCACGGAGGCGTCAAGCAACTGCTTGCATACGGGCAGTAAGCGGTCGATGAAGTGTGTATGGAGTGCGGTGAAGCTCTCGCTATCCGATTGCATGGCGTTGGTAAGTCCATGCTTCGTCACCAGGAAGTCCACGAACACATTAATCCACTGGCGCAGGGCATCGAAGGGAGTACTGGCATCAGCCAGCAGACGAGGCCCTGCTGCGACACATTCCTCCACCTGATAGTGGAAGACGGCGACGATCAGATCGGCGCGAGTGGGGAAGTGTCGATAGATGGTTGCCGTACCCACCCCAGCCCTGGTCGCGATCTGCCGAATAGGTGCGTCAACTCCGGCAACAACAAAGACTTCCGCTGTAGCAGAAAGCAACTTTTCTTGATTGCGCAGGGCATCGGCGCGTCTCGGGAGAGCTGTCGGCACCTTGGGTGATAGGTATGAGCAAGTATCAGCTTTTGATTATTGACCTTGCGGTGAGAATGCAGCTGTTCATCTAAGGACGATTATTTCAGGAGAGCGAGCACATGCGGAAATGATCGCGCCTTCGGCGTGGCCCTGTGGTGCTATCTGCTGGTTCGTTCTCCCCCAGACTGTAATCCCAAAATTTCACTTTCACCATGTTGTCGCAAATCCGCTTCTAAGCTTGCTATGCAGTTTTTTTGGCCTCAAGGCAGCCACAGATTGTGGCTCTATGCGAAGATATATTCTTCGTTGAATCGACAGATTAGAGATGAGGGACGACTTCGATCGTTTAAGCGGAAAAATTACATTGTAGTGAACGAATGGGTAAAATATGTAGAGTGGACAAAAGCATATTCGTAACCACCAATGAAAAACGTTTATGTGCCAGCCGAAGTTGGGCCACTCGTCAATATATCTACCGAATGCCAATCCGGACTTTCTTTAATTACATCGATCAAGGCGCGTAATCCAGGTGGCATGTGACGGTTGTTTGGGAAATAAATGAATAGTCCGGAAATGACCGGGCACCAATCTTTTAGTACAGGGATCAAGCGGCCCGCATTCAAGAGGTCACTGGCATAAAATTCTGGAACATAGGCAATACCAAGACCATCCGCTGCAGCTTGGACCATAAGATGATTACTGTTCAATGTCAGTACGCCAGGCACATCGATGTTTACCTCTTCGTCGTGCTTCATAAACTCCCAGCGGTATCGCTTTCCGCTGGGCAAACGCTGTCTGATACAGCGGTGCTGGTGAAGGTCATCAGGTACCTGGGGGGCAGTAAATTGATCCAAATAATTGGGGGACGCAACGGCTAAAAAGCGCACGTCTGGTCCAAGCCGTACTGCCACCATATCCTTCGGGATGGCGTCGCCAAAGCGAACTCCTGCATCAAATCCGCGTTCGACAATATCGATTAGTTGTCCTTCTGCAACTAATTCCAACTCTACGTCAGGGTAAAGATGGTGAAAACGAGGAACGATAGTTTGTAGCAATAGGCCAATAGCTCCTTCAGTAGCATTTATCCTGACTACTCCGCTAGGGTTGCCGCGTGTTGCTGCGACCTCACTTAACACGCTGTCGAGGTTGCTCAATGCAGGTATAAGACTTGCCAAGAGCCGCTCACCATCTTGCGTTAGAGAAACGCTCCGAGTCGTTCGATTCAAAAGGCGAGTACCCAGATTGTTTTCCAGTGCTCGCATGGCGTGGCTTAGGGCTGAATGAGAAACACCTAGTAGGTCAGCCGCACGCCGGAAATTAAGGTGTGTGGCTACCGCGATGAAGGCGTTTAGATCGTTTAGAGTTGGTTGTTTCATTGGTCTATTTTACTAACCAACCCATGCAAATAAAAGATATATATAGAACCAATGGTCAGGTCTAACATGTCTACTTCACAGACATCGAGGCCAGAAAAATGACTAAGACTTGGTTTGTAACGGGAACATCGACAGGAATCGGCCTCCAGATAACAGAGCGGTTGCTGGAGCGGAAGGACAGGGTGGTTGCCACACTTCGGCGCGATGGTCCATTGGATGACCTGAAAGCCCGATACGGCGACCAGCTATACATCATCAAACTGGACCTCACCGACATTAATTCGATCCGAACCGGAGTCGAAGAAGCATTCAACGTTATGGGGCAAGTTGACACGGTAATCGCTAATGCTGGTTACGGTTTGTTTGGTGCTGCGGAAGAACTGAACGATTCTCAAATTACCAGGCAAATCGAAACCAACCTGACTGGGCAGATTCAGCTCATCAGGGCATTCCTTCCCCGCTTTCGAGACCAGGGGAGAGGGAGGATCGTCCAAATCTCATCGGCGGGAGGGCAAGCTACCTACCCGGCCTTCAGCGTCTACCACGCTACAAAGTGGGGGATAGAGGGATTCGTCGAATCGGTTGCCAAAGAAGTTGCGACATTTGGCATTGATTTCATCATTGTAGAACCAGGTCCAACCCGAACAAATTTCAGTTTAAGTATAGATAGGGCGATGCCGATGGCTTGCTATGAAGAAACCCCAGTGGGAATGTTTAGGCAAGCCGCCGTGACGGGCAATTTTGCGGAATACGGGAATCTGGGGAAGACGGTTGACGTGATGATTGCAGTGATGGACTCGGAAAAACCGCCATTTCGTTTGGTGTTGGGTCGTGGGGCCTATGAGGACATGCGAAAAGCGCTCCTCGATAGGCTAAAAGTATTGGAGCCTCAAAGGGATAGGGCGTCCTCCGTCATGGAATAAGGGATCATGAGTCGAAACCAGGCTTCGACGCTAGCCTTTTGTATCCGAGGAAGGCGTTGAAGATCCTCCGCATCAGATTTCAATACATAGTTAGTTCGATAGGTGCGTCGTATGAAAATATTAAGATTCGATCTTTCCATTCTTTCTATTGGTCTCATTTTTCTTGCCACATCTGCTGAAGCGCAGGCTCCTAATAAGGTATTGGGGACTTGGCGGATGATCTCTGCACAACTTGATCCGGACGGACGGAATCTGGCCGCTTATGGACCGGCACCAAAAAGCCTTATGGTGTTCACGCCCGATATGCACGTCATTGAAGTGATGACCGACTCCACTGTACCGAAATTTGCATCCAATGCACGTGGCTATGGTACGGCGAAAGAGAATCAAGCGGCTATGGCAGGGGGAATCGGTTGGTTCGGTACGTACATGGTCGATGAAAATGGCGACCTGGAAGGTGACCGGGTCGAAGGTTCGACCTTCCCAAATTGGGTAGGTGATGTGCGTACGCGCGAAGATATTCAATTCGTTGTAGATGGTGATCGCATTTTGGAGACTTTCGTTAGACCGGAGGGGACAAAAATTGCCATCACGTGGCAGCGGATCACCCTTGGTAAACCAAGCTCCGCTGAGTAGCCTACACGAGAGTGAATGCGCTGCGAGCCAGAGCGTCAGCGTTTGATGTGGTCTTCCGCGATGTCATGTGCTGGTGTAACGATCAGGGAACTTCCACGCGTGGAGGGGCTGTCGCTCATTCTTGACCTACGCTTAGTGCAGTGCTAGCTGTGACACCTCAATCTCTGCAGCAGAAGATCAATCATCAGTCGTGGCGTGTAGTTGATTCCATCTTCCCTGATGCCATAGATGCGTCAAGTAACTGCTTCCAAAAAGGTAGTAAACGGTAGATGGAATGGATATGGAGTGGTGTAAAACTTCCGCTGTCGCATTGCATGATGTTGGCGAGGCTATTCTTCGTCACGAGCAAGTCCATGAGCACATCAATCCACTGATGCAGGGCATCAACAGCCCGACGATCCAAACGCCATGCAGAACCGGCAAGACCAGAAGTTTGTGCTCTAGAAAACCGGAAACACTGAAATGCTGCAAATGCCAATTTCGCCGTATCAGGTGATGGCCAGAATCGTGATCGCGGCGGCACTGGTGACGGGTATCAAGTCCGACCTGCCTGGCGACATGATCGGCACAGTGAGCGAACGTATGGCACGGCGACGGGCAACTATATGCTGATTCCACTGAGGTCGTCCATCTTCGGTAAATACAACAATCAGGTCGCCTACGGGCCAAGCCACCTGAAAGTGGTGTGGAATCGCATCATCCTGCCGGACACGTCTTAGCTGGTGCTCGACAATCTGGCCGGCACCGACCCGGCCGCGCCGGAAAGCTGCCAGGACGGTGATCGCGTCATCATGGCCAGTACTAGCAATGTAAACAGCGTGGACAACCCTCGTCCTGGCAGTGAGGAGGATGTATGCAATCCGACGCAGGCATATCCTGCAAGCAAGCTTGCGGCAGAGAAAGGTCTGCGCGAGAGTGGATTGAACTGGTCGATTCTTCGGTACTGCTTCGTCTATGGTGATCATGATGGGCATCTCGAATCGTTGCCTCAATTGGCGACCAACGCCAAGCTCCATCCGGCTCAAACATTGAGCATGATCCACCATCGAGACATTGCTGCAGCTATGAATATTGCTCTCACTGGCGAGTGGGATCGTCAAGTTGTCAATCTCACCGACGAAGCTCCAACCTCGCTCTACGAATTGGCTGCACTGGTCGGCGAAAAGATGGAGTCGTCATCTGAGCCTCTAGCGAATCACTGGCGGCTTCATGCGGATGGCTCGTTGGCACGTCGCCTTGGGTTTAAGCCGAGTGTGAGGACTGTCTACAAGACCGTTGAAGAAGGATTGCTGTGAAGTAATCTGGCACGTCGAATATTGTGCACCTTGTATATGGCGATAGATGAATTCATTGTAGTTAAATGAAATAAATCTTAAGGCGCAACTGATTTGTTCTCAATCATTTAGCGTGTCATCGCAAGAGGCGAAGTTTCGCCAGTATGGTCGCAGCTTGATGTGCGCGTGGTCGACCTCGATTTCTCTGCTAATGAGAGCAGCTACGGAATTGCGGCCAAACCTGAATACGCCGGGCATCGCTCGGCCACGCTCGTTAGCGGACGGTAGCGATTCAACGGTGGCGAAGAGTTTAGCCTGGTGCCCTTGAGTCCGGTACTCGAATAGCCGAAAAGCGGCTGAGACAGTACCTTACCGCTACGATGGGCGCCGGCGCTTCTTGGGAGATGGACCAGCGCCCCGAGCTATGCGTATGAGCGAATCACGGGATATTGTGGGGTTACTTACCAACTGCTTTGGAAAAGACGTCGATGGGCTTCGTCTTGGCTTGGACCGGGATCGTGCCGGGCCGGCCGAAATCGATCCAGCCAGAATTGAACCCATCCTGCATTTCCGCCCACTGGTCTACGTGGTCGGTAGATAGACCCATGGCCTGCAGTGTCTGCTTCCAGTATTCCTTAGGGATAGGCTTCGCTTTTACGGGCTTGGAGAGTGCTTCAGCCATCGCGCAAGCTAGGTCGTCAGGGCTGTAGGGAGATCCAAGCTCTATGATCGTCCTGCCACTCCAACCCTCGATGAGCAAACGCGCCACCTCGTGACCGATATCCTCGGATGCCACCATCGGCACAGGCCTATCAGTGGGTTGCAGAAAGGTATCGAAATAACCCGTGGTGGCTGCGCGCTCTAGGCTCGGAACATAGTTTTCGAGGAATGACCCGGCGCGAACAGTAGCAATGGGAATCGGTATCGTAGCAAGGGCTTCTTCGAGCAGATGGGTCTGCATAATATTGCCGAGCCCACTTGGTTGTTCCGAGCCTATCGACGAGAGGATTACCACTCGTGGAACATCGGTCGAGGCCAAAGCGGCACTCAGGCTGCCATTGATCGCTTTCGCCTCCGGGAATTCAGAGGTGACGCCAAAAGGTGTGGGTTGCATCAGGAATGCCCCGTCAACACCATTCAGACACCTCTTGACCGCATTCACGTCGGTCAAGTCTCCCTGGACCACTTCAACTCCCAAGCGCGACCATTCTTCAGCTCTCTGTAGGTCTCTTGCCAGGGCGCGCACAGATTTTCCCCGGCTCAGAAGCGACCGCGCGGCAGCGCCGCCAACTTTTCCCGTGATTCCAGATATGAAAAACATAGCCTCTCTCCAGTGCAGTTGATGAAAAATTAGTTACTCTTCGACAAGCGCTCCAGCAATTCGTCGAGGAGTGCCACTTCGCCTTTGGTAAGAACGTTCACCTGCCCCAGGCCCGCTCTTAGAGCGGCTGCTGACGTCTGTTGAGTTGTTGGACCGCTGCCTGTTACGTCTGTCGTGACGGCATGAATGATGGCGTCTTGCAGCTCCCTGGAGATATCGCCGCCTTCGGACTTCTTGTCGGCGATGAGCATCATGGTCAACCCAACACACGAAGCCCGGATCATCGCGACTGCCTGCTCTTCACTGGTTCTCAGTCGTCCCGCCGTAGCCACCGCGCGCACGATCTTGCGAAAGAAGCGTAATCCTTCCGCTACAGCGGGTGACTGCGGATAGGCGCTCATGATCGAGAACAGGCCCGGATTCGCGAGTCCGAATGCCACGTGGTTGTCCCAGCTTGCCCGCAGCTCTTGAACTGGGTCGGGATGTGGGGTGCGAGCTGCCTTGGCGGCCACATAGGTTGCAATACCGTGTTCTACAACGGCGTCGAGCAGACCTTGTTTGTCTCCAAATAGCCGGTAGATGGTTGGCACCTGAACAGCAGCAGCGGCAGCAACAGCTCTCGTTGTCACTGCTTCTGGTCCGTCAGCTTGGGTGAGGGCCAGCGCGGCATCGAGTATCCGCGCGCGATGTGGTCGCGCGGCTTCATCAGAGTCGGTTTGCATTTCGGTTCCTTAGAGCGGAGTCAAGGCACGCTCGCCTTGACCTCTCGATGTTATCGATGATAACATATATTCGATATCATCGATAGGATTAACGCACGCCGTTGTTCTATCCACCTGCAAACCCCTCAAGCCCGCTGGCGTCGATGCGGGGCAATCACACTGGCGTTCGCATGCCAGATCTTCAGTCCGCGTTGGCTTGGTATCGAGGAGATGCTCGACTTTCGACTGACCGGGAAGACTGAGGGTGCCGGCTTGACGTGGGCCTTCCTTGCTCCGGAGAACAACGACAGTTTCCAGATTGAGCTCGCAGCAGGTCCCGGAGCTGTGGTTCGCCAAGGTGGGCTGCAACTCAAAGACAGTCTTGGGCTTCATGGCTGGCACCATATCTGTATGAGAGTCGATAATGTTGATGAGGCCTCCGCCGAACTCAAACGCCGGGGCGCGGTCGATGGTGAAATAACTAATTGGAAATGATGCCATGGGCTTTCTGAACTTGTTGGATGTTGCAAATCTTGTTGCGGTCGTAGACGCTGGTGGATTCAGAATGGCAGCGCAAGTACGTGGGATTAGCAGTTCAACTTTAAGTGATTCGATTCGCCGGCTAGAGTCTGATATCGGAGTGCGCTTATTGAATCGGACCACTCGAAGTATCAGCTTGACTGAGGCCGGTATCCGCCTGCTGAGCCGTCTGAAGCCAGCGCTGACAGAGATTGAGGCGGCATTCAATGAATTACAAGACGGGGCTGATCGCCCCGTAGGGACGCTGCGTTTAAATGTTCCAGTTCCCGTGGCTAGATATGTTTTGCCAGATCTGTTGCCGGATTTTATCGAGAGATTCCCCGGTGTGCGTATTGATGTAGTTATGGAAGATGATTTTTCAGATGTGATAGGGCGTGGGTTTGATGCTGGTGTTCGCTATGGCGAAAACATTGAACTAGATATGATCGCTATACCGATCGGCCCGCGCCATCAGAGGTTTGTTGCTGCGGCATCGAGTAATTATCTTGATAAATTTGGAATCCCTGATAATCCTTCGGATCTTGCGCGGCATAGACTGATTGGCCACCGATTTCCGAATGGATCGATTTGGACATGGGCGTTGGAGCGGGAAGGAGTAAGAGTAAAGGTGGCGCCAGACGGATTCCTGATTTCAAGTTCTGTTGATCTTCAGCTCGCGAGTGCTGCCGCCGGGGCGGGAATAATCTATACATTTGAGGATTTTGTCGCCCCTTATCTGAAATCGGGAATGCTTACGCCAGTTTTAGAAACCTGGTGGCAGGAATTCGACGGGCCGTTTCTCTACTACCATGGCCGTAGGCAAATGCCACCGCCACTTAGGGCCTTTGTCGATTTCCTGAAAGAAAAGAATGCTGGGCGGTCTGATCCACCAGCTCTCCCATGAGGCGGCTGGAGTCTGCCGTCACTCAATCAAATACGCCTACGAGGCAATTGTCCGGCATGCCGGACAACCTGCTCGCGATAGGGCCGTTTATCATTTGCTTAACTCTTACTAAGATTCTCTGGTCGTTCGTCGGCATGTCGGACTTCGTGTAGAGCCCTAAAACGTATGAGTGCGGCGCTGTTTCTCTCATATTGAGATCGCGGTAATGGGGTCATTCTTGGTGATAAAACGGGAGTTAGTATGATCAGTGTCGGTAAGCGTGTGGCGATTGTCACTGGAGCATCCAGAGGTATCGGCAGGGCGGTAGCGGAGCGTCTGGCGAAAGATGGGTTTGCGGTCATCGTAAATTACACAGAATCAAAATCGGCTGCTGAAGACGTAGCAAAAGAAATTATTGATTCTGGTGCAATGGCAAAGGCCTTCAGGGCTGACGTGTCTGAGCCCAATCAGGTTACAGCAATGTTCGACTTCGCGGAGGATGAATTCGGTCGATCTGATATCGCTGTTAATTGTGCTGGCATCATGATGCTAAAGCCTTTATCAGAATTCGATATCGCTGACTTTGATCGAATGCATGCCATTAACGTCCGTGGAACATTCCTCGTTTCGCAGCAAGCGGCTAAGAGGCTGCAAAACGGCGGCGCGATCATAAATATTTCGACCTCAGCAGAGCGACAAGCTCTACCAGGTTACGGCCCCTATGCGATGACGAAAGGCGCTGTTGAAGCACTGAATCTTGTACTCGCTCGTGAACTGAAAGGGCGAGACATTACGGTTAATTCGGTTGGGCCGGGTCCCACTGCGACAGAGCTCTTTCTGAAAGATAAAAGTGAAGGGTTGATCGCTGCTATTGGGAGCCTCAACCCTTTCAATAGAATTGGGCAGCCACAAGAGATCGCTGAAGTTGTTTCGTTTCTAGCTGGGCCTGCACGGTGGGTGAATGGCCAGGCGATATATGTCAACGGTGGAATGAATTGATCTCAAATGACGACTCGTAATTAGTTGAGTCGTCATTGAATCAAATTTCGACTTATTTAGTCGTACCTGAACAATCCGGAGAGCCTTTTGCAGCAGGGGTTTGAAGCGGAAAGATGTTGATGCATTTGCAGGAACCCGGCAAATTGTGAGGAGTTTACTGCAAATTCTGTCGAGGTCTGGATGGGTCCGAAGACAGCGGTGAGCGAAGGCGATTTGTTCCGGCATCCTCTTCGCGAGCAGGTCAACATGAAGCATCCGCTGGTGCGACTGGACGATCTGATCAATTGGGGTTAATTAGTCGCGTTGATGAGCGCGAGCATTGTTTCACGCAAGGGTCGGACTGATTGTTGGCGTGTTGTATCTCCAGCATGCGTTCGATCTGTCGAGCGAGTAAGTGGTCTGGCAATGGGTGGAAAACCCGTATTGACAGGTCTTCACCGGCGAGAGATATATGCAGACTGAGCTCCCGATCCATACGTCGAGCCTGACATGCAGGCGTAAGTGCTTGGACGAAGCTGGCGTTGAAGAACTGCTGGCCGAGACGATCGAAGCGAGTAATCGTCGACACGACGGTCATGCAAAAGGAGATCGTCCATCCAACCGACTCGCGCCTGCTCGAGCGGTGCCGCGAGCATCCGATGAAGGCCGCGGTGCGACACGGATTGAAGCTGCGGCAGAACTACAACCACGAGGCGCCGCACGTGGCACGTCAGCTTGAGAAAATGTAGTCAAGGCTCAATCTCCAGCTCGACGCCATGACGATACGACGCCGAACCGTCGAACATGTGTTCGGCACGCTCAAACAATGGATGGGTTCAACCCACGTTCAGAAGCGCCGTTTGGGCCATGTCGTGGCGGAAATGAGTTTGCATGTGCTGACATATAACCTCAAGCGAGTCATCAAGATTCTCGGGTTCGCAAAGACTATGCGCGTAATGAAACTGGCAGCGCGTGAACTCGCGCGCCAACGTTGTTCATTGAGGATATCTTGATCACGTCATCCGTTCGCGTCTCGGTCCAACGAAATCGAACGCCCGACAGGACGTCACCAACTGGGCGTTCTACGCGTTTTTACACGGCCTCGGCCGATAGGGGACTGCCCTCCTATAACTCCGACAGTCCTGATGCGCATCTGCGCAGCATGCCTTTGAGCCATCTGCAAAAATCTCTTCCGGCCTGTACCTGCTGAGTCTGGGAGTTCAAGTAGGCCCAATACGTGGCACCCGACATAATCCGGTGTTCGTCCAGAATGACCAATGTTCCCGCACGCAGCTGATCGAGCACCAGCAGGTAAGGCACAACAAAAAATCCCGTGCCTCCGATGGCTGCAGCCACGGCTAGGAATATGTGGTCATACATGGCGCCCACCTGCAAGCGATCCGGCGCGATGTCGCGAGCGACTGCCCAAGAGGCTAGGATGTCTGGCCTGGATTTGGCTGCAATCATCGGCCATCGATGCGGCGGCTGGGATCGGTGCTGCTGCACCAACTGGGGCGAACCGACACAGACCAACTCTTCCTGTAGCAGCTCCCAACACTCACTGTTGGGCATGGCCAGATCCCGCGTGATCAACACATCGAACTCGTCGCGTGGCAACGGCGGTGACAGCGAAGTTATCAAGTCCACCCTCATCGGTGACTGGGACATGAACGATCCCAGCATCGGCACAACCACCGTCATCGCAAAGCTGGGCATCGACGTCCGCACCATTAGTCGGCCGTGACTTTCCTCCCTCTGAAACATCTGCCGGGTGGCCAATTCGATGGTCGCCATCGAGTCTTTCACTGCGTCGTAGTACTGAGAACCGGCAGGCGTCAGGGCGATAGACGCTCCCCGGCGTTCGAACAAGGCGGTCCCAGCCGCCTTCTCCAAAGTAGCGACATGCCGGCTGACAGCACTTTGCGTGATACCCAATGCGGCGGCGGCGCGCGTAAAGCTTCCCTGACGGCCGATCGTCACGAAGGCGCGAATTGCAACAAGCGGGATCTCTGATGGCCTATACATGATTAAAACTCATGATGATATGCACTCTAGGTAATGAGGGAGGTTTCTTGTCATTCAACGGTAATAGTACATTGAAAACATCAATGCCCTAACTGATTCACACCAATGAAAGGCAAAATCATGTGGAAGCACTGCAGTCTATTATCTGTTTTACTCATGATGAGCGTAATCACGCCACAGCCAGCGGTAGCAGGCGAAGTGGTCTTATACTCATCGAACAACGTCGAGACCGTCAACCGCGTCATTGACCTTTTCAACAAAGAGAATCCTGACGTTCGGGTTTCCGTCGTACGCGCCGGCACCGGTGCGCTCATGCAGCGCATCAAGGCCGAAAGCGCCAATCCCCTTGGCGATATCTTCTGGTCGGGCGGCCTCGCTACCATGGCCGAGTTCAAACCCCAGTTCGAATCTTATTCATCCCGCCAGGCAAGCACCGTTCCCGCAGCGTATCGCGGCCCCGATGGCCTCTGGCTGGGAACCAACGTTCACATCAACGTGCTGATGGTCAACACCCGCCAGCTGGGAGGCGTCAAGGCGCCGCAAAGCTGGGCCGAACTGGCCGATCCGAAGTGGAAAGGACGACTGGTCATTCCTGACCCCGAGCGCACCAGCGCATCGTACGTCGCCCTGTATGGTCTGCAAAAGACCCTGGGAACCGAACTCATGACGCGCATCGTGCGCAACGCCACCATCGTCGGCACCACGTCTGCCGCCTACGACGGCGTGGCAAAGGGCGAGTTCGCCATCGCGCTGACCATGGAATACGCGGCCTATGAATATGTCGCCGGCGGCCTCAAGGAGATCAAGCTGGTCTATCCAAGCGAAGGAACCTTTGTTTCGGTAGAAGGCATGGCCTTGATCAAAGGCGGCAAGCATCCGGCCGAAGCACGCAAGCTCTACGAATTCCTCGCTTCAAAGAACGTTCAAGTCGACATTTTCAAGTCCGCCTATCGTCGCCCTCTGCGCTCAGACATTGATGTGAGCAAGCTCTCCACGCTGCCTGCCATCAAGTCCGTCAAAGTGGTTCCCCTCGATGATGGCCAGATGGCCCAGGACCGCGCCGCGTTCATTGCGCAGTGGCGGCAGATCATTGCTGACCGTTGATTGAGAGAAGTAGAGGAGATGTAGCCATGCAGGTCTCATTTGAAAATATTGATCAGAGTTACGGCAAGCAGTCTCTGTTCAGCGGGCTGAACTTGATGATCCCCAGCGGCAAGCTGTTCACCTTGCTGGGCCCTTCCGGATGCGGAAAAACCAGCCTGCTAAGAATGCTGGCCGGATTCGTCCGGCCCGATGGCGGGCGAATCCTGTTTGGCGGCAGCGATGTCACCGCGATACCGGTGCATCGCCGCGGGGTCGGCATGGTATTCCAGGACTATGCTTTGTTCCCCGATCGTTCGATTCTGGCCAATGTCTGCTACGGTCTTTCGGCGCGGGGTATGCCCAAAGAGCAGGCAATTGATCGCGCAATGGCCATGCTCAAGCGAGTTGGACTGGCGGCATTCGCCGACCGTGCACCGATGGCCTTGTCGGGCGGACAGCGTCAGCGTGTGGCCATGGCGCGTGCACTTGTGATCGAACCTAAGCTGCTGCTGTTGGACGAGCCTTTGTCTGCCCTCGACGTGAAGTTGCGAGTCGAACTTCGAGGGATGATCAGGGATCTTCAGCAGGAGGCCGGTATCACCACAGTATTCGTGACACATGATCAGGAAGAAGCATTGGCCATGTCTGACCTGATCGCGGTGATGGACCGGGGGCGCGTCGTGCAGCTGGGTGCTCCGCTGGAAATATACAGCCGGCCGTGCAATACGTTCGTCGCAGACTTCGTCGGCAGCGCGAACCTGATCGAGGTGTCGCGCGAATTGCCCGCCGCCGGCGGCCTGCGCCGACTGATGTGTACTGGCGGTGTGCTGCTGACCGATAGCGCCGTGCCGTTCCAGCCCGGTGTCAGGCTGGCAGTTCGCAGTGAAGAAATTCATTTTGCCGAAACCGGCGCCCCGCAAGACGGACAGGTCGCAGGCATTGTCGACCATGTCGAGTTTCGCGGCGGCCAGACCAGCTACACGGTCAAGACGGAGACCGGGGTCATCACGGTGACGGCAAGCGGCGGGAACCGGCAGCGCATACGGGAGCGTGGAGAGAAGGTGCTCCTGCAATTACCCAGCGATGCGCATCTGGTGGAGGCGTCATGATTGCAGGAAAACTCAGGCGCGACCCGGCATGGATGGCTGCTGCGCTGCTCTCGATCGGCTTGTTGTCGATCTTCCTGGTCTGGCCCCTGATCACCATGCTGGGGAAATCCTTTGTCGGCGCCGACGGCCGGTGGGGAATGAGCGGTTACGTTCGCTTCTTCTCCGAGCCGTCCTATCGAGATGTCTTCTTCAATACGCTGATTCTGGGTGCAGCCGTCACGGCATGTTCCATGATCGTCGGTGGCGGACTCGCCATGGTTGTGGCGCGCTGCAAATTCCCATTTGCCGGTCTGCTGGCTTTCCTGCCGCTGATGACTATGGTCAATCCAGATGTCGTCGTGGCGGCGTCATGGGTGCTGGTGCTGGGCAAGCAAGGCTTGGTCAACAACTGGCTGGCGCCGTTCGGGGTCGAGCTGCCGTCGCTCTATTCCTGGTGGGGATTGGTGTTCGTGATGACGCTCAACAATTATGTCTATGCGTTTGTCGCGGTGCTGGTGGGCCTCAAGTCCATGGACCGTAACCTTGAAGAAGCGGCCTTGAGCCTGGGGCGTCCGCTCGCTCGCGTTCTGACGGGCGTCACATTGCCATTGCTCCTGCCCTCGCTGTTTGCAGGGGTACTGATTGTCTTCACCCACGTCATCGGCAGTTTCGGGGTACCTGCCATTCTCGGCGCGCGTACCCCTGTGCTGGCAGTCAAGGCGTACAACGAATTCGTCAGCGAAATGGGCGGCAGTCCCCAGATGCAGACCACCATGGCCTCCATTCTGGTCTACCTCGGCGCCGGCCTGCTGTTGCTGCAGAAGTTCGTCGTGGAGCGCCGCCAGTTCCAGATGGAGTCGGGACGGCAGCCCGCGGCAGTGCCGCTGTCCGGTGCCGGATCGATGCTGGCGGCTGGATGCGTGGTGCTGGTGGTGGCGCTTTCACTGCTGCCTACGGCTGTGGTGTTCGTGACCTCGGTGACGCCGTCGGTAGGACCTGTCCTGCTCTATGGCGGCTTCACGCTGGACCATCTTCACTACGCACTGGTGCATGCTCCCGGTCCGCTGTACAACTCTCTTTTCCTGTCCACCATTGCCACCGCGGCAGGCGTTGTCTTTTCCATCGGCGCGGCCTATTTGATCGTCAAGCGGCGTTCGTTGATCACCCACCTACTGGACGTCATGGTCACATTGCCGCTCACGATTGCCGGCACCGTTCTCGGTATCGCCCTGATCAATTCCTTCAACACCGGAACGCTGACCCTGACCGGGAGCTGGCTAATTATGGCGCTGGCGTATTTCCTGCGCCGGGTACCCAGCGGCGTGCGCTCTGCGACAGGTCCGCTGCACAGTCTCAAGGACTCCATTGAAGAGGCTTCGATGAGCCTGGGCGTGGGAGCACTGCGAAGCTTCGTGCGCGTCGTGCTGCCCGTCATCGCTCCTTCAGTCGCCTCCGCCGCGGTGCTGATCTGGGTGACCACACTGTCCGAGCTGTCGGCCACGGTCGTGCTCTATTTCGGCGGCATGAGCACCATGCCGATCGAGATCTTCCAACAGGTCGACAGCGGCCGACTGGCCTTGGCCTGTGCCTACAGCGTGCTGCTGCTGCTGGCCATCTTCATACCACTGGCGCTGGCGCGCTGGGTTTTCCGTCTCAACGTAGGAACTGTCGAATGAACGATACTGCAAATAAAACTGGCCAATTCCTGGCCACTCGCGTGCTGGGCGCCAAGCCGTCAGCCACAAAGGAAATGACCCGGCTGGCCAACCAGCTCAAGGCCCAGGGACGGGATGTGATTACACTCAGCCAGGGCGAACCGGACTTTCCCACGCCTGAACATGTCCGCGAGGCGGGCAAGGCGGCCATCGATCGCAACGAGTCATGTTATACGGACGTCGCGGGTACATTGGCATTGCGCGAGGCTGTTTGTCGCAAGTTCGAGCGCGACAACGGATTGCGCTACACCCCGGAACAGATCCAGGTCGGATGCGGTGCGAAGCAGCTGTTGTACAACGCGCTGCAAGCCACTATTAATGAGGGTGATGAAGTCGTCATTCCAACGCCTGCTTGGGTTTCCTATCCGGAAATGGTTCTGCTGGCGAGAGGATTGCCGGTCATCGTCCGCTGCAATGCGGCCAGCGGCTTCAAGATCACCCCACGGCAACTGGAAGAGGCCATCACGCCACGCACCAAGTGGCTTGTGCTGAACTCTCCCTCCAATCCCAGCGGCGCAATCTATAGCGCCGAGGAACTGGCGGGGCTGGCCGAAGTGCTTCTGCGTTATCCACATGTGTGGGTGATGGCAGACGACATCTACGAAAAGATCCGCTACCAGGACACGCCGTTTGCGACCCCGGCCGCCGTCACGCCGGAACTGGCCGCCCGTATACTGACCATCAATGGCGTCTCCAAAGCTTATGCCATGACTGGATGGCGGGTCGGCTTCGGTGCCGGCCCATTAGAATTGATCAAGGCCATGAACCTAGTGCAGTCGCAGTCGACCTCACATACCAGCTCGATCAGCCAGGCGGCCTCGATCGCTGCGCTGGACGGCCCGATGGATTTCCTGCCTGGTTTTGTCGAGGCCTTTCGCCAACGCCGCGATCAAGTGGTCGGCGATCTGTGCCGCATTGACGGCATCACTTGCGATCTGCCGCCAGGTGCGTTCTATGCCTTCCCGGGATGCCTGGGTCTGCTGGGGCGCAGGGATCCGGCCGGCAACCTGATCTCCTCCGATAGCGAACTGGCGCTCTACCTGTTGCGAGAATGCGGCGTTGCGGTGGTACCCGGTACCGCTTTCGAGCTTCCCGGACATTTCCGGGTTTCTTATGCCGCCTCCGACGACGAACTCAGGGTGGCCAAGGCGCGTATCGCCGAAGCCTGCGCGCGACTGCAATGACAAAAGTGAAAACGATATCCAGGGAGATGACATGACAAAGAACCAGTCCCTACGCCACGCCTTGAACAATGGCAAGCTGTTTGCCGCCATGGCTGCACACAATCCGCTGGCCGCAAAGCTGGCGGAAGATGCGGGCTTCGGCGGAATCTGGGGGAGCGGCTTCGAGTTGTCGGCTAGCTATGCCGTCCCGGACGCCAATATCCTTTCGATGGGTACCCACCTTGAGATGATGCGTGCCATTGCCGCGACCGTTTCCATTCCCCTGATCGCCGATATCGATACCGGGTTTGGCAATGCGGTCAACGTCAGCTACATCGTTCCTCAGTATGAGGCGGCCGGCGCGTCGGCCATCGTGATGGAAGATAAGACCTTCCCGAAAGACACCAGCCTGCGCGCCGATGGCCGCCAGCAACTGGTGCGCATCGAGGAGTTCCAGGGAAAGGTGGCGGCAGCGGCAGCGGCCCGCCAAGACAAGGACTTCGTCGTTGTGGCGCGCGTTGAGGCGTTGATTGCGGGAATGGGGCAGGAAGAAGCGATCCAGCGCGGCATGGCTTATGCAGAAGCGGGAGCGGACGCCATCCTGATCCACTCGAAGCAAAAGACACCGGATGAAGTCCTGGCATTCATCAGCGCCTGGCAGGGCAAGGTCCCGCTGGTGTTGGTCCCGACCGCCTATCCGCAACTGACCGAGGCGGATATCGCCGCGCTGGGCAAGGTCGGCATCGTCATCTACGGAAATCACGCGATCCGGGCCGCTGCTGGCGCCATGGCCCAAGTCTTCCGGCAGATACGCAGCGATGGCGGCATCGCCAATGTGGACATAACCTTGCCGGCCGTGGCCGAAATCATTGCCCTGCAAGGCGACAAGCACATGCGCGAGATTGAAGCCAGGTTCCTTCGCTGACCAGGCATTGGGTCAACATCGGGCGACGGGAAAGGTTTAAATGCCTCGCCCGTCCTGGCTTTCTTTTTCTTTAGGGATGACCATGCGATTCTCATCATTATGCATCCGAATTGCCGCGATTTGCATCGGCATTGCCCTGCTGGCGGTGATTGCGGTGGTGACGGCGAATATCATCACCGCCTAATCACGCATGTCGTTGTCGCTGTCTGCCCAACTGGAACAGCTGGCGCAAAGCAGATCGGCCTCCATCACGGATTGGGTTGCGGCAAAAAAGTCCGCAACAGCCTCGATCAAGCCGTCCGTGGTGCTGGAAAATCCAAAGTCCTTTGCCAGGATGGCCGAGCTGGCAGGCGGCTTTACCCAGACCTATATCGGCTATCCGGACAAGCACGCCATCTTTTCACAGGACCCGGCCCGGGCTACCGAATACGATCCCACCCAGCTCCCGCGCAAAGCGCTCCATCTCCAGCAAAAGATGTTCACCCTTGAAGGTAAAAACGACGGTAATGTCCCACGTCGATCATCGCAAATCTCTTTAACCATGCGGGCTTACGAGCCCGTTGATGATCGAGTGGGGTTCATTTTTTCCCCAGCAGTTTAGCCGCAGCTGAGCGTAGAAGTTTAATACGCAGATCTTCCCAGTGTTCAACAAAGGCGTCGCGGGCAGTTTCAAAATCACGGGTACGTAAGCACGCGATAAGGTGTTCGTGTTCAGAGATGATTTCGTTAGGATCGGTATAGTGGAACTGCCTCTGTACCAGTAATAATTCAATCTCGCTCTCCAGCACGCTATAACTGCGAACCAGTCTTGGGCTGCTGCTGGCAGCAATGATCGCACGATGAAACTCAGTATCTGCGGTGACCAGCAATGAGCGAGGGGCATCCGCCGGGGCATTCTTCAGCACTTCTACTGCACGAATGGCATCAGGAGGAATGATGCCATTGTGAATGATCATCTTCACCGCTTCGACTTCAAGCACGCCACGCAGTCGGGTGATATCGACAATATCATCCGGCCCAAATTCAGGGATACAAAAGCCACGATTTGGCACCTGTAATAGCAGACCCTGAGCCACCAGCCCCATTGCTGCACTGCGGAAGCTGTTGCGTGATACATCAAAAAAGGTCGCCATTTTGATATCACGCAAAAACTCACCGGGAGCGAAATCCCCGTTTAATATTCTCGATTTTAGCTTATCGACCAGCGCCTCTACGGTAGAACCATGAGGGCGTTCCAGCTCACTATCGTTATCAAAATCGGCCATTGTCAGATGCTACTCGATCACGTTGAAGTTATGAAATATGGGGACAATTCTTGCAGATACTATGCCAACTCGCATCGTCAATCTCAAATCCTGGCCACACTAAAACACCTTTTTGTCAGACAATTTTGTACCTTTTACTGCGATGTGCTGATGACTTCAACCCGGATACCCTGCAATAGCCGGGTATCCGGGCCTGTGCGTGTAGATTTTTTCTTATCTGCCCCTCACTTTCAGAAGCCTGTAGTCAGGATGTTATGAACACAAGCTCCCACTAAAATAAATCAAATAAAAATTGTTCTACGATATTTTTGTTGATGTAAAAGGCATCAACAGTTTTCATCTTGAGTTTCACCATCAGTTTCACTGTTTATTATGCCTGATATTGGTCCGGATGTACCCGGGGTCGCCAGGATTCCCTACCCCTTCAGGCTCAAAAAAAGTGCAGGCATGTGAAGTTTTTGCACCAAAAATAAACGCATAAGGCTTTATATTGGTGCGGTTTAGTGTTTTTTCTCTTCATCAGCGCTTGTCCCTGTCTCAGTACAGCACTCATGTCAGGCTGTTAACCTGCTTAGAAATCATCGGAAACCCACACAGGTGAAAATTAAGCCATCTTTCATTGTCCATTTTATCTTTGTGGCACAATTCATGCTTTAAATCGTAGGACAATTTTTATTTTTACTGTTTCGACCTCGCTGCAATAAGTGCGTTGATGGGGGATAAAAATGAAAGGCGTGGGTGTCGTCACGTACATGTCCGCCGCATCAGCAGGCAAAGGTTCTTATCTTGAGGAGGCATCAGGTGAAAGAATTAGCAATTAATTGTGATATGGGCGAAGCGTTCGGTATTTATCGTCTTGGCAATGATGAAGATGTCATGCCCTTCGTGACGCACGCGAACATAGCCTGTGGGTTCCATGCATCGGATCCTTCAGTGATGTGGGAAACCGTTAAAATTGCGAAAAAGTACGGTTTAAAAATTGGTGCACATCCTGGCCTTGCTGACAAAGAAGGGTTTGGGCGCCGTGAGATAAAGCTATCCCGCCGCGAGGTTGCGGCACTCATCCTCTATCAAACCGGGGCACTCAAAAGTTTTCTGGATACTGAGGGCGTTCCTCTCTCACACATCAAACCACATGGTGCTTTGATGGGAATGGCAATGCGAGACAACCACATTGCTGAAGGGGTGGCAGATGCAGTCCTTGCTTTAGGGGTGCCGATTATCGCTTGTGCTTTCAGTGAGATGACCCGCGTATTCGACGCGCGTGGTGTTGAATATAGCTGCGAATTTTATGCCGACCTTGATTACGACGACGAAGGGCGACAAATCATTGCCCTTACCCATGACCCTGTTGAGCCTGCTGTTTCAGCTGCCCGTGTATTGCAGGCACTGAAAACCGGAACCGCTAAATCTGTCAACGGTAAAACCGTCCGGGTTGCCGCTGATACCGTCTGTGTGCACAGCGATACGCCAAACGCCATTGCCATTGCTAAAGCTGTTCACACAGCAATGAATGAGCATATACACGCACGTGGAGTGCGGTAATGGTAGTCGCGCTTCGGTCTTCTCTGCCTTTGAGTGGTGAACATGTCCGCCACATCATCCGACAGTCACTCACTGAAACCGTCAGGGCTATCGCGCCCTCACTCGGTCCGAATGGACGTGGGGTGATATATGACGTGGGTATGGCTCAGGCAGGCATGGCGATGAGCGGATGCACAATTGCGAAGCTGGTGGTGGGTGAAGAGGGCGCGGAGACCATTGCCCCGCGTATTTTACTGGAAGCGATGAACGGCATACGCCGCGATCTGGGCGATGGCGCGATCCGCCTTGCCTGCATCACTAATGCAATTTATCAGTCAGCCTCATTAAGTGTGAGCCGCGGCGGAAACCCCGGGCAAATTTCACGTGCCCTTAAAGATACTGGTGTGCTGGCAATGCAGCAGTTGGCCAACCTGCGAAGTGTTATGCCTGCGGTTACCCAAATAGCCAGAGTAGCCAGTGGCGACAGTGAGATAGCCGCCGCACTTGGCGCAATTGGCGAACATATTATGTCACCCGGTACGATAGAGGTTAAAGAAGGGGAGAAACCCGGATTGGAGCTTTTACAGCATTCCGGGTTTTGTCTGGATATCTGCCCCGACATTGCCGGCATTAGTCCGACGGAACCTCGAGTCTGCATCGAAATGGACAATGTTTATCTGGTGGTCATCAATGAAGTCATCTCAGACTTAGGCCCAATGGCACCTGTGCTGAATGCCTTCGTTCAGAACAATAAATCACTGGTCATTATCGCTCGTGGATTTGTTGGCCAGGCGGCAGCTGCGTTGATTGAGAACCGAGGCAAATATTGTCTCAACATTCTGGGATTGGTGCCTGAAGCTTCAGGTTTGCATGCCCTCGATCTTCTGGAAGATGTGTGTGTTGCGTCGGGGGCGACGCTCATTGGTGAGACAACTGGCATTGATCTCACCGCCATACAGCCTGCCATGCTCGGCCACGCCCGACACATTATTGTTGATAAAAACCACTGCGTGTTAACAGATCCGACCGAGGTACCCGCTGCCATTAAGTTACGCCAGACAAGTCTCCTTAAGGAAGCTGAGCAGCATCGTTATCTCGCGTTGGACCGGGAAAGACTCCAACGCCGGGCCGCCAGACTCAATGGCTATTGGGCGGAACTGAAAATCAGTGGGTTAAACCCGTGGGAAACCGTTCAGAGAATGGACGATGCACGTGCTGCCATCGCGGTCGTTCAGGCAGCCGGGCAGAGGGGGGTTGTGGCTGGCGGCGGTAAAGCGCTCGCCCGAGTGGCAGTCTGGCTCGGGCAACTGGATAACGTCCGTAAACCGGCTGAGCAGGCAGCACTTCAGGCCGTTATTGCGGGTTGTAATGCAATTCAAGATCAACTCTCCGCTAACAGCAAACAGGATGAGGGGGAGTGGAGGGACGATATCGTCGACCCCTTTTCCATCACGCAGACCCTCTTTCAACGTGCAATCTCTGTTGCCGCCACCCTGTTAACCATCGAGGTTTTAGTATGATGAATTCACCTTCGCAGAAAATCACTGCTTCCCGCACAGCGCATTTTACCGATACCCAATCCCCGGTTGATGACGATGTCATTCTTAGCGCTGTGAATGTGGTACACCGCTATGGGGATAACCTGGCGCTGGATAATGTTTCGTTGAATGTTAAACGAGGTGAGTTCTTAGTCATTTTGGGAGAAAGCGGGTCCGGTAAAACCACAATGTTACGGGTTATCTCCGGACTGGAGCAGGCCACGGCTGCAACGACATTGACGCTGGATGGAGTGGACCTGACAAACGTTCCTGCCGCACAACGTAACTGCACGACAGTCTTCCAGAACTACGCATTGTTCCCGCATATGTCGGTGGAGGAAAACGTCGCGTATGGTCTGAAATTGCGCAAAGTGCCCACAGCGGAAAGGCAGGATCGTACCCGAAAGGCACTGGAGATGGTTCGGCTGGCACATAAAGGACATCGCCGTATCAGCCAACTATCCGGTGGTGAACGTCAACGCGTGGCGCTGGCCCGCGCGATCATCACCAAACCCGCCGTGTTGCTTCTTGATGAACCCCTGGGCGCACTGGATGAACGGTTGCGCTATGACATGCAGGCCGAACTGGTTGAGCTGCATCAATCACTGGGTATGACCTTTATCTACATTACTCACAGCCAGGAAGAAGCGTTAACCATGAGTGACCGCATCGTGTTGATGCGTCGGGGCCGTATTGAACAATGCGGTACTGCTGAAGAGTTATTTGACCGACCCGTCAGCCGTTTTTCCGCCGAATTTATGGGTTTTGATAACGTTGTTGAATGTAAAGTGGTCAGGACGGAGGCAGAAAATCGGGTTGTTGTGGATATGAACGGCATCACCATGACAGGCTTTTCAGCTGATCTGTCAGCACTGCAGCCAGGGGATGACGCACTCATCGCTTTTCGTGCAGAACGGCTTTTACCGGTCAGTTCATTTGAAGCGATTTCTCCTGAATATAATATTTTGCCCTGCACACCACATGAACATCTCTATCGCGGAAAATATACCGACCGCACAGCCAAAACGGAATATGGTTACACGATGAAAATAAGAACATGGGACCAACACCAGGATCAAAGTACTTTCAATGGCGTCATTTGCCGCATGCAGGATTGTGTTGTTCTACGTAATTAATACACCTTTAAACAATTTTTAAATAACAAAGGCGGTTCATTATGACAGATAAGTATTCAACATACTCGCAACTTCAGTTATCGCGTCGGACATTATTGAAAAGTGTGGCAATTACCAGTGCTGCAACAGCACTGGGATCTTTATCTGTTCCAGGCATGGCCTGGGCAGCGGGTTCGCCAACTATAAAAGCCTATGGTGTAACAACATCTCAGCTCAAAGACTGGTCGATACTGCAAAAAAGTAGCGGGCTTAAAATGGAGTTTATTGGTTCCAACAATGACGTTGGCGTATTTATGCGTGACGTTATGGCCTCTCAAATGGGTACAAAAGTAGACTTGTTCATTTTTGAGGGGGGGACGCAGAATATTCTTGGGCCGCAAGGATATTATCTGCCACTTGATGAAAAAAATCCTGAATTAACCCTTTGGCAACGCACCTCTGATGACTGGAAATACTCGGCGGTGGTGAAAGGCAGCGATGGCAAACAATACGGTGTCCCGGTAATTGGTAATGCAGATAGTTTTGGTTATATCCCGGAAAAACTGGGTCTGCCCGCAGATGGCAGTGCTGATGTGTCCTGGCAGATGATGTTTGATAGCGCAAAAACGCATGGCCGTGTGGGCTATGACAAAACCTGGAATTACTCCATCGGACCTGCGGCTCTTTACCTGAAAGCTAACGGTAAAGCCAAAATCGCTAATCCAGCGGATCTGACCGCCGATGAGGCTAAGACAGTGGTGGATTTTCTGGTTGCACGTAAAAAAGCGGGCCAGTTCCGTACCCTGGTTTCCTCTTTTGAGGAGCAGGTACAACTGCTCGGTAATGGAGAAGTGAATATCCTCAACTGCTGGGAACCGGCGGTAAAAGAAGCCAACGGCAAACTGGGTGACAAAGCACGTTACGCCTATACCGTGGAGGGCTATTACAAGTGGGGGCATGGTGCCTATATTGCCTCACAAGCTAAAGACCGCGGCAATCTCGATAACATTTACAAGATGCTTAATTATTATCTGGGTGGTGAATATCGTGCCCTGCAGGCAAGGGATCGTGGCTACGGCGGACCGAATATGGATCTGGCGATCCAGTATGCCCATGCTAATAACTGGACAGCACAGGAGATCGCAGATCTCGAAGCGAACCAGAAGAAAATCGATCGTAAATTTGCCAAGCCGTTTGTCAGTACCTCTACGCCTTCCAATGCGGACGCAATTGAAGAGCAGTGGCAGCGCTTCCTGAACGCCTGACAATTCAGCTGGAGAGACAGATGAACAAGTTACACCCACCTTTAAAAAAAGTATCACGCAAAGTGCTCACACCCTTAGAAAGGCCAGCGTGGCTGGTGCCATTATTTGTCGGGGTATGGTCACTGTTAGTTATTGTGCCGCTTATTGTGCTCTTAACTTACAGTTTTTTTGAAAGTAAAAACTTTGCGATGATTTATAAGCCAACACTGGAAACCTGGTACAGTCTTTTTTCATCAGGAAGATTTGAAGTCACTGTTCGAACATTGCGAATTGCGCTAACGGTGACATTTATTGATCTGATGATTGCATACCCATGTGCACTCTGGCTGGCTAAAGGTGGGTGTAGTAAATCAATGCGGGCGATCGTGCTCGCATTATTAACCATTCCGTTCTTCCTGGATTTATCTTCCCGGATTATCGTCTGGCGAGGAATTTTAGATGAAAATGGTTTGATTAATTATCTGCTGTTGCATCTTCATATTATTTCGACCCCAATCGAAGGCATGCTCTATAACGAAACGGCCGTTCACTTTGGCATGATCATCTCTTATTTCCCGACAATGGTTTTGCCTCTCTTTCTGGCTATCAGCGTGATTGATGACAACCTGGTTGCTGCAGCGGCAGATATGGGGGCAACACCTTTCAGGATCCTGAAAGATATTATTTTTCCGTTATCTCTGCCCGGCGTCGTGGCCGGAGTGGTGTTCACGCTTGGGCCAGCGCTGGCGTCCTGGGTAGAACCCAATATGTTGGGTGGTGGCTTCGTCAATATGCTGAGCAATTCTATCGACAGTGCCTATAGCGCACTGCGCTATCCGGTATTGGCTGCCCTTTCAAGCTTTGTCATTTTCATGATCGGTGCAATTTTCGCCATTCTTCTGCTGGTCACTCGTCGTGTTACGGATCTTTCAAATTCATTCAGGAGCCTGCACTGATGACTGCGTTATTAACGACTAAAGCGGCACGAAAAATGATGACTTCCATCAGTGACTCTGAGCATCGCCACGTATTACATAATTCCTGGAGCTATTGGTCGGGATGGAGGACCTTGGGAGGGTATGCATTGTGGATAATGCTTGCACTGATCTATTTTCCATTGCTGTGGCTGGGGTTGATGTCGTTTAGTGCCAGACCCTTATCCGGTATTCCATTTCCGTTCACCTTTGAGCACTACGATGCGCTGTTTGCCAATACCAGCTGGATCCAGCCATTCGGCATCAGTGTATTGATAGGTGTCGGTGTCGGGATGGTCACGGCATTTACAGCCACCGTCGTTGGGCGTGCCATACCACACTCACCGCGTTCCGGTATGCTGGTTTTACTGGCGATGTTGCCGCTGTTTATCCCGGGCATGTCGATGGGGGCAGCGCAGTTTATTTTCCTTCGCCCAATGCTTGGCATGACGTTAGGTTACTGGTCCATTTTCCTCGGTCACATTGTCTGGGCGTTTCCTTTTTCATTGCTGATCGTTTTGGTACTGACGACTCGCTTTGATTACAAACTTATCGAAGCGGCTGCTGATTTGGGGGCATCACGCTGGCAAACCTTCTGGCAAATAGAAATGCCCATTCTTCGCCCTGGCATTGTTGGTGCGGCCTTATTCGGTTTTCTCATCTCATTTAATGAGGCCCAACGCTCCATCTTCCTGCGCGGAACGTCCACCACCATGCCAATCTGGAACTGGACTATGGCCTCATCACAACAATCACAAGTGCCAATCATATTCAGCCTTGAAACCATTGTTCTGCTGGTCGTACTTCCATCACTGGCAGCTGTTTTCTGGGTGTTATTTGCCCGGATGGATAAGAACTGATTGTAAAAAGTACACGGAGAACATCCATGCTTCAGCACCTCCCACGTTTTGCGCCTGCTGGCGACCGGTTCATTGAGATTGAGCTGGGCAAAGAGATGAGCTTTGAACTGAATATCCAGGTACATGCCCTCGCGACAGCGATAAGAGCGGCAACCATTAATGGGATTATCGAACTGGTACCTGAGCTGGCATCTCTGCTGGTTTCCTATGATCCAGACCAGATCAGTTATGACGATGTCGTCAAGGAAATTTCCGCACTCTATGAAGGTGTACAGAGGAAGGACGTTCAGCCCATCGCGAGCCGACTGTTTCATGTTCCGGTGCTCTACTTTGATCCCTGGAGTGAAGAGTGCATCACTGAGTATCGCAAAACGCATCCGGACAAGCTTACTGACCCTGAACTGCTATGCGAGGTTAATGGTCTCGCTGACCGAGTGGAGCTGCAACAGGTGCATATGGGCACCGAATATTGGGTGGCAGCGCTGGGATTCTGGCCGGGACTATGCTCACTGATGCCTCTTGACCCGCGTTGCCGTCTCCATGCCCCCAAGTACAACCCGCCACGAAGCTGGACACCGAAAGGGACTATCGGTTTGGGAGGGGGGTTGACCTGCATCTATCCGGACCGCACGCCTGGTGGTTATCAAATCTTTGCACGAACGCCGATGCCGACCTGGGATCGGCATCAACGGTTGGCCGCCTTTACCAATAGCCCTGCGCTATTCCAGCCGGGGGACAGGGTGCGTTTCGTGCCAATAGACCGTCAGGAATACGATGACATTCAACGGGCTGTAGACGAGGGCGATTATCAGCACCCCCTCATCAGTAGTGAACCTTTTTCCGTGGCGAAGTATCGGGACTGGTTAACCTCGTTAGAAAAGGAGTGACCCCATGCTGGAAATCGTAAAACCGGGACTTGAGACATCAGTACAGGAACTCCCGGGCCGCATTGGCTATTGGGAACAGGGATTCCCACCATCGGGACCTGTTGATGCCTGGTCATTTCGTCTGGCGAATCTGCTGGTCGGTAATCACCGGGATATGGCCGCACTGGAATGGCAGTTTATTGGACCTACGGTCCGTTTCCTGGAAGACGCTGTGATTGCACTTACCGGTGCGGAACATGTTGCTCAACTTGATGGCGTGTTGGTGCCTTGTTGGCAGACTGTCCGGGTACAGAAAGGACAGGTGTTAAATTGTGGGGCGGCCAAAAAGGGCGCACGCGGATACATTGCGATTGCGGGTGGGATAAACACACAACCAGTACTGGGATCGCGCGCGACGTTTCATATGGCATCGATTGGTGGTACCGGCAATGGTGCGTTGAAAACCGGAGACTGTCTGCCTTTGGGCAAGGTTGCGGACGATGTAGCCGCGCTGTCTGCTCCGCTGGAGGTACGCCCGGTGATCGACCCGGCGCTACGTGTCTCTGGTGAAGACCGGGCGATCCCAGTGATGGCGGGTCCTAATGATCACTGGCTGGACGCCAATGGTATTGATGTTTTTACTAACAGCGAATGGAACGTATTGCCGCAAAGCAATCGCACCGGGATGCGATTGAAAGGACCAGAACTCACTTTCTCATCTGCTGCCAGTGATAAGCCGCCGGAACATGGTACACATCCATCAAATATCCTCGATCACGGCTATCCGTTAGGCGGTATCAGCATCGCCGGGCAAACACCGATTATCTTCATCAACGACTCCCCAAGTGCGGGTGGCTTTATGGTGCCCTTTACTGTTCCCAGCGCGGCAATCTGGCGTTTAGGTCAATTACGGCCGGGGGAAAAAATTCGTTTCAGATTAATCAGTCGTGAAGAGGCTGATTTGCTGAGAAAAAAAATCGATGCACTTTGTCATTCTGGTTGCCTGGCAACATTGCCGTCAGCCAACTGAACTCAGGAGAACACTCAATGCATGTTGAAATCAAAGGCGAATTACCAGGCGTTTTCTATCGTAGCCCCGCTCCTGGGGAACCCGCTTTTGTCAATGAAGGCGATGCCATTACGGAAGAGACTGTTGTCGGAATGGTTGAGTTGATGAAGCAATTTACCGAGGTATATGCAGGTGTTGCAGGGATACTGGAATCGTTTGCTGTCAATGACGGTGACGATATCGATACTGAGATGGCGATTGCGATTGTAAGGACTATTGAATGATCACGATTAAAAAATTATTTATCGCTAATCGTGGAGAAATTGCCCTGCGTGTAATCCGGGCCGCCCATGAGCTGGGTATTGAAACCGTGCTCGGATGCAGTGAAGCGGATAAAGACAGCCTGCCAGCCAGAATGGCAGGCGCTATTGAAGTTATCGGGCCGGCAGCGGCGAAAAAAAGCTATCTCAATATTGAGGCCGTGATCGCTGCTGCGCGTGCATCCGGGGCTGATGCGGTACACCCCGGCTATGGTTTTTTGTCGGAGAACAGTGAGTTTGCCGCAGCGGTCAATAATGCGGGTATGGTTTTTGTCGGCCCCTCAGCGGAAACTATTGCCCTGATGGGCAATAAAGCGTCTGCCAGACTTTGTGCCGAACGTGCCGGTGTACCTACTGTACCGGGCAGTAAAGGGGTGGTACGGGATATTGAAGATGCACTGCGAGAGGCGCGGGTTATCGGCTATCCGATAATGTTAAAAGCAGCAGCGGGTGGTGGTGGACGGGGTATTCGTGTTGCCCATAACGAGGCTGAATTAGAAAAAGAGTATGCGGTGGCCAGCCGTGAGGCATTGGGAGCATTTGGCGATGGGGATATTTATCTTGAGCGCTACATTACCCGTGCGCGGCATGTTGAAGTGCAGATACTCGGGGATGGTCAGCATGCTGTCCATCTGTTTGACCGGGACTGCTCCCTGCAGCGCCAGCGGCAAAAATTGGTTGAAGAGGCACCTGCCCCTGTTTTACCTGAAACAACGCGGGGGCTGATGGGAGAGGCATCCGTAAGACTGGCGGAGTCTGTAGGCTATTCCGGTGCAGGCACGCTGGAGTTTCTCTACAGCCCGGATAGCGATGAATTCTTTTTTATTGAGATGAATACGCGTATTCAGGTTGAACATCCAGTGACCGAAATGGTCACCGGCATTGACCTGGTCAGGGAGACACTTCACATCGCATCAGGCCATCCGCTGCGCTTCACTCAGGATGCGATAGTGCTGCGTGGCGCAGCGATAGAGTGCCGGATCAACGCTGAAGATCCCTTCGTGAATTTCAAACCTTCTCCCGGCACAGTGAAAGAGCTGACGCTGCCTTCTGGGCCTGGTGTACGGGTCGATTCAATGCTGTACGCAGGTTACGCCATTCCCTTCTATTACGATTCCCTCCTGGCGAAAATTATCGTCTGGGACGAAGATCGCGCTTCAGCGATCAAGAGAATGATGCGTGCGTTGAAAGAAATGAAAATTGAAGGTGTGACAACCACCATACCCTTACATCTGGCGATTCTGGAAGATAGCGGTGTATTGCGTAACGACATCCACAATGCTTATCTTGAGGAGAGTTTGCTTCCCGACTTTGTAGATAAAGCGGGAAATCTACAGTAAGCATGAATGGCCGGATGAACATCTTACCGTGATTTGGGGAGATATCGTCCGGCCAGGCCAACTTATCCCTCAAGTATCCCTTACGCGTCATGAGATACCCGTGCTGGCAGCGAACGACTCATTCATCTTATCTATCTCAGAAATGAAACATCGGATTGACCCCGAATCCTGGGTATATCGATTGATGCTCTAAATCAAAATGCCTTTGGATCTCAGTGATTTATTTTAAGTGATATATTGGAATATCACATAATTTAAATACAAAAACGCATCTTTTAAATTATTCATAAGATTGATTGATGATGTCGTTTTTATATAAGAATATTCAATGATAAAAACAAACATAAGAAAATAGAATGACGTGGTCACATTCAGGTTTTTAAGTAATAACATATTGTTTATATTGGTTTTTATTTCCTGATTTCATCTTGTGTGATGTCAACCATGATTAAAGTGAAAATTGTTTTTGACTTTCGATAAATTGATCACTAAAAATAATTGTGTTTCGATACACAAAGAATTAAATGAGTCTGTAAATTAAGATTTTATCAACACCGTAGTTATACCAATCAATCAAGCTAACATCAGGGGAATTAGAATGAAGCCATTTCTTAACTCGCTGTCTCGTAGTGGATTTTGGTTGAAAAAAGCGTCAATAGGTACACTGTTGGTTTCTGCTATCACGCTCAGTTACGGGATCAACAATACCTGGGCCCAGGACAAGCATCTGGTGTTTTATGAAGTGAGCCATGGCTGGCTCGGCCATCCATTCTGGGCAGTGGTGGATCGTGGTATGAAGGATGCAGCTAAAACCTACGGTGTAGATCTGGTTATTTTGCACGGTAATGCCCCGGCAAACTCCGCTCAACAGTCAGAAAAAATCGAACGGGCGCTGGCTGCGTCACCTGATGGCCTGATTGTTTCACTACCTGACGCTAAAGGGGTTGAATCAAGTCTGGCACGTGCAACAGCAAAAGGAATCCCGATCATCGCAATGAACGTTGCCGATACCCGGCCACCGGCGCAACGTATTCCGTACATTACTTATGTAGGCTCCGATGAATATCTCTCCGGTGCTAAAGCGGCTGAAGAATTAGTCAAAGATCCTAAAGTGACGGTAGGCCTGTGTGTGAACACCAATGCAGGGCAATCTGCACTGGTTGCGAAGTGTAAAGGTTTTACTGATGTGTTCCAGAAAGCAGGAAAGAAAGCGAGCACCATCGTTGTCTCGCCGGATAGCCCGACCCAGGCCGCTGAGCAGTTCCGTGCTTATTACATGGCCAACAGTGATGCCAATGGTCTGTTTGTGGTAGATGCCGTTTATACCCTGAACATTGTCAAAGTTCTTAAGGAGATGGGCGACCTGTCTAAAATCTCTATTTATACCAACGATCTACTGCCGGAAGTTCTGGACGATATTCAGTCCGGACAGATTACGGGCACCATCGATCAACAACCCTATGCGCAGGGATATCTGGCCGTCGAATTGCTCTATTTCTATAAAACTTACGGCATCAAACTGGCCTCTGATGTGTTAACTGGCCCAGCCATCGTGGATAAAACCAATGCCGCAATCACCAAAGACATGGTTGCAAAAGGCTATCGCTAAAGTTATTTCGTTCTGAGGATTTCAATTTTACGTTAACCGGAGGCATTGCTATGTCCAAGAATTCCGAAACGATACAGATACAGCCGTCCACTACCTTATCCTTTGGTGGCACCGCACGGGCCTTCATCTCCCGGCGTCCTTGGGTGGGTGCAGCGTTCTCTACTTTAATCGTGTTTATTATCTTTGCGGCGATCGCGCCGCATTTCACCTCAGCGGAAGCGTTAACGTCGATTGCCCTGGTGGCCGCGCAACTGGCTATCGTTGCATCTGCCGTGACCTTATTGATGATCGCCGGTGAGTATGATCTATCAGTGGGTGCGGTGCTGGCACTGTGTTCCATGCTGACGGCCTTTCTCGCTTCAACATTTAATATCAGTATCCCGCTGGTCATCGTCATCAGTTTACTGGCTTCCGCCGCAATAGGTGCGTTGCACGGTACGCTGGTGGTGAAGTGGGCTATTCCTTCATTCATTGCGACCCTAGGTGGGCTGATGTTCTGGCGCTCCATGGTGTACCTGATTTCCGGGGGGTATCCGGTTTCGGTTCCACCGGGATCCTCCACGCTTGCGCTCCTTTCGGAGCGCTTCCCGAACGGCTTAAGCATGGGGCTTTTCTGGTGTGCAGTGGTATTGCTGGCAGCGCATTGGGTTCTGGAACATACCAAGTGGGGAAACTGGATCTTTGCCACTGGCGGTGATCCGCAGGCTGCACGCGTTAAAGGGGTTCCGGTTAAAAAAGTTAAAATCTGGTTGTTTGTGCTCACCGCAGTACTGGCGTGTTTCGCTGGCATCATCCAGCTGGGGCGGTTTGGTACTGTCGATGCCAACCGTGGCATGGGGATGGAACTTGAAGCGATTGCTGCCGCTGTCATTGGTGGAACCAGCCTTAACGGCTGTGTGGGTAGTATCGTTGGGACTCTGCTGGGGTGCGTCATTATCGCGATGATCCAACAGGGGCTGGCGTTAATTAATATGCCCCCGGCGGTCTATCAGGCTCTCCTCGGTATTCTCGTTGTCGGTGCTGTACTGACCAATCGCGCTATTGAAAAGAGGGCTCGCAAATGATCACATCTAAAGATGCATTGCTTGAAGTGCGTAACCTGGCCAAAAGCTACGGGCATGTTGAAGCCGTTCGTGACGTTTCATTTAAAGTGGGCCCTGGCAAAGTGCTGGCGTTGCTGGGAGACAATGGCGCAGGGAAGTCCAGCCTGATCAAACTACTCAGCGGAGTGATCAAACCGGATAAAGGCGAAATGCTGTGGGAAAACCGCGAGGTTGAGTTCAATTCTCCCCTTGATGCGCAGCAGGCAGGTATTGCCACGTTGTATCAGGACCTTGCGCTGATTAATGACATCAGTATTGCCCGAAACGTTTTTCTCGGACGAGAAGATGCCGTCACTGTCGGCTGGGGGCCATTCAAGCGTCTTGATAAAGCAAAGATGCGTTCAGAAACGCTCAAAGCTTTTGAGATTATGGGGCTAAAAGTCAGAAACCCGGATGATCGGGTGCAGGAATTGTCAGGTGGTCAACGCCAGAGCATTGCCATCAGTTGTGCGGTCTATTTCAGTGCCAAACTGGTCATTCTTGATGAGCCGACCGCAGCCCTGTCGATCCGCCAGCAGGAACAGGTACTGGAGACGATCAAAACGGTACGCGACCGCGGCGTCTCAGTCATTCTGATTACTCACAATCTTCATCATATCAAACCTGTTGCCGACGATATTGTCGTGCTGCGCGCAGGATGTTCGATTGCCAGCATGCCTGCGGCGGGTGCCGATCCTGAGTATGTCGCCTCGCTGATCCGTGGCGATAACCTGGCCGTGGCCTGAATCTGACGCAGGGAGAGTAACATGAATATTTTCCGTACCTTTGGCAGAAGGCTGCGTCTTGGTGTGATCGGCGGCGGACCGGGTTCTTTTGTGGGTGCTGTTCATCGCGCGGCAGCGCGCATTGACGATAATTTTGAAATTGTTGCAGGTGTACTGTCTTCGGACCCGGTGAAATCAAAAATGTATGGCAGGGATATTGGACTGGCTGAAGACAGGGCCTATGGATCAGTTGAAGAAATGTTCGCCGCTGAACATGCCCGCCCGGATGGTATTGATGTTGTCGCTATCATGAGTTCCAACGGCACTCACTGCCAATATGCCGAAAGTGCAGTGAAATACGGGCTGGACATTATTTGCGACAAACCGCTGGGATCTGCACTTGATGAGTGCCTGGCGCTGGCAAAAAGTGTTAAGGAAGCGGGACTGGTCTTCTGCCAGACATTCAGTTACACCGGCTTTCCAATGGTACGACAGGCACGCGCAATGGTGCGGGAAGGAGACATCGGTGATATCAGGATGGTACAGGTCGAGTGTGTTCAGGGCTATGCGGCGGAAGCTTCTGCTGATGAACTCAGTGCAAACCCGGCCAACTGGCGTTTTCATCCTGATCTGAACGGTCCCTCTCTCATCTTCGGCGATATTGGTTGCCACGCTCACCATATGGTGTCCTTCGTGACCGGCCAGGAGGTCGTCAGACTCACTGCTGAGGTGAAAGCTGTCGTTCCCGGGCGTAAGACATCAGATACCGCCGGTGTATTGTTCAACCTGGAAAATGGCGCATCCGGCATGATGTGGGTGACCAATGCGGGTCCTGGTGCGGTGCATGGTCTGCGCTTTCGTGTCTTTGGTTCAAAAGGTGGGCTGGAATGGTTTCAGGAGGAACCTAATCAGCTCTTCCATTCACGTCTTGGACAATCAACCCTCACTCTCGAACGGCGCGGCTTTGGCCTCAAAGGCGAAGCTGACCGTGTCAGTCGTGTGGGCATCGGCCACCCCGAAGGCTACTTCGAGTCGTTTGCTTCACTTTATTCGGATGCTGCTGAAGCCATCGTTAAACGTCGACTGGGTCAGGATTACACCAGCGCAGTAAGGGATATGCCGACGATAGAAGACGGTGTGCGTGCCATGAAGTTTATGGATGCCGCCCTGGAGTCTTCACAAACCGGTTGTTGGGTCGACAGCAGGGTGTATCTCTGACCGGAACAGCGTTGCTAAACGCATTTGAAAAATTATATCGGGAGAAAAAACATGTTTCGATGGGGTGTGTTATCCACGGCGAAAATCGGCCATGAACGGCTGTATCCTGCTATTCAGGACTCGCACTACGGTGTGCTCACGGCTGTCGCCAGCCGGGATTTTAACAAAGCTCGCGCGATGGCCGATCGCTTTGGTGCGCCTTTGGCATTTGGTAGTTATGAAGAATTGCTGGCGTCGGATGAAATCGATGGCGTCTATATTCCGTTGCCGTCTTCACAACATATTGAGTGGGCATTGAAAGCGGCCGAAGCTGGCAAACATGTGCTGGTCGAAAAGCCCGTTGCATTGCATGCGGGTGAAATCGACCAACTCGTCGAAGCGGCTGAACGCCATAAGGTGGTGATCAGTGAAGCGTATATGGTGACGTATCACCCTCAATGGGCCAAAGTTCGTGAGTTGATCGCTGAAGGCGCAATTGGCAATCTTCGTCAGGTACAGGGATCGTTTTGTTTTTACACGGATGACGCCACGGATATGCGTAACCAGTTAGCACTGGGTGGTGGTGCACTGCCAGATATTGGTGTTTATCCGGTTGTTACGACGCGTTTTGCAACGGGTAAAGAACCGCTGCGTACCCAGGCAATTGTTAAATGCGATCCTGCCTCTGGCGTGGATACCTACTCCAGTGTACGTATGGATTTTGGTGATTTTGAACTCTCTTTCTATGTCTCGTTTCAGCTTGCTGTGAAGCAAAGCATGGTATTTCACGGCGATAAAGGCTACATCGAGCTTTCTGCCCCCTTTAACGCCGGACTGTATGACCATGAACGTGTTGAGTTGCACAATCTGAGTCATACCGGTACCCAGGTCTGGCGATATCCTGATACCCGCCAGTATCGTCTGCAACTTGATGCCTTCGCTCAGGCCGCCCAGGGTAATGATGTGAATGTATTTTCTTTAAAGAATTCATATCTGAATCAGAAAGCCATCGACGCTATTTATCGGGCTGGTGAACACGATGGCTGGGAAACCGTTTAATCAGGTTAATTAAAAGACGAAATTCCTTCATACGCATTATGAAGGAACTCTTTCCACGTGTGTCTTTTATTCCAGGATATAACCATGAATGAAATATCAGAGAGTAAACGTGTTAAGGAACAGGAAGAGAAATTAACGTTCAGGTCGTTTGATGGAAATGCTGCGTGGGGTATTGGCAATTATTTGAGAGAGGCGGCTCAAAGTCGCAATGTGGATATTGCTGTTGAGATTTTTATAAATGGCATGGTTATTTTCCTGATGGCAATGGATAAAACTGCCCCTGATAATAGCGAGTGGATGCGACGCAAACGTAATTTTGTGCTGCGAACCAGGATGTGCAGTTATGCAGGGCAGCTTATCAGGGAATCCGCGGAGAGAGGCAGTAACGTGCTGGATGGGATGTCTCCTGAGGATTTTGCGGCTAATGGTGGGAGTTTCCCCATCGTGGTCACGGGGGTGGGTATTATCGGGACGGTAACGGTTTCCGGATTAAGCAGCAGGGACGATCATTATCTGGTAACAGAAGCCATTGAATATTACTTGCAAAATGTAGCTGGCGACAAATAACAGTAAATCCGATATTAAGGATGCGCTAAACCCTTCACATACTGAGCGGGTTATTGCGAGCGCTAAATTTATTTCTCAATTAATTAATACTCTGTTTTGTTATCGGGGAGGTACACAATTAATAATATTGTGTATCGATACACTTAGTCAGAAACAGGTGGTGCATTCTTAGGTAATGTGGCCTGTCAGGGGAAACTTAAAATGACCAAAGCGACAAACACAGTGAAGCTGGACCCACTCACGATGATCGTCCTGCAAAAGCGTTTTGAAGCCATCAACCGGGAAATGGCCTATACCCTTGCTCGTACCGGTCGTTCAGGTGTGCTTAACACTGCGCTTGATTTCTCATGCACCATGACTGATGCACAATATCGCACGGTCAGTGCCGGGCAGGGATTACCGATCCATACCGGTGCTGCCCATCTGGTGCCTCAAGCTATTCTGGATCGCTATGGGGAAAACATTGCCGAAGGTGACTGCTTTATTAATAACAGCAGCTATCTGGGCAATACCCATTGTGCCGATGTCACACTGTGCGCGCCGGTCTTTTTCGCAGGTAAACTCGTGTTCTACTCGATAGCCCGCGCCCATCTGAGTGATATCGGTTTCCCCACGCCAACCACCTATGGCTCCCTGTGCAGTGACCACTATGCGGAAGGCCTGACGCTACCTTGTCTGAAGATTCAGACCCACTACCGTGACAATCCTGAACTGATCGAACTGTGCAAAGCCAATATCCGTGCCCCGGAACAGTTCTACGGAGACTACCTGGCAATAGTCGGTGCCGTGCGTACCGGGGAACGCCGGGCGAAGGAGATGTGCGAGCGTTTTGGTGTTGAGACGGTACTGGCTTTTCTTGATCAGTATCAGGAGTATGCGGCGAGTATGGCACAGGCAGCGATTGCCAGGTTGCCAGCAATGCAGGTCAGTAAAACAGCCATGCATGATGGGGTCTGTCAGGGTTATGAGCAGGGGCTGCCGGTCACGGCGACCATGCTGGTCGACCCTGAGAAAGGGCAAATCACCATCGATCTCACGGAGAATATTGATTGCCTGCCTATCGGGCTGAATATGACAGAGGCGACAGTCATTGCCAGCTGCCTGACAGCGGTTCTCAACATGTTAGGCCCTGATATTCCGCGCGCTTCGGGTGCTTTCAACCAGGTGCAGATCAAAATGCGGGAAAATTCAGCCATTGGTATCCCCAGATTCCCCGCAGCCACCAGCTCCGCAACCACCAACCTGGCACATATTCTGATTGATCATATCCAGGCGATGTTTGCCGAGGTGTCTCCTGCCCGTGGTACCGCCTATGGCACGGTGGGAAATCCGGCTTCTGCACCCTGTGTTAGCGGGTTTGACTCACGTCGGCAGGCACCCTTCGTCAACCAGATGGTGCTCGGCTACTGGGGCGGCCCAGCCCTTGCCGGCCATGATGGTTGGCTAACCTATGGCAGTGGCACTACCCAGGGCATGTTGTCGCAGTCTTCTGTTGAAGTGATGGAGCAGCAGCAACCACTCATCATTGAAAAACTTGAATTGCGGCCTGATTCAGGTGGCGTGGGCGAATGGGAAGGTGCGCAGGGCTGTGACTGCGTCATTCGTGTGCGCGATGACGTTGTCACATTCTCTGTAAACAGCGGTGGTTTTCAGTATCCGCCAGCAGGTGTGGCCGGTGGTCTGCCGGGTGCACAAACGCGGACATGGAAAAAAGACACATCAGGGACGCTATCAGAGTTACCCATTTTTTTTGATATCACACTGCAGCCGGGGGAACGCCTGATCGCTTACGGCAGCGGTGGTGGCGGGTTTGGCGATCCGAAAAAGCGTCGCAGTGACAAAATTGAAAAATCCATTCGCGATGGTCTGCTGACGGTTGAGCATGCCCGCGCTTTTTATCATTACTCCGCCAGCACGGCTTTGGGAGAGGCAAAATGAGTGTGACCATTTCGGTAGACGTCGGTGGAACCTTTACTGACATCGTTGTTGACGATCGCGGTGAACTGGCCTTCTACAAATCCCTGTCAAACCATGACGATATCGCGCAGGGGATTATGGACGGTATTGGCCACGTGGCGACTCAGCGTGGTACCAGTGTACAAAGCCTGCTTCAAGGATGTAGCACTTTTTCCTGCGGCACGACGGCGGCAACCAATGCCATTTTAGAACGCCGTACCGCAAGGACTGTGCTGATCTGCACCGAAGGATTCCGCGATATCCTGCTTATCAGAGAAGGGGGACGGGAAAACAGCTATGAGATCTTTGAAGACTATCCTGAGCCGCTGGTACCGCGTCATCTGACCTTTGCCGTTGCTGAGCGCATCAATGCAGAAGGGGGGATTGAAACCCCACTTGATGAGCAACAAGTGTATGACATTCTCGAGACCATCAGACCGTTACAACCTGAAGCTATTGCGGTGGCGCTGATGTGGTCAGTGATGAACCCGACCCACGAGCTGAAAATCGCTGAGCTGCTAAGTCAGATGTTTCCCGGTGTGCCGATCAGCCTGTCCCATGAAGTGAACCCCGCGGTGGGTGAATACCGGCGTACCTCGGCAACGGTGCTGGATGCGTCATTAAAACCAGTGATGAAGGGCAGTATCGGCCAGCTGGGTGAGCGGTTAACTGCGGCGGGTTTTTCCCGTAAACCACTCTTTGTCTGTTCGAATGGTGGCAGGACATCAGCGGATGCGATCGTGGCAAAACCGGTATTTTTGTGTCTGTCAGGTCCTTCTGCAGCACCGGGTGCCGCAGTCAGGTTGGTAGAGCAGGCAGGTCTGCACGAGCGCAATGTTATTTCGATGGATTTAGGCGGGACCAGCCTTGATGTTTGCATGGCAATTGATGGGGCGGTGGCGATGCAACGCCAGGGAACTATCGCCGGACATGTGTTTGGTGTGCCCTCGGTGGAGATCTCAACGATTGCCGCCGGTGGGGGTTCGATTGCCCGTGTCGACGCGGGTGGCTTTGTCCATGTCGGTCCTAAAAGTGCCGGTTCTAAACCCGGTCCCGCCTGTTATGGGCTGGGTGGTAATCAACCGACATTAACCGATGCCAACCTGATCCTCGGTTTTCTTGAAGCAGAACGCTTTGGAGGCGGTCATCTCGTTCTGGACGTTGAAAAGGCGAAAAAAGCGGTGATGCAATATGTTGCGGACCCTTTGGGTGTCTCGGTGGAGAAAGCAGCGGCGATTATCGCAGCGGTTGCAGAACAGAATATGATTTCTGCTATCGAAAATATGACTATGCGAAAAGGGTTTGACCCACGAGATTTTGTTCTGGTATCCGGTGGGGCCGCCGGCGGTTTACATGCGGCAAATCTTGCGAAACAACTCGGTATCGGCAAAGTTCTGATCCCTCGTGCGGGCAGTGTTCTGAGTGCCTATGGCATCTCTACCGGGGATATCATGTTTGACTTTGGCCGGATGGGTTACAGCCGAAGTGATGCCTTCAACTTTGATTTGGTGAACTCCAGTCTGGCCGCCTTAGTAGCACAGGGTAATGAGTTCCTTGATTCCATGATGGTGAAGCCAGAGCGCCGCGAGATATTGCTTTCTGTTGAGTGTCGCTATCATGGACAGGTTTCGCAAATAGCCGTTCCGTTTGTGCACCAGGTTATCGACACAGAGAATCTCAAATCGCTGGTTGCAGATTTTCACCAGATTCATGAACGGCTCAATTCGGTTGCTTCACCCGGTGAATCGGTTGAATTCCTTGAATGGCGTGTTCAGGCTATTGGGCGCGTGCAAAACTCCGTGGCAGTCCGTGGTGAATCGGGTTCTGCTGAATCCATCTGCGCTTCCGTCAGAGAGGTGTATCTGGAGAACGAATGGGTCACGATCCCGGCTTTTGATGCCAGTACTATACCTCAGGGTACTAAGATGCGCGGTCCCTGCATCGTATCAGACCTGCTGACATCTAACTTCGTCCCTGCTGGCAGTCAGGCGGTCACTACTGAGGAAGGTGGCTTGCTGATTATTTTTGATTGATCCGGGCAGTAACGATGTTCTCATCCGGGGAAGGTCTGTCATTTGTACCCGGATGAGGACTCAGCGTGTCGATGTTACACCTGGGAGGTGGTGCAGAGGACTTCCTGACGATAAGTTCAGGCGCAATAATGATGTCCTTACGTTGTCTTCTGCCCCGGTCAAGTTGCTCAGCTACTGAGGCAATTGCCTTAACTGCACTCATTTGCAATGGCTGACGTACTGATGTGATCGTCGGCGACAGCAGTTCTCCAACACTGATACCGTCAATCCCGACGACAGAAATTCGCTCAGGAACGGCTATTTGTCGCTCTTTGAGTGCTTCAATCGCGCCCAGAGCCGTCATATCGTTAAAGGTTACGATGGCCGTCGTGTCAGGGTGCTCGGAAAGAATGATGCTCACGGCAGTTCTGCCAAGCTCTGCCAGTTCTTTATCAGAGAATCGTGGCGTGCCTTCGCTGTGGTTCGGCATAACCAGATGACAATCTCTCAGTCCGTGGCTGGCCACCGCATCGAGAAAACCTTCGGCTTTGGATCGACGGCTGAAAGTCGTGTTGCTGAAGTCGGCGATATAGCTGATAGAACTGTGCCCCAACTCAACAAGATGGTCTACTGCCAGGCGAATGGATTGTTTATGGTCAATCGAGACGAAGTCAACTGAGGGGGGAAGGTGTTCGCAGGGTTTTTCATCGACAGCGACCACGCACAAACCCATTTTGACATACTCTTCCAGTTCTTCGACGGTAACCAGTGCTGAGGAACAAATCACACCGCGAACACCAAGGGCATGCAAACCGAACCAGAAATCGCGTTCATTGGATGCGCTTTGCAGTGTATTGCAAAGGATAATGCGAAAACCCTGTTCTTTCGCTGCCTGTTCCATCTCAACCGCTAATTCACCAAAAAATGAGTTGGCGACTGTCGGTACCAGCAGTCCGATCATTGGCGTCTTACCGGTTCTTAACTGCTGGGCGGCCTGATTAGGAACATAGCCAAGTGTGGCTATCGCTTTCTCGATGCGTTGTTTGGTACCCACGCGCATGTGGTTAAGTCGATCATTGAAAAAGTTAGATACGGTGGTGGGTGATACCCCAGCCTCCTTCGCAACTTCTTGAATCGTAACTTTTTTCATTATCACCTCCGGCCAAATTTTTCAGGTCCGGGAAAATCAATCTCTACATTTCCGTCTCGACCACGGCAGTATTGCAGCGGAAAATTCGTCATTATTTTGCGTAAGGGAATGCAGACCGTTGAAAATCGCATCGCAACCAGGGAAGGCCAAATTGATACCTCAGCTTAAGAATAAGTACAACTGTGAGAGGACGAATATTCTTTTGGCGTCCAGTGTAACGTCCTGGAATTTCAAAATGCTAAAGGCTTTACTTATGGAACCGTTCGCCTTTCTGACGATAATAAGACGAACGGTGATCAGATAAACTATGTGGCAGGAAAGACCTTGTGCTTCTGGTCGGATTTCAGAGCGCAGTAAAGGCTTTTTCTACCTCTTCCAACAGTCGGGTGGCATGATTTTTCTGGAAGACTAACGGAGGACGAATTTTCAGGATATTGGCATCGGACCCGGTAGCAGAAATCAACACGCGTTGTTTACGTAACTGATTGACCAGCGCCAGTGCAGTATCGATATCCGTCTCTTTGGTTTCACGGTCTTTCACCATTTCCAGACCAAAATAGAGGCCACACCCACGCACATCACCCAGTTGTTCATGGCGTGAGGCGATATCTTTGAAACCGTCCAGCAGGAAATCGCCAACAGCGATAGCGTTCTCCATCAGCTGTTCTTCCCTGATCACATCAAGGGTGGCCTGAGCGGCAGCAATCGCGACGCTGTTGCCACCAAAAGTGTTGAAATAACGCATGTCACGACCAAAACTTTCTACTATGTCATGGCGAACCATAATGCCAGCAACGGGATAGCCGTTACCCATCGGTTTGCCCATTGTAATAATATCCGGTTGTACGTTATGGCGCTGGTGGCCCCACATGTGGGTGCCTGAGCGACCAAAGCCCGACTGCACTTCATCACAAATCATCAGACCACCTGCTGCATGAACGACTTCGGCAACCTGGGAGAGAAGGTCGGTCGGGTCTGCATAGAGGCCGTCAGAAGAGAACAGGGAATCGGCAATAAAGGCCGCAAATCCACCCCCGTGGCGTTCCATATCTTCGATCTGTGCCGCAACCTGACGCGCCATAATGGCACCAATCTGGTCCTGGGGGACGCGATAGGAATCTGGTGCATCAACGGTACGTAAGAACGGGTCAAGATTAGATTTTTTACCCAACGATGGAGAGAATCCGGCCGTCAGCCATGAGTTACCGTGGTAAGCCTCTTTCGTCACGATGACACCGGTTTTCCCGGTGTAATGCCGTGCGATACGCATCGCCAGATCGTTGGATTCGGAACCGGTGCAGGTAAACATCATGTGGCCACTGGAACGCATGACAGGGTCAGTTGTTTGCAGCAGCTCTTCCGCATATTTCAGGATCCCATCCTGCATATATCGGGTATGCGTACACACCTTCGTCATTTGCGCCGTGATGGCGGCGATGATTTTGGGATGGCAGTGGCCTACGGATACGACGTTGTTGTATGCATCCAGGTACTCATTACCTTGTTTGTCATACAGTAATACCCCTTCTCCCCGGCTAATCTCGACGGGTTCACTGTAAAAGAGGCGATATGCCGGACCCAGTAAACGGGTGCGTTGTTCAATATGCTGACGCACAGGTGCCGCCAAAGTTTCAGTCGTGGCGGGGTTAAATCCATTGGCCATATCGCCACGAAAACCTTTAGGTAACGCTTTCATTATTCTGTGCCCCTTAATGATGATTGATAAGACGGTAGTAGCAGAGTGGAAACCTCTTCCATAGAGTGCGCGAGGAACCATTCGAGATGCCCCCAGCCGGGTGCCGTATTGCGCATAATGTACTCACTGTTTTCGGGAAACAGCGTTGAGCGCCAACAGGTCAGTAACGCACGTGTGGCAACCCGGCCCATCGCGAGGTGTGGGATGAGTTCAAGTTCCTCTTCACTCAGGTCAGCGAAGCGCAGATAGCCGCGCAGAATATCTCGTGCTTCGTGGAAAATATCATTGCTGTAGCTGGCGTCAGGCTGAGTCAGTTGATTCATCAACGCAGTCGATACATCAACAGCCACTGTGGTTCTGACGGCGTCACCAAAGTCGATAATGCCGCTGACTTTCTCGGGTTGTTTGTCAGAGATCAGGATGTTTGAAGTATTAAAGTCGTTATGTAGCACCTGATATCGCCCTTTTTTAATCAGAGGCTCAATCGCAGAAAAGCGTCGCAATGCATAGGTCAGCATTTGACGATGATTCGCGTCGTCAACATAGCTGAGCAGAGGCAGCAGATTCAGGAGATGGCTGACATCCCAGGCGAGGATTCTGGAATCGGAGGGATGTGAGAATGTTGCTGTGGCATGACGCAGCTTTGCCAGTAGTTCCCCCGTATGCTCGCGTTGCTGCCGGTTACCGGTTGTTTTGGCTCTTGGCGTGCCAGGTAAGAAACTCATTACTCGCATCATGCGTTTCTCACCCGCAGAGGTAAGGACATCGCTGATGTAAGCGCCGTTCAGACCACGGAAGTTTTCCGGAACAGGGAGTGTCGGGTCGTTATGGTTAACATGGTTGACCAGCTCAATCTGAAAATCGAGCACTGAGCGCGGTTCGCTGGGGTTGGCGACTTTTACTGTATATCGTTCCCCGTCATGTGTCGTGAGCATAAAAGTGTCGTCTTTTTCGGTGGCAAAGCGTCTGACACTTCCATGTAAACCAAAATGCTCAGAGGCTAATGCAACCGCCTCGCCATCTGACACGCTGACAAACGGTGCGGCCAGGTCCCCCTCAAGAGAACCGGTCAGTCTCATGGTTGTTGAAATGGTACTCTCTCCCATATTTTGTCCCACAAAATCCGCGGCATACAGCCAGTAGCGTTCCTCTGGATGCATGGTTCTGGATAGATGCCTAATAAAATTGAAGCATGATGCAGCACTTCAGCGTGTAAGCAAGCATACAATGAGTCATAATTGTCGCACAATAATTTCTTGGCAAGGTTTTATCCATTCCTGATGAAAAATATCAATCCATGAGGCTCTTCTTATAACATTCTAATTTAGAATGATAAAAATCATTGTTTTGGGGCGAAAGTCTGGTGTTGCATCAAAGCTGCCCACCATTTTTGTGCGTCATGAACGTGTTGTGAGGAAATAACAATTAAATTGTGCTACAAAAATAAGAGCGGAGAGGAGAGAGTAACTTTCAGGCTGATGATTTATGGCTGGCATGATACATGCTTTGAAATTGTCGGATAATTTTATCGGTGTCGGGTTTCAGAAGAAACTGGCCCGGCCACTTTGGGTAGTCTTAAGCGAAATGAAAAGGTCTGCTATGTACTTAGAACTCAAGAGAAAAGAGCTGCTTGTTACGCAAAACTTCATTGGTGGTGTGTGGCAGGATGCTTATCAGGGGGAGGTATTTGACATCGTCAATCCTGCCACTCTGGATGTGATTGCTTCTGTACCCGCCAGTACAGAGGAAGATGCAAAACTTGCAATGCAGAAAGCAGCTGATGCCTTCACTTCATGGAAGACCCAAACGGCTCGCACCCGTTCTGTGATACTGAAAAAATGGAACCAGCTTATTCTCGATAATAAGGAGGACCTGGGTAAGCTCATCTCTACCGAGCAAGGAAAGCCGCTGGCAGAGGCAATCGGGGAAGTGGTTTACGCCTCAAGTTATGTCGAATGGTTTGCAGAGGAAGCCTTACGCATTAATGGCGATATCATGCAGCCGCCAGTGGCTAACCGTATGACCTTTGCCTTAAAAGAGGCTGTCGGTGTGGTAGCGGCTATCACGCCGTGGAATTTCCCTGCGGCGATGATTGCCAGAAAACTTGCACCGGCCCTTGCTGCGGGATGTACCGTGGTCGCCAAACCGGCAGAAGATACACCGCTAACTTCTTTAGCGCTGGTTAAACTGGCGGAAGAGGCTGGGATCCCCGCAGGAGTTATCAATATCGTGACGTCGCCGCGTACCAATACACCGGCAGTGGTTAATGTCTGGTTAGAATCTCCGGTGATACGAAAAGTGACGTTTACCGGCTCCACGCTGGTGGGTAAAACGCTGGCGGAAAAGAGTGCAGCGACCCTGAAGAAACTCTCGCTTGAACTGGGAGGGAACGCACCCTTTATCGTTTTTGAGGATGCGGATTTGGATATCGCGGTTGAGAGTTATATGGTGGCGAAATTCAGGAATGCGGGGCAGACCTGTGTGTCACCTAACAGGTTGTATGTTCACACCTCAGTACATGACGTGTTTCTGAAAAAATTATCCGAACGTGTTATGGCATTGAAGGTTGGGCCAGCAAGTGAGCCTGACTCACAAATCGGGCCAATGATTAACCAACGCGCGATTGATAAAATTGAGTCGCATATCAAGGATGCACTGAATAAAGGTGCACGCATTATTTGTGGCGGATTCAGAGTTAAAGACGACAAATGCGCCGGGCCTTTATATTTTGCTCCAACTATTCTTGATAGCGTGAATGCATCAATGGAGTGCAGCTGCGAAGAGACGTTTGGTCCTGTGGTTGCTGTGAGTCAGTTTGAGGAGGAGGCAGAGGCGATCGCGCTGGCTAATGACTCTGCATATGGACTGGCATCCTACATTCAGACCCAGGACAATCGCCGCATCTGGCGGATGGCGAAGGCGCTTGAAACGGGTATTATCGGTATTAATGAAGGGGGGATTGCTGATCCCATCGCTCCGTTTGGTGGCATCAAGGAGTCAGGCTATGGCCGTGAAGGGTCAAAGTATGGCCTGGATGATTTCATGCACATCAAATATCTCTGCCAGGGCCAACTTTACTAGCTGGCGGGAAAAAGGGCTTCGGCCCTTTTAAAACTCCATGATTTCTCCAGTGAAAGAACCCTTGACTTCCCCAGGTCTCTGACGGCTAATCGTATTGGGATAACCGGATCAGGGAGGCACTGTGGCGTTAAAAAGGGTAATAACCCCTGTCAATAAAAGTTCAGTTGAAGCTCGAGCAACGAAAGCGTTACGCGACTTTATTCTCTCCGGCTCGTTGCAGCCGGGTGAACGTATCATTGAGACTGAATTGTCAGAGAAAATGTCGATCGCCAGGGCGACACTTCGTGTCAGTTTAGCCAGGCTGGCCGCAGAAGGGTTGGTGGTGAAAACACCCTATACCAGTTGGGAAATCAGATCACTGACGGCTGATGATGCCTGGGAACTCTGGACGCTGAGAGCGAGTCTGGAAAGTCTGGCGGTGCGACTGGCGGCAGAGAATATGACCCATGACCTGAGACAACGTATTGAAGATGCGATGACCGGGTTAATCCATGCCTGTGCCAGCGGCGATGTGATAAAAGCGAGCGAAGGCGATTTAGGACTGCATCGCACAATCATTGAATCCGTGGGACATAACCGATTAGCGAATCATTACCGGCTGGTTGAGCAACAGGTAAGATTGTATATCGAAACCAGTAACTCTCTGATGATTAATAATCTGGGTGGGATTGTTGATCAGCATATTCCAATGATTGATGCCTTACTGGCTGGTGATGCAGAGAATGCGGCCCGTGAAGCCTGGTTACATAATCAAAGTGAGGGCGGGAAACTGGTTGCCTGGTTGCATCAGAAACAGAGAATTGCGGGTGCGGGTAAATAATGGGGCCTCCTGGTTGAGGAGGCACCATAGATAGACTTATTTCGCTACTGGCATGCTGAATTCAGCACCCTTAGTAATACTATCTGGCCAGCGTTGCATGATACTTTTATAGCGAGTATAGAATCGTAATCCTTCTTCCCCATAAGCATGGTGGTCACCAAACAGTGAGCGTTTCCAGCCGCCAAATGAATGCCATGCCATCGGAACCGGAATCGGAACGTTAATTCCCACCATACCGACCTTAATCTGACGGGCAAAGGCTCGAGCCACACCGCCGTCAGAGGTAAAGCATGACACGCCGTTGCCAAACTCATGGGCATTAATCAGTGCAACGGCATCGGAGAAACTGGCGACGCGTACCATACCCAGCACCGGTCCGAAAATCTCTTCTTTATAGATTTTCATATCCGTACTTACGTTGTCGAACAATGTGGCACCGACGAAGAATCCTTTTCCCGTCGGATCCGCCTGGCAGTTACGACCATCAGCCAGCAGGGTCGCGCCCTCTTTAATGCCGGACTCAATATAACCAAGCACTTTATCTTTATGGACTGCGGTTACCAGCGGGCCCATGTCTGCGCTGGATTCCATACCATTGCTAATCTTCAGCTTCGCAATGCGTGACAGCAGCTTCTCATTAAGCTTATCAGCAACGTCGCCGACAGCGACCGCTATTGAAATTGCCATGCAGCGTTCACCCGCAGAACCGTAAGCCGCACCCATCAGGGCATCCGCCGCCATATCCAGATCTGCGTCAGGCATGATGATCATGTGGTTTTTAGCACCACCAAGCGCCTGCACACGTTTGCCACGGCGCGTGCCTTCTTCATAGATGTATTGCGCAATCGGTGTAGAGCCAACGAAGGAAACGGCTGCGACATCGTCATGTTGCAGCAGGGCATCAACAGCGGCTTTATCACCCTGAACAACATTGAACACCCCTGCCGGTAAACCCGCTTCTGTCAGCAGTTTGGCAATATGCAGGCTGGCAGAAGGATCGCGCTCGGAAGGTTTGAGGATAAAGGTGTTACCGGTTACCAGTGCCATAGGGATCATCCACAATGGTACCATCACCGGAAAGTTGAACGGCGTGATGCCCGCACATACGCCAAGAGACTGGCGCAGATTCCAGTTATCGATGCCACCGCCGATGTTGTCGCTGAATTCGGTACGCAGCAGGGCCGGTGCACCACAGGCAAACTCCACCACTTCAATGCCACGGGTCACTTCGCCCATTGCATCAGAGAAGACTTTGCCATGCTCACGGGTGATCATCTCAGCCAGAATCTTATGGTCACGATCAAGCAATTCTTTAAACTTAAACATCACGCGGCTACGACGCAGAGCAGAGGTTTCGGCCCAGGCAGGATAGGCGGCTTGTGCGGCTTTCACTGCTTCATCGACTGTTTTTACATTGGCCAGTAAAACTTCACTGTTGCTTTCACCGGTAGCCGGATTATAAACGGCCGAACGCGGGCTGTCGGCAGGTTGAATAAACTCACCATTAATATAATGCCCAATCAGGGTATGGGTGTTTGCAGATGTTATATCGTTCATTTGTTCACCTTTCTATGCAGCATCTGTGTGTTGCATTTAATAATTAAATGAATTGTAAGTATTCCCGGGTTGGCGATATTCGCGGTACCAAAAAAGCCGGGCAGTCTTTTATCGCTGCCCAACCTTATTACTGCTGATTATTTAGCGATGGCTAAACCATCACGACGATGATCAGAACCTGCGACGTAAGCTACGCCCTCGGTTGACTCGTCCTGTTCAAGACGCTGAGCAAGCTGTGCGCTGCCAAAGTCCAGATTGCCTGGCTGGAGAACTTCAGGTTCATGCCCCATGCTCTTCAGGCCTTCAATGACTTCAGGCGAAACGGTGGGCTCCAGTGTGAGAACCGCATCGTCGGTAATGCGCCAGCGCGGTGCGTCTGAACATGCCTGCGGGTTATGGCCTTCCATGATGCTGCGTAACATCATCTGAACATGGCCCTGCGCCTGCATGTTTCCACCCATTACGCCAAAGGCCATGACCGGTTTGTCATCTTTGGTCAGAAAAGCCGGAATAATGCTGTGTAAAGGCCGCTTAGAGGGGCCAACCTGATTAACATGCCCCGGTGTGGTGACAAAGCCATAACCACGGTTATGCAGCGAGATTCCAGTACCTGGTACCACGACACCTGAACCAAAACCACGATAGTTAGACTGAATATAGGAGATCATTCGGCCTTCTTCATCGGCGGCGCACAGGTACACGGTGCCACTGGTTTTCGGCACACCGGCGGTGTGGTTGCCACGTAAATTGAGGTCAATAGTTTTCGCTCGTTCTGCCAGATACTCTTTATCCAACAACGACAGCGGATCAATGCGCATATGGTCTGCATCAGCAATATGGTGATGCAAATCAGCAAAGGCTACACGCATGGCTTCAATTTCCAGGTGCATGCGTTCGGCAGAGCCTGGTTGCGTCTCTTTATACGGGAGGTTTTCCAGTAACCCCAGCGCAATCAGGGCGGAAATACCCTGGCCGTTAGGTGGAATTTGATGAACCTTGTGCCCCTGGAAATCGACTGAAATCGGTTTGACCCATTCACTTTGATGTGCGGCAAGATCTTCGCGCGTTAATACGGCGTTATGCTGAGCAGCAAAATCAGCGATGCATTGGGCCAGACGCCCATTGTAGAAAGACTCACCTTCAGTATTCGCAATCTCTTCCAGCGTGTCGGCTTGCTCAGGAAAACGCCAGATCTCTCCGGTTTTCGGCGCGCGGCCATTGATCATAAAGGCATCGAAACCGGGCTGCATATGCAGCTCTTTAACCGACTGCGCCCACTGGCGTGAAATCACCGGGCTGACCGGGAAACCTTCACGTGCGTAACGAATGGCATCGATAAATAAGTCTTTGAAAGGCAGGCGACCAAACTTGCGCGAGAGTGCAATCCAGCCTGCAACCTGGCCTGGCACAGTCACTGTTTCCCAACCGCGGTAGGGCATAGCGTCAAGGCCAGCAAAACGTTCTGGTGTCCAGCCAGCCGGCGAACGTCCTGAACTGTTTAACCCGTGTAACTCGGTGCCGTCCCATATCAGCGCAAACCCATCACCACCGATACCGTTCATTACAGGCTCTACTACGGTGAGAGTGATGGCCGTTGCAAGAGCAGCATCGATGGCGTTACCGCCACGTTCAAAGGTTGCCGCGCCTGCTTGTGCTGCCAGTGGCTGCGAAGTCGCAACCACGTTGCGGCCCAATACCGGTTGTCGGCCTGATGAAAAAGGTAAATCCCAGTTCATAGTGGTCCCCTGATTACAGTGAAGCAAAAACAGCATCAATTTCAGCCAACAGGCGTTCTGCATTTTCTGCAGTAAACACCAATGGCGGGCGAATTTTCAGTACGTTACCGTGGAAGCCGGTGGCAGAAATCAGTACACGACGATCACGCAGCGCATTGACAAGGGTGGTTGCGGTTTTCTGATCAGGTGTTTTATTGGCGGCGTCGCTGATGATCTCCACGCCCAAATACAGGCCAACCCCACGCACATCACCGATCTGCGGGTAACGTTTTGCCATCAACTGCAAGCCTTCCAGGATGATATCGCCCACTTTGGCGCAATTCTCCATCAGCTTCTCTTCAACGATAACGTCAAAGGTGGCCGTTGCCGCTGCGATCGCGACGGTGTTACCACCAAAGGTGTTGAAATAACGCATATCACGGCCAAACTCGGCAACCACTTCAGGAGCGACAGCGATACCCGCGACCGGATAGCCATTCCCCATCGGTTTGCCCATCGTGACGATATCCGGATCGATACCATGACGCTGGTAACCCCACATGGCATCACCGCAGCGGCCAAAGCCACATTGCACTTCATCAGCGATAAACAGGCCACCGGCTTCTTTCACCACTTCAGCAACCGGCGCCAGCACATCTTTCGGATAGGGATAGATACCATCCGAGGTGAAGAGGGAATCAACCACAAACGCGGCCAGACCGTCACCGTGACGTTCAAGATCTTTAATTTGCTCGCGAACCTGTTCAGCCAGGATCTGACCAATCTTCTCTGGAGGCAGACGATAGGAGTCTGGTGCAGTCACGCGACGGACCCAGGTTCCCAGAGCGGAGTTTTCACCGAGAGAAGGAGAAAATGACGCCGTCATGTCGGAGTTGCCGTGATAAGCCTCAGACGTCACGATAATGCCGTTCTTGCCGGTATAGTGTTTGGCAATACGGATGGCCAGGTCGTTTGCTTCAGAACCCGTACAGGTAAACATCGCGTGACCTGTTTCACCGATACGGCCCCCGAAAGTGCCCAGCAATTTTTCGGCGAAATTCAGGATGTTTTCACTCACGTAGCGCGTGTGGGTACACAATTTTTCCATCTGCTCAGCCACGGCCTTAATGACGCGGGGGTGGCCGTGTCCAATGGAGACAACGTTGTTATATGCATCGAGGTATTCGTTGCCGTTTTTATCCCAAAGCAGCACGCCTTTTGCTTTACTGATTTCCACCGGGTTGCTGTAGAACAAGCGATACGACGGTCCCAGTAAACGCATGCGACGCTCGACCTGTTTGCGGGTTTCTGCATCGAGGTGGTCGAGATCGTTAGGGTTAAATGCATTGTTCATTTTGCCACGAGGTGCATTCGGCTTAGCAGTTGTCATAAGAAATCGTTCTCTTGTTGATGGTCTTAGGGATAAAACTTTTATTCAGTCAGAGCGCTAACTTGCTTCAATGACGCGGACACTTCTTCTACAGAATGTGACAGGAACCAACGCAACTGTGCCCAGCCTTGTTCCGTGTTACGCATGATGTAAGGAGCATTTTCCGGGAAGAGTTTTACGCGCCAGTGTGTGATCAGGGTTCGGGCAATCACTCGCGCCATCGTCAGATGAGGGATTAACTCCAGCTCTTCATCGGTTAACTCTGTCACTCTCAGATAACCTTTCAGTACGTCTTTGCCGGCCGCAAACAGGTCTTCACCGCGCTCTCCGTGAGCCTGGCGTGGGAGCTGGTTGAGCAGGGCGGTGGAGACATCAATCGCAATTGCTGTTTTTACGGCATCACCAAAATCAATAATTCCGGTGACAAAATTAGGGGCTTCATGATCAACCACGATATTGGACTGGCTGAAATCGTTGTGCAGTACCTGAGTGCGTAATGCGCGAATACGCGGGAGCAGTGTCAGATATCGCTTCATACCCAGCTCCAGCATGGCGCGTTGTTCGTCATCGGCAATCTCTGGCAGCAAATGTTGTAGCTCTTTAAGGTGCTGCACATCCCAGGCCAGAACGCGCGAATCACCGAGATGCGAGAAACCCTTACAGGCAAGACGCAGACGCCCGAGGATTTCACCAATATGTTCGCGTTCAGAGGAGGTTGAGCTGGTGCGGTCGAGTGGCGTGCCCTCAAGATAAGTCATCAGGCGTACCTGACGCACCTGGCCGGCGAGGTCTGTGATATTGGGATGCAGTTCACCGCTGACAGACGTAACGGTGCGAGGGACTGGTAGCGATGAGTCATGTTCAGTTATGTATTGCAGCAGCTCAGTCTGAAAATCGATCTCCTCTGCATCTTCTGACGGATTGGCGACCTTAAGAATGAATTTTTCCCCTTCAGACGTTTTGAGCAGGAAGGTGTCATCTTTTTCGGTGTCGAGGCGCTGAGCTGTCGCCGAGACTGAATACTCCCGTGCTGCAAGCTGAACAGCTTCATCATTACTCATTTGGACATAAGCGCCCGCAAGGCCTCCTTCGGAAGCTACTTTGTCACTGCTATTATTTTGTGTTTGCGTCATAGGTTTCATTTTCATTACTTAATTAGTGATGGCATCCCAATCCTTTTACGATCATTGTCGCTTGTCGACAATCTTAAATTGCAAAAGGAACTCTATTTTTTATCCGGTATCAACCGAAGAACACCCAGGCATTAACTCTCAGGTTAACTCTCCTCGCTCTGGCTCACCGATTGGTTAAAAGACTCGACCGCCGCTTTTGCCACCTCGGCAGCCTGATGTGGCTTTACACCAGCGATGCCAACTGCGCCAACGGTTTGTGACTGTGCAATGAAAGGGATGCCGCCCTCAAGAGCGCCCTGTATCGGTGCAGTAATAAACGCAAAACGTCCGCTATTGATTTCCTGCTCGAAAATGGCCGTCTCGCGACGGGATATGGCGGCTGTTTTTGCCTTATCCTGAGCGATGTAAACACTGATTGGCGAAGTGCCATCGGTACGGGTTATGACCAGTGGATGACCGCCATCGTCGACAATCGCCACTGCGACATTCCATCCCTGTTTCTGCGCATACCCCATCGCTGCAACACAGGCCGCATTGGCGGTGGCGAAATCCAGGATCAACTTACTTTTCATCATTTCTTCCTTTTTTGATTACAGATCTTTCAGCAATCCAACCGAGAACCATGGCACCAGCGCAACAACAATGACGACCAGGATAAAAGCGAACATATATACCCAGATGTCCTTCATGACTTTATCGGGTGCAACACGCCCGATGGCACAGGCGGAATAGAAGCCCACTCCAAAAGGTGGTGAGAAGAGGCCGATCGACATGGATAGCACCACAACCATGGCGTAATGCACGCCATGAATGCCGAATTCATGGGCGATAGGGAACATCAGTGGTGCAAAGAGTACGATTGCGGGGAAACCTTCCAGAATACTTCCTAACAAAGCAAAAAAGACGATTGAAAACAGAATGAAGCCAATCCAGCCACCTGGCAGATTTTGCATCATAGACATCAGATCGTCAGAGAATCCGCTCTGGGTCAGCGCCCACGCCATACCACCCGCGAGACCGGTTACCAGCATGATGGCCCCGGTCAGGGATGCGGTTGCGATCATTGCGCGATAGATTCTTTTTAACGGGAACTGACGATAGACAACCAAGCCGCAGACTATGGAGTACACAACGCCTACGGTGGCAACTTCAGTCGCTGTCGCCACACCTTCGACGACCGCAGCACGGATCAGCAGCGGCAACATAAGAGCAGGCAGAGCATAAAACAGCGCTTTGAGGATTTCTTTTTTACTGGCACGTTCGACATTCACCGCCGTACTTTTGCGATGGCGGAAGAACACGACTGCCCCCAGTGCAATGAGTCCCAGCAGAGCTGGCACCAGACCACTGACAAACAGTGAAGCAATGGATACGCCCGAAGATACGCCGACAGCAATCAGAATAATGCTGGGGGGGATGGTCTCTGCCATTGCACCTGATACTGAGAGCAGAGCGACCGTTTCTCCTTCATTATTGCCACGGCGTTTCATTTCCGGTAACAGGATAGGGGCAATGGCTGCCATATCTGCAGATTTGGAACCGGAGATACCGGAGACCAGATACATGGCGGCAATCAGCACGTAATGGAACCCTCCTTTAACATGCCCCAGCATTTTAACCATCAGTTCGATCAATGCTTTGGAAAGTCCGGTGGCCTCCAGCAACACGCCCACAAAGATAAACAGCGGGATTGAGAGCAGCACGAAGTCCGAAATCGCCGCATCCAGACGGTTAATGACAATGCTGAAGGGGGCATGAGTCATGATGCCAATGTAGGCAAGGGTAGCCAGAGCAAATGTTAACGCGATTTCTATACCGGCTGCGATGCAGACCAGCACCAGTACAACAAAGAAGAAAATCAGGCTGTAGTTGCCAATGTCATTAAAGAACGATTGCGAGTACCAGAACGCAGCCGCAATCACGCCAATAATCAGGGCAGACCACAGCAAAGAAGATAAGCGAGCAATCTCCTGCAAACGTGCCAGGCAGGTGATCAGCATCAGACCAAAACCAACAGTGATAGCCGCAGCGCGGTATCCTACGGACACCTGCAATGCAGGCGTTTTCTCAATCCATGAGTGTGTGGTGTAGTTCCAGGATGCAATCAGCAAAGCGGTAATGACTGCGGTAAGCAGCGTCCAGGTAAATACCCGAACCTGGACCTGCCTTGCCGGCGAAAGTTTATCGACAATAAAAGTCAGCTTCATATGCTGTGCATTGCGCAATGCCAGCACTGCACCAAACATGGAAAGCCAGGCAAACAGGATTAATGCCAGCTCATCGCCCCAGAAGATAGGTGAGTGCAATACGTAACGGGCGAATACCCCCATTGCCAAGAGCACTGTTTCAAACAGAATAATAGCGGCGGCCAGCCCGCCGACTATTTCTCCGGATATACCTTCAATTCGCCCCAACCACGACAGGCGACGGTCGGAATACAGTGAGTTTTCTATAGAAAAGGGGATACTCATTTTCACCTCAGAAACGTAACGTTGCTAAATGGACGATCATGCGTTGGCGTACTTTTCGTACATTGCCCATACTTCTTCGCCAACTATTCCACGCCATTTTTTGTAGAAACCAGCATCTTCCAGTTTCTTACGGAAAGGGGCTTTATCAACGTCGTTAAAAATCAGCCCTTTTTTGCTCAGTGAATCGCGCAGATTGGTATTCAGTGTCACCATGTCCTGACGCTGGAGCAGTGCAGTATCATTGAAGGTTTGAGTAAAAATATTGCGCAGCTCATCAGGGATACCGTTATAGATATCGCTGTTGCATACCACGGTCAGACCATCCCACATGTGGCTGGTCATGGAGCAATATTTCTGTACTTCGTAGAACTTCCAGAATTCGGCATGGGTCAGGGCATTTTCCTGACCATCGACCACGTGCGTTTTGAGTGCAGAGTAGGTTTCTTTAATATTTACGGATGTCGGTGCCGCGCCGAGGGAAACGAACAAATCCTGTTGAATACGCGCGCTGGGCACACGAATCTTCATGCCGGCGAGGTCTGCCACATTATTGATGGGATGCACGTTATTGGTTATCTGACGAAAACCATTGTCCCAGGTTTTCTCTAACGGGGTAATTCCCAATTTTGATAAGCGGCCGCGCACATAGTGACCCACATCGCCGTCCCATGCGGACCAAACGGTGTTGTAGTCCTTATAGCCAAACCCGAGACCAGCAATATTGGCGGAAGGCTCAAGAGATTCAAAAAACAGCAAAGAGGTGCAGACGGCATCCAGCGCACCGGATCGTACCTGACTCATCATATCGCTGTCAGAACCTAACGCGCTGTCAGCGAAAATACGGACTTTCATCTGACCATTCGTTTTCTTTTCTACTGCTTCAGCAGCTTGTTTCAAACGCACGTTCAGGGGATGTGCACTGGGAAAAGAGTTTCCAATTTTGAGTGTGTAGCTTGATGCAGCAAACGCTTTCGAAAAAGTTCCCGCTAAAGGCAGTGTCAGCAATGTTGCTGCCGAAGCCTTTAAAAACTTGCGACGGTTAATGCTCATGGCAATCTCCACAAATGGGCGTAATTTTGTATTTTAGTCATGATTGTCGACAACCAACCATGTTGTATTTCCCTAAGCAAACGAGGGGCCAATATTGACTTATCTTGCATCCTTATTGGTATATATAACTGTAAAATAACGTTTTTATTATTTGTTTTTACCGCATGCTCTGACGGGAAGTATAAAATTCTTTGCTGGGTTTTTGCACCAAAATAATGCATCAAGGCACTATTTTGGTGATTATAATTTTGTATTGACGACAATCGTCTATGGCCGTAGCATCCCATTAAAACCTCACGGTAACTGTGATTTAAACCGGGTTTTGAAATATCACTCCGTTGCTTGCGATTTACGTTGAGAAGGTAAAAACATGTCAGATAAATTCATCCCAGTCGGTATGGCCGTGGTTGGTGCTGGCCGGGTGTCAGATGCGCATCTTGGTGCCATTACTGCCCAACCGGAAAAAGGAACACTGATTGCCGTTGTCGACCAAAATATCGAACTGGCAAAAGCGTCTGCTGAGAAACATGGCGCGCTTTATGCGTTTTCCTCCATTGAAGAGGCTCTCAAATGCCCGGAGATCGAAGCATTCGATCTTTGCCTGCCGAACCAGCTTCATGGTCCTGCCGCTGAGGAGTGTATGCGTGGTGGACGTCATGTGCTGGTTGAAAAACCGATGGCGGATGATTACAAAACAGCCGCTAAAATGGCTGCTGTGGCAGATGAAACCAATCGTGTGCTGGCGGTAGGTCAGTCACGCCGCCATGGTTCAGCCATTCGTTACGTGCAGGACAATATGGAGCGCTTTGGTAATCTGCGTGCTATCCAGGCGTCTTTCTGTATGTACTGGCCCGGCCCACAGGCACCCTGGTGGAAAGATCGTACACCAGAAGAGGGTCTAGTTTTCCCGATGCTGGGCTCACATACGGTTGATTTCGTACAGGCGATGTTAGGCCATTACCCACTGCGCGTGCATGCAGAAGCCACCCGTTGGCGTGATTGCTGGAAAGCAGAAGACGAAGCAATGATTCTTCTTCGCTATCCAGATGATAAGATGGCGACTGTGCATCTGTCTTACAACCAGCAGCCCTTCTTTGAACGTTACTACCTGCTGTTCGATAACTATCACGTAGAGATTCGTGATGTGAACACCGTGCTGGTTAACGACGAAGTAGTACTCTCTCCACCTCAGGGAGAAGGTGCAACGTTGCTGGTTACTAATGACCTGTTCCGTAATCAATTTTCCGAATTTGCCCTTGCAGTTCGGGGATTACCTAACAGAAGCGCATTGCACCACCAGGGTGCAGCACAAATCAGAGTTATTGAAGCTGCACTGAAATCAGCGTTGCAGGGTGAAACTGTTCACCTTGAATGGTAACGCTGGACATTTGCCTCAGGGCTAACAACGAAAACAGAGTTCAGTAAGGAAGACATCGTGGCTGTAAAACGTTCACTCGTACCGCTGGAAAAGCGGTCAATAGAAGCACTGGCTACTGACAATCTCCGGGAATATATTCTTTCCGGTGCTCTGCAGCCTGGTGAGCGCATCACGGAAACAACGCTGGCCGATCAGATGGGGATCGGACGCGCGACCTTACGCACAGGATTACATCAACTTGCTACTGAAGGTTTGCTGGTCAAAAAACCTTATACCAGTTGGGAAGTGAAGTCGCTGACCGCGGACGATGCCTGGGAACTCTGGACCTTAAGGGCAAGCCTTGAAAGTCTTGCGATCAGACTCGCCGCAGAAAACATGACGCCTCAGTTGCAGAAAATGATAGAAGAGGCCATGAACAATCTGGTTCACGCCTGTATGAAAGGCAGTGTGCATGATGCCAGTGAATGTGATTTCGCACTGCACAGAACACTTATTGAGTGTGTTGGCCATAAGCGCCTTGCTGAGCAGTACCGACTGGTTGAGCAACAGGTACGTCTGTATATCCAGATCAGTAACCAGTTAATGACCGGTAATCTCCCTGGCATCATTGAGCAGCACCGCCCAATGATCGACGCATTATTGCGTGGTGATGCAATGGCAGCGGCACATGAAGCCTGGGCTCATAATGAAAGTGAAGGTGGAAAACTGGTAGCCTGGTTGCATCAACGCGCAAGGCTGGAATCCGCAATTAAACGTTAAATATAGGAACCAAAAAATGGGTACCTCCGCTATTCCTGTAATAAAGGGAAGGGCTCCATTCGACAGTAAAAAACTGGATGCATATCTGGAAAATGCCGGATTGGATGTCATTTTAATTTCATCTCGCCATAACCTGCGTTATTTACTGGGTGGTTATACATTTTTCTTTTTTGATTATTTTGAAGCGTTTGGTACCAGTAAATATTTCCCGTTGATGGTCTATTTCCGCGGGCAACCTGAAAAAACGGCATATATTGGCCATGGTATGGAATCTTTTGAGCTGGAATTGGATAAATTCTGGATGTCAGAGGTGAGTACTCGTGCCTGGGGTATTCAGGATTCGCTGACCTATGCCGTGCAGTATATTCGCGATTTGGCACCCGATCTGAAGACGATTGGCGTCGAACCTGATTTTATTCCGTTCGAAGCTGCGATGTCATTGCAGAAGCATTTGCCCGGTACCGAGCTGGTTAATTGTCAGCGTCCACTGGAACTCCTGCGATCAATCAAAACATCAACTGAGTTAGCGTTGATTAAGAAAGCATCTGACGATGTGGTTGAATCGATGCTGGCAGTAGTGGCAAATTCAGGCCCCGGCATCACCAAGAATGAATTGGTGGCAAAGCTCGCGGCTGAAGAAGAAAAACGTGGTCTGTCATATGAATATTGCCTTATTACAGCCGGTACCAGCCTGAATCGCGCGCCCTCTGATTATGTATTGAAGAAAGGCGATATCGTCTCCATTGATTCCGGTGGTCAGCTGCAGGGCTATATTGGTGATTTGTGTCGCATGGCGATTATCGGTGAACCAGACGCGGAACAGCAGGATCTGCTGGCGGAAATTGATGCTATTCAGACGGCAGCGCGTAATGCCATCAAAGCAGGTAACCTTGGTCGTGAAATTTATACGGCAGCTAATCAGCAGATTGCTCTGTCACCAAACGCAAAATATGTTGATTTTGTTGCGCATGGTCTTGGCCTGGTAACCCATGAAACACCGCGTCTGGCTCCGTCCGGCTTCCCTTATGAACCGACCGATGCTGAACGCCCCCTGGAAAAGGGAATGGTGATTTCTGTTGAAACGGCTATCAAGCATCCGCGAGTGGGCTTTATCAAGCTCGAAGATACACTGGCGATTGAACATGACGGTTCGGTCGCTGCTTATGGTGACTTCGGACGCGGCTGGACTCGATTCGGCCGGTAATACGGACAGACTGAACTAACCCTCATCTGTGCGGTATTGAATGGGTTATCACTCTGGCCCGTTCCTTGTTGGATTTGTGGGGTACTATTCCTGAAGTGCCCCTTTTTTCATCCTGTTAAACTAAAGCTGTCAGTACGTCTGCATCTCAATTGAGCTTGTGGTAAGTAAACCGCTGCAGAAATACCGGGTGGGGCAAAAAATGAAAACATGTTGACATCAAAATCACCCATAACTAAACTAAACCGTACAGTTATGTTGGGGGGGTGAAAGTATGGATATGACCAGCAATGTGTTGATCGGGCTTATTTGTGTCGTGGTTGTGGTAATGCTCAGCGGATGTGTTTCAATTCTTTAATCACAGGTAATAGCTATGAGAATTTTCTTTGCGGTCTCCGTTTGCCCGATTATTTTTCTGCTATCCGGTTGTTTGTCGGTAGGCAGCCATATTTGAATACTGCTGGTGGCAGCCATGATGGCGGTCACCAGCATAGTTATTGCAGAAGATGAGCAGTGGATTCTTACTATTGATAAAGCCAGCGTAGAGCAGAGTCCATGACGTAACAGGGCTGCCATGCGTCCCGCATAACGATCATGCGCTTGTCTTATGCATCAGCTCTGAATCCCCCGGGAAAATCGACCACCCATCAATATGGGGGTTTCCTTCAGATACGAATTAAAACAGATGGTTAGAGTCAGTCTCTAATGCCCATGAATGGATGTACGTCATCATCGCACCCTCTATAAAAAATCTTTCACCCGAAATGCCTCATTCTCTGTTCATCATCCATATGAAATTGTGATGTGTAGCTTCATTTAAATAAAATCCGGTTCATCTCGATAATCACATATGGTATACGATATACGTGATGATTTGATAATTCTTGACGTTAGTATGCTTTAAGCACTGAGGCGGATTATGACTACGAATACACATTATGATTACATTGTTGTTGGAGCGGGTTCAGCAGGTTGTGTGGTTGCGAATCGCCTCAGCGAAAGTGGCAAATTTAAAGTGCTTCTTCTTGAGGCGGGGAAAAGTCATAGAAACATTATTCTGGACATGCCAGCTGCGCTTGGATTACCGCTGGAAAATACCCGCTTTAACTGGGGATTCAAAAGTGA